>JANNNU010000139.1:0-23402 GCA_031398695.1 Paracoccaceae bacterium | reverse complement strand
ATCGCCTTGACCTCGAGAAACTCCTCGATGCCCCAATGGCCGCCCTCGCGCGCGCGGCCCGAGGATTTGACGCCGCCGAAGGGCGACCCGGCGCTGCGGGACTTGCCGTTCATCTCGATCATCCCGGCGCGCAACTGGCGCGAGAGCCGGTTGCGGCGGGCGCCATCACCGGACTGGACATAATTGGTCAGGCCGTAGGGCGTGTCATTGGCGATGCGCAGGGCCTCGGCCTCGGTGTCGAAGGGGATCATCGACAGGACCGGGCCGAATATTTCCTCGCGCTCGATCGTCATGCCGGGGACGACATCGGCAAAGACCGTGGGCTTGACGAAAAAGCCGCGGTTGAAGCCTTCGGGCAGGCCCGGCCCGCCAGCCACCAGACGCGCGCCTTCGGCCAGACCCTTTTCGATGTAGCCCTGGATCTGGTCCCATTGCCGCTTGTTGACGACCGGGCCGATGTGCTTGCCTTCGTCATGCGCCGATCCGACCTTGATGCCGTTCGCCACTTCGGCTGCGATCGTGACAGCGCGTTCATAGGCCGGGCGTTCCACCAGCATCCGCGAGGGCGCGTTGCACGACTGGCCCGAATTCGACATCATGTGCCGCACGCCGCGTTCCACAGCCCGGTCATCCGCGTCGGCGAAGATCAGGTTGGCGCCCTTGCCGCCCAGCTCCAGCGTCACCCGCTTCAGCGTCTCCGCCGCCGCCTTCGAAATCGCGCGCCCGGCCCGGGTCGATCCGGTGAACGAAATCATCTGCACGTCAGGATGCACCGAAAGCTGCGCACCGACGCCCGCTCCGTCACCGTTGACCAGGTTGAACACGCCCGCCGGCACCCCGGCGTCATGGCAGAATTCTGCAAAGATCATCGCGTTCAGCGGCGACTCTTCGGACGGTTTCAGCACGCAGGTGCAGCCCGCCAGCAGTGCTGGCACGACCTTCAGCGCGATCTGGTTCATCGGCCAGTTCCACGGCGTGATCAGCCCGACCACACCAATCGGCTCGAGGGCGATCCGCGTCGTGGGCGCGTGCGGGCCCAGCGGCTTGACCCATTCGATCGCATCGAACGCGGTCAGGAAGTTGGTCAGGTGCCACGGCAGGCAAGGCGCCTGTTCGTCACGCGAAAACTGCACCGGCGCGCCCATCTCCGTCGCGATGGCCTGCGCCAGCTCTTCCTTGCGCGCCTCGTACTGCTCGAGGATCCGCACCACGACGGCACGGCGTTCGGCGGGCGGCGTCGCGGCCCAGGCCGGGAACGCCGCCTTGGCAGCCGCGACGGCCGCGTCGGTGTCGGCCTGATCGCCGAGGCTGATGATCGCGCAGGCGTCTTCAGTGGAGGGGTCTATCACCTCGCAGTCGCGCGGGGTCGCGGGCGCCGTCCACTGGCCGTTGATGTAGAAGTCGCGTCTGATCAGCATGAAAGCCTCCGCTTTGGTTTGATCAAATGTGACACCGCCGGGCGTGCCATTCAAGCCGGGTTCCGACAGTCCGTGTCGCGAAGCACCGGCAGAACGACGACCCATTGCCCCGATCGGCCGCGGCACGCCCGTCCTGCCCAACGGGGCCGCCGCAGAGAAACGTTTTCTTTCGCAGTCCGACTGATGCAGACGGGTGAAACCGACGGTGTTGTGGCTTATGTCTGGTGCGCAACTTTGCAGGAGAACCCCATGTCCGTCCGCATCAACGACGTCGCCCCCGACTTCACGGCCGACTCGACCGCCGGCACGATCCATTTCCATGACTGGCTCGATGGCCACTATGCCATCATTTTCAGCCACCCCCGCGACTTCACCCCCGTGTGCACGACCGAGTTCGGGGCGGTGGCGCAACTGGCCGCCGAGTGGACCAAGCGCAAGACAAAGGTGATCGGCGTCTCGGTCGACGGTGCGGCCGACCATGAGAAATGGAAGCGCGACATCGAGGCTTTCGCCGGCAGCCCCGCCGATTTTCCGATCATCGACGACACCAGCCTGACCGTGGCCAAGGCCTATGACATGTTGCCAGCGGATTATTATCTGCCCGCCGAAGGCCGCACGCCCGCGAACACCACCGTCTACATCATCGGGCCCGACAAGAAGGTGCGCCTGACGATGACCTACCCGATGTCGGTCGGCCGCAACTTTGCCGAGATCCTGCGCGCGCTCGATGCGATCCAGGCCACGGACGGCGTGCCGATCGCCACCCCCGCCAACTGGGTGCCGGGACAGGACGTGATCGTGGCGCTGTCGCTGAACAACGATCAGGCCGAGGCCAAGTTCGGCCCGCTGGACATCAAGCTGCCCTATCTGCGGTTTGCCAAACAGCCCGCCTGACCGCAGCCCGACCACCGCCTGACCGTCGCCTGACCGTCACACAACCGCGCTACGCCTGCCTCCTCGACCGATCCAAGGCCGCTGGGGGGCAGGCATGGCCAAACGCGAGAATTTCCAGATCGCCGGGCGCAGCATTCCGCCCGGACGCCGCGCGACGGTGGCGCTGCCGCTGACGAACATGCCGGACCACACGCCGGTGTCGCTGAGCGTGCACGTGGTGCACGGCGCGCGGCCGGGGCCGGTGATGTTCGTGTCGGCCGCCATCCACGGCGACGAGGTGATCGGGGTAGAGATCGTCCGTCGCCTGCTGCGCCACCCCGCGCTGAACAGCGTTGCGGGCACCCTTCTGGCGGTGCCGATCGTGAATGCCTTCGGCTTTTTGACCCATTCGCGCTATCTGCCCGACCGCCGCGACCTGAACCGCAGCTTTCCCGGCTCGGCCTCGGGCTCGCTCGCCTCGCGCCTCGCCTACACCTTTCGCACCGAAGTGCTGGCCCGGGCCAGCCACGGCATCGACCTGCATTCGGCCGCGATCCACCGCACCAACCTGCCACAGATCCGCGTCTCCCCCGGCCAGCCCGAGGCGCTGCGCCTGGCGCAGGCGTTTGCCGCCCCGGTCACGCTGACCTCCAAGATGCGCGACGGATCGTTGCGCGCGACGGCGAAACACGCCGGGGTGACCGTCCTCTTGTTCGAAGGCGGTGAAGGGCTGCGGGTGGACGAGGCGGCCGTCAAGGTGGCGATTGCCGGCATCCTGCGGGTGATGGCCGCCGTCGGCATGGTCCCGGCGAGCGCGGCACCGATCGCCCGCACACCCTCCCTGCACAGCCCGCACAGCGAATGGCTGCGCGCGCCTGGGGCGGGTCTGATGAGCCTGCGCGCCGACGTGGGCGAGCGGGTCGAGGCGGGGCAGGTGCTGGCGACCATCTCGGACCCGTTCGGCGAAACCGAGGTGGACCTCGTGGCACCCAAGCCCGGCATCCTGCTGGGCCGGGCGCATCTGCCATTGGTCAACGAGGGCGATGCGCTGTTTCACCTGGCCGAGATTCCGGTGGACGACGGCGATCAGGATGCGGAAATGGACATTCCCGACGAAGATGAGGTGATCTGACGACTTGCTTACGCCCGGCAGTCTGGCTAAACGCAGCGCGATGGGGTGATTAGCTCAGTTGGTAGAGCGTCTCGTTTACACCGAGATGGTCGGCGGTTCGAGTCCGTCATCACCCACCATCGCTACCGCCGCCGCACCGTATTGCCGCCTGCAAGGATCGTGTTGATCAACGCGGCGACTTCGGCGTGCAGTCCCTCCGGCCCATCGTCTTCGGGGGCGTTCTCGTGCGCCGCGGCCGCATCTTTCAGAATGCCGACGATCTCGCGCTCGGGCAGGACATTGCGGTCGTTCAACGCCAGAAGCAGCGCCTCGCAGATCGACAGGGCTGCGGTTCCTGCAATGTCGGGCACTTTTTTCATAGGGTTCTTCTTTTCGGGGATCGGAGTATGGTTGGACCGAATTCGGATCGACAGGCTACCCTTGTCACGAAACACTTGGGCCGGACTAACCCAAAGCAGCGTCGCGCGTCGGAAACCCGTTTAATCCGAACTCGATCGACATCCGGTTGTCACGATTACCGGGCCAGGAAAGTTGTGCCATGCAGATCCAGGACAGCCCCTTTGCGCGCAAGCTTGCCGCGTTCGTCGCGCTGTCAGCCGACGACATCAGCACGATGTCCGATCTTTACAAACGCCGGCGCAAGTTTCCGGTGGGTCGGGACATGGTCTATCAGGGGCAGAAAAATCAGGCGGCCTACATCATCGCCTCGGGCTGGGTCTGTTCGTACAAGCTGCTGCCCGGCGGATCGCGCCAGATCGTCGATTTCCAGATCCCGGGCGACTTTCTGGGCCTGCGGTCCGTCCTGTTCCGCACCGCCGATCACAACGCCCTGCCGATCACCCCGGTCGAAGCGTCCGAGGTTCAGTCGACCGACCTGCTGGCCGCCTTCACCCAGACCCCGCGCCTCGCCACGGCGGTGATGTGGGCCGCCAGCCGGGACGAGGCGATGGTCGTCGAACATCTGGTCAGCCTCGGGCGGCGCAGCGCGACGGAACGCACCGCGCATTTCCTGCTGGAGCTTGGCGCCCGGCTGCGGCTGGTCGGATTGGGCGACAAGACTGGTTACAAGTGCCCGCTGTCGCAGTATCTGCTGGCCGATGCGCTGGGGCTGTCGGCGGTGCACATCAACCGGGTGCTGCGCGAATTGCGCGAGGCGAACCTGATGACGTTCCAGAAAGGCAAGGTCACGTTCGACGACTACGACGGGTTGGTGAGGCTTGCCGATTTCGACCGGGCCTACCTGGATCACGATGGCCCCCTCTTGGTCTGATCGCAGCAAGCGCTCCGGACACCGGCTGCGCCTTGCGCATAAAAACCGGGCGGGTCGCAGGATCGTGGGGAACCCAGCCACCCCATGTCGCGTTGGGTGTCGCGACAGCAAAGCGCAGATCATCCGTTTCGGCGGTCCGGTTGCGCCTCAACAGAACAGGATGTTTTAAATGGCACTCGATCCTACCGCAAAGATTACCGCTGATTACGAAGCCGTCTCGGCCCAACTGTCGGCCCTGCGCAACGACATGTCGAAGCTCGCGTCCAGCTTGGCAGATGCAGGTGCGCGTCAGGGCAAATCTATGATGAACGACGTGAACGAAGGCATGACCGAAGCCGCGCGCTATGTCAGCAAGAAGGGTCACGAGGCTGACCTGCGCGTCGAGGCCGCCGTGGCCAACAACCCCTATGTCGCCCTGATGATCGCTGCCGGCATGGGAGTGCTGATCGGCGCTCTGACCCGCCGGTGAATCCTCTGACGGATATGTGGCGCCAGTTCGCCGGTGCGGGGGCAGCACGTCTGCGCCTCGCACTGACGGAGCTGGCGGTGGTAGCGGCCATCGGGCTTTGCCTGATGGCCGCCGCCGTCTTAGGCCTTACCGCGCTGAACGTCGCGTTGCGGCCGCTGGTGGGTCCGGTCGCCGCCCCGGCGCTGGTGGGGGCGCTGATGCTCATCATCGCGCTGTCTCTGGCGCTGTGGCTTTCGACGCGTCGCAACAGGCGGACACGGGTGTTGCAAGTCGCCGTGCCGCAACCGGTTATCGGGTCCGCGGGACCTGCGGATGGCGCACCGGATCTTGGGACCTCGGCCGCCTTTTTGGCAGGGTTTCTACTCGCGCGCCGGTTATTTTAAACTATTGTCACACGCCTTGGCGTTATCGCGTTCCTGCCACATATCGGCCCCACTTGCCCATCACCGTTAACCTATCAAGTATGGAGGTGTACGATGGCGGTCATTCTGGTTCTGTTCTGCAGCGGACTTGGGTTCGCTTCGGCGATTGCGGCGCTTCTGGTGTTCGATGCCAATCTCTTGCAGGCGTTCATCTTGTGGATGTCGACGGGCTTCATCGCCCTGACACTGGCCGTTCTGCCGGCGGTGCTGCCGCGCCGTCCCGCGCCCGAGGCAGCGCAGGCCGAAAGGGCCTGATCGTCCAACGATCTTGATTTTCAAGTTTCGTTCCCCCATAAATCCTCTTGCGACGTTATCTCTATCGACCACTGTCTGCAGTTTTCGGCCGCAGCATTCGATTCCTAGCTGACGGGGCCGGGCCGCCGCACTTCCGCGGGCGGCAGACAAGACAGGAGAGTTCACGATGGCAAAGGGCACCGTGAAATGGTTCAATGAGACCAAAGGATATGGCTTCATCGCTCCGGAAGGCGGCAAGAAAGACGTGTTCGTGCACATCACCGCACTGGAACGCGCCGGTCTGCGCTCGTTGAAGGACGGCCAGCCGGTGACGTTCGACATCGAAGCCGGTCGCGATGGCCGCGAATCGGCCACCAATCTGTCGCTCGCCTAAGAAAGACTCCTGCAGCCGGCACGCGGACGACCGCTGCCGGCTGCGGCTGTTCGCTGCATCGGCGCCCAGCGGCACACCCGTTTGCACGGTCCGCCGCAAGCAAGGTATGAAATTTCGAGTAAGCCCGCCGACGGCGGTCAGATCGACCGCAACGCCAGCCGGTCGCGCAGGGCATGTTCGAACCCGACCCGTAACGACACGGCCGAAACCGGGGCGCGCAGCAGAACCGGCGCATGGCGATCCATGGGGAACATCTGGGTGACGCAGTCCTGGCTGACCAGGATGACCGGAATGCGCGCCGCCAGCTGGCCGATCGCCATGCAGGACCGGCGCACCGGGTCGAGCCCGCCGAACGCGTCGCATTCCACCACGAACAGCCCATAGCCAAACGGATCGTCGATCAGCATCGACAAGCCGGTGAAAAGTTCGCCAATCGACTCGACCTGCCCGCCCAGCCCCGCCAGACGCCGTGTCAGCACACCGTCCGAACCATCCATCGTCACCAGTAAAACGCGCGTTCCCAAACCGACGGGGGCTATACCTTCGTGCTCGAACGATCTGATCAGTTGCATCACGAAGCCCCTTGGTAACGTCCCATCTCTTGGTCTACCGTTTCGAAATGTCGAAAGTTCGCGCTAATCTGGGCATTTCGCGACCCAATTCAGGCGGATGTTAGACAGAACGGCCGGATCTGCTGTCGCTGACCGACCGGAAAGACCACAAGACTGGGCCAGTATGACGCAAACTGATTACCAAACCGTCATTGACGAAGCGACTTGGGCCTTCATCGCAAGGACGGCGGAAAGCTATCCCGACGACACCGCCTCCGCGTCCATCGCCGAACAGCGGCGAATCTACGACGTCATGTGCGCCGGATTTCACGCGGACTACCCCAGCGGAATAACGTCGCAGGACCGACGGATCGGCGGCATTCCATGCCGCGACTATACCGATGCCGAAGCAGCGCCGGACCATGCCGATGCCGCCCCCGCGGTGGTTTATCTGCACGGCGGCGGCTTCGTGGTCGGCGGTCTGCACAGCCATGACGATGTCTGTGCCGAAATCGCTGCGGCAACGGGTCTGCGGGTGGTCAGCGTCGCCTATCGCCTGTCGCCCGAACACGTGCATCCCGCGGCCCTGGACGACACGTTGGCCGTCACCCGCACGCTGCTGGCGTCCGGCCCGGTGCTTTTGGCGGGCGACTCGGCGGGCGGCAACCTGGCCGCCGCCGCGTCGCAGATCTTGCGCGCAAACCCGGGCCTGCGCGGCGCGGTCCTGATCTATCCCGGCCTCGGCGGCGATCCCGATGCCGGTAGCTACCTGACGCACGCCCATGCCCCGATGCTGACCCGCGACGACGTGATGTTCTACACCGGCATCCGGCAGAACACCCCCGGCGACGCCACGGCAGCCCCGCTTCTGACCCCGGATCTCGCCGGGGTGCCACCCACCGTCGCGTTCAGCGCAGAATGTGACCCGATCGCCGACGACGCGCGTCACTATTGCGCCCGCCTGGCCGCCGCCAACACCCCCGCCCACCGCATCCTCGAGCCCGGCCTCGTCCACGGCTATCTGCGCGCGCGCCACATGGTCCCACGCGCGGCCGCCTCCTTTGCCCGCATCACCGCCGCAATTGCCGCCCTCGCAAACGGCCACTGGCCTTACGGAGACCCACCATGAACGCCCACGCCAACTTGTCGCATCTCGCCAAGCGGACCGACCTTGCCGCCGCCTTCCGCTGGACCGTGAAACTGAACCTGCACGAGGCGGTCGCCAACCACTTCTCTCTGGCCGTCAGCGACGACGGCACACGGTTTCTGATGAATCCGAACGGTCGCCACTTCGCCCGCATCAAAGCGTCGGACCTGCTGGAAATCGACGCCAATGACCCCACCACGATGCAGCGCCCCGATGCGCCCGACCCAACCGCCTGGGGCCTGCATGGCGCGATCCACCGCGCCCATCCCCACGCGCGCTGCGTGATGCATGTGCACTCGATCCACGCCACCGTGCTGGCCAGCCTCGCCGACAGCCGGCTGCCGGCCATCGACCAGAACACCGCGATGTTTCACAACCGGCACGTCGTCGACGATCACTATGGCGGGATGGCGTTCGAGGATGAGGCCACTCGTTGCGTGCAGCTGCTGCACAATCCCAAGATCACCACGATGGTCATGGGCAACCACGGCGTGCTGATCCTCGGGCGCACCGTGGCCGAGGCGTTCAACCGCCTGACATACTTCGAACGCGCGGCGGAAACCTACATCCGCGCCCTGCAGACCGGCCGCCCGCTGCGATACCTGTCCGAAGACGTCGCCGAAAAGACCGCCCGCGAATGGGAGGCCTACCCCGCCTTCGCCGACGCCCACCTTCGTGAACTCAAGGCCTTGCTCGACGCCGAGGCCAGCGACTACGCCTCTTGATCATCACCTGTTCCCAAATATCCTCGGGGGGAGCGCGGAACGCGCCGGGGGGCAGACGGCCCCCCGCTCAACCGCGCATGAAGGGCGCCACCGTCATCGTGGCGGGCACCGCAACCCCAAGCCGGGTCAGTATCGACGGCGCCAATCCCAACTGGTCCAGCACCACCGACGTCTCCGGCATCACCGCATCGCCGAAGTAGTAGAACGCGAACTCCTGCTGCGCCGCCCCGGTGCCGCCATGATGCCCCCGCGCGTCCTGCCCGTGATCGGCGGTCACGATCACCTCGTACCCGGCGGCCCGCCAGCGCGGGATGAACCCGGCCAGCGTCTCGTCCATCCGGTAACAGGCGTCGTCCATCTCTTCGCAATCGTGGAAAAACCGATGCCCCATGCTGTCGAGCGTGCAGGTGTGCAGGATGCCGTAGTCGATGCCCTTGCGTTCACACAGCATGGTCAGCGTGGCGAACAGGTCGGCGTCCGCGGGCGTCATCTGGTTAAAGCTGGAATCGCCTGCCATCGTGTGAAACCGCCCGTGGGTGATCGGCCCGCCGGGTTCGTCGTATTCCAGATCCCGCACCGGATCGAAGGGATGGCGGTTGAAGAACTCGGACCAGAAACTGTGCGTCACCGCCCCGGTCACCCCACCGGCGCGCGTCACCTCGGAAAACACGTCGGGCAGCTCCAGCTTGCGGCGCACCGCGTTGCCGACGATGCCATGCACCTGCGGCGGCACCCCGGTGTGGATCGAGGCATAGCAACTGCCGCTGGTCGAGGGCAGCACCGACCGCATCCGCCAGACGCGCGCCTCGCCCGCCTGCACCCAGCCTTCCAGATTGCCGAACAGCCGCCGCCAGTTGGCGTAGGGCACCCCGTCCAACAGGATTAACAACAGTTTTCGTTTCATTTTGCACCGTCAGGATGGCCGAGGCGTCGGAGCCTCCGGCGGGGATATTTTTGCCAAGATGAAAGCCATAGCGCCTCCCCTCCCCCGCGTTGGGAGGGGCTGGGTGAGGGGGGCGGCCTAGTTCCCCGCGCTGTCCATCTTGCGATGGGCCAGAACGCCCTCGAGCCAGCCCAGTTTCATCTCGGGCACCGAGGACAGCAACAGGTCGGTGTAATCGTCGAACGGCGGGGTCAGCACGTCGGTTTTCGACCCGTACCGCACCACCGCCCCGCGGTACATCACCGCGATCCGGTCGGCGATGGCGCGCACCGTGGCCAGGTCGTGGGTGATAAAAAGGTATGCCACCCCCTCCTGCGCCTGCAAGGTCAGCAACAGCTTCAGGATCCCGTCCGCCACGAGCGGGTCGAGCGCGCTGGTCACCTCGTCGCAGATGATCAGCTTGGGCTTGGCCGCCAGCGCGCGGGCGATGCAGACACGCTGTTTCTGCCCGCCCGACAGTTCTGCCGGGTAGCGGTCTATATAGCCCTTGCCCATTTCGATCTGGTCCAGCAGATCCTGCACCTGAGCCCGTTTCGCCTCGCCCTTCAGGCCGAAATAGAACTCTAGCGGCCGCCCGATGATGGTGCCCACGGTCTGGCGCGGGTTCATCGCGGTGTCGGCCATCTGGTAGATCATCTGCAGCTCGCGCAGGTCGTCTTTGGTGCGGCTGGCAAGGTCCGGCGACAACGGGCGCCCGGCAAACGTGATCCGGCCTTCCGCCGCGGGCAGCAGCCCGGTGATCACCCGCGCCAGAGTCGATTTGCCCGACCCGCTTTCGCCCACCACCGCCAGCGTCTGCCCCGGCGCAAGGTCCACCGTCACGGTCTTGAGCACATCGAACGTCGTGCCCTTGTAGCGCGCCGTCACCCCCGCGACCGACAGGATCGACGGGGCCTGCGGTTTTTCCACATGGTCGATCGACCGCACCGACACCAGCGCGCGGGTATACTCCTCGCGCGGGGCGTTGATGATCTGGTCGGTGGTGCCGTATTCCACGCGGCGCCCGCCCCGCAGCACCAGAATATCGTCCGCCACCTGCGTCACCACGGCAAGGTCGTGTGTGATGTACAGTGCGGCGACGCCGGTGTCGTGGATCGCTTCCTTGATCGCCGCCAGCACCTCGATCTGCGTCGTCACATCGAGCGCGGTGGTGGGTTCGTCGAACACCACAAGTTCAGGCTTGGGGCATAGCGCCATCGCCGTCATGGCCCGCTGCAACTGCCCGCCCGACACCTGATGCGGAAACCGTGACCCGAAGGTTTCGGGGTTGGGAAGGCCCAGCTTGCGAAAGAGCGCGACCGCCCGCGCCTCGGCCTCGGCGCGGCCCATCACGCCATGCAGCAGCGTCGTCTCGATCACCTGCTCCATCAACCGCTTGGCCGGGTTGAACGCGGCCGCCGCCGACTGCGCGACGTAGGTGACCTCGCGGCCCCGCAACGCGCGCAGCGTGCCCACGTCGGCCCCACGGATGTCGCGCCCGTTCAGCAGGATCTGCCCCCCGGTCAACCTCACCCCGCCGCGGCCGAACGCCATCGCCGCGAGGCCGATGGTCGATTTTCCGGCACCGGATTCGCCGATCAGCCCCAGCACCCGGCCTTTCTGGACCGACACGGACACGTCATCCACCAACACCACATGGCGCGGCGGTTCGCCCGGAGGATAGGCCGTCGCCTCGATCTTGAGGTTCCTGATCTCCAGCAACGATCCGACTGCCCTATCCTCAGCCACCGCGACCACCTTTCAGCGACGTGGTGCGCGACAGCACCCAGTCCGCCACCAGATTCACCGAAATCGCCAGCACCGCGATCGCGAGCGCCGGCATCAACGCCGCCGCCTTGCCGTAGATCAGCCCGTCCTTGTTTTCCTGCACCATGCCACCCCAATCCGCCAACGGCGGCTGTATGCCCAGCCCCAGGAACGACAGCGTCGAGATGAACAGCACCGCAAAGATGAACCGCAGACCCAGTTCCGCGACCAGCGGCGACAGCGCGTTGGGCAGGATCTCGCGGAAGATGATCCAGCCCTGCCGTTCCCCACGCAATTTCGCCGCCTCGACGTAGTCCATCACCGCGATGTCCATCGCCACGGCGCGGCTCAGCCGAAACACCCGCGTCGCGTCCAGGATCCCCATCAGCAGGATCAGCGTGATCAGCGTGCGTGGCAGCACCACCAGCACCACCAGCGCGATGATCAGCGACGGGATCGCCATCATCAGATCGACCAGCCGCGACAGCAGCTGATCGACCAGCCCGCCTTGCGTGACGGCGGTGAAGCCGAGGATCGAGCCCAGCCCGAAGGCCAGCAAAGAGGACGCCGTGGCCACGAAGATCGTGATCTGGCCGCCGTAGATCAGGCGGCTCAGAATGTCGCGGCCGATCGTGTCGGTACCGAGCCAGTAGGTCGCCGACGGCGGCTCCCACACCTTGCCCACGGCCATCTCGAGCGGATAGGGCGCCAGAACGTCGGCAAAGATCGCGGCGAAAAAGAACCCGCCGGTAAAGATCAGGCCCAGCAGCGCGGAAAGCGGCATCTTCATTTCGGGTGCCTCAGCCTTGGGTTGGCGACGATCGACACCACGTCGGCCAGAATGTTTAACCCGATGTAGACGGCGGCAAAGATCATGCCCACCGCCTGCACCACCGGAAGGTCGCGCTTGGCCACATGATCGACCAGATACTTGCCTAAGGCGTTGTAACTGAACACCACTTCGACCACCACGACGCCGACCACCAGATAGGCCAGGTTGATGACCACGACCGACACGATGGGTGCCACCGCATTCGGCAGCGCGTGCCGCCAGATCACGGCCATCGGCGACAGCCCCTTCAACTCGGCGGTTTCAATATAGGCCGACTGCATCACGTTCAGGATCGCCGCCCGCGTCATCCGCATCATGTGCGCCAGAACCACCAGCACCAGCACGATGACCGGCAGCGCCACCGCATGCAGCTTGGCCCAGAACGACATGCCGGGAAAGATCATCGCCACCGGCTGAAAGATCGGGATGATCTGCGTCAGCAGATAGATCAGAAAGTAGCCCGCCACGAACTCGGGCAGGCTGATCGTCGACAGTGTGATGCCGGAAATCACCTTGTCCGGCCACCGCCCGGCATAACGCGCGGCCAGCAGCCCCAAGAGGATGGCCAGCGGCACCGAAATCACCGCCGCACAGGCCGCGAGGAAAATCGTGTTCCCCATCCGCTGCGCGATGGCCTGGCCGATGTCCTGACCGTTGGTCAGCGCGACGCCCAGATCGCCGGTCAGAAGGCCGCCCATCCAGGTGAAATAGCGCGCGATCGGCGACTGGTTCAGGCCTAGCTCTTCGCGCAGGTTGGCCAGCGATTCCGGCGTGGCCGACTGCCCGAGGATTGCCGAAGCGACGTCGCCGGGCAGCGCCTCGGTGCCGACAAAGATCACCACCGACACCGCCAGCAACAGCAGCAGACCCAGCGCAACGCGCTGGGTCACAAGGATCAGAACCGGATGCACGCGCTGCGCCCTACACCACCGGTATTATGCGGACAGCCAGCACTTGACCAGCGCCTTGCCCCCCATCAACTCGCCGTTCGGATCGACGATCCAGCCGCCGACCTCTTCGCGACGGGCCTCGACCGTCTCGTTGAACATCGGCAGGATCAGGCCACCTTCGTCGCGCAGCATGTTGGCCAGCTTGGAATACTCTTCCTTGCGCTTGGCCTGGTCCAGCTCGCCGCGCGCCTTGATCAGGATCGCATCGAACTCGGGGTTCTTGAACTTGGTGTCGTTCCAGTCCGCCGTCGACAGATAGGCCGTCGAATACATCTGATCTTGCACCGGACGCCCGCCCCAATAGCTGGAGCAGAACGGCTCGACGTTCCAGATGGTGTCCCAATAGCCGTCGTCGGGTTCCAGCTTCACCTGCAGCGGGATGCCTGCCGCGTTGGCCGACTGCTGGAACAGCTGCGCCGCCTCGACCGCGCCGGGGAACGCGGCCGGCGAGGTGCGCAGGATGATCGGGCTGCCGTCATGCCCCGACGCCTTGTAGTGCTCGGCCGCCTTCGCCGCGTCGTATTCCCGCTGCGGGATGGAGTCGTCGAAGTAGGGGTAGGACGCGTTGATCGGAAAGTCGTTGCCGACCGTGCCGAAGCCACCGAGGATCTTTTCGACCATTTCCTGCCGATTGATCGCCAGCTTCAACGCCATGCGCAGGTCCTTGTTGTCGAAGGGCGCCTTGTCGACGTGCATGATGAACACGTAATGCCCCGGACCCGAGGCGCGCTCGATCGCGACGCCCGGAACGCCGCTCAGCAGGTCGACGACCTTGGGGTCCACCCGGTTCATCATGTGGATCTGGCCGGACTGCAACGCGGCGGTGCGTGCGGTGTTGTCGTTGATCACCAGGATCTCGACCTGGTCGGCATGCCCGACGCGGGCGGCATCCCAATAGTTGGCATGGCGCTCGAAGGTGTGCCGCACGCCCGGTTCGTTGACGACCACCTTGTAGGCCCCCGCCCCGATGCCGGCCGTCGGGTTGTCCACGCCGCCGCCGGGCTGGATGACCAGATGGTAGTCGGCCATCAGGAACGGCAGGTCGGCATTGCCCGACGCCAGTTTCAGCGTGACCATGTCGCCGCTCGCCGTCATCTCGCTGATGCCCTGCACGATGCCCAGCGCGCCCGACTGCGACTTCTCGTCGGTGTGGCGGCGCAGCGTCGCGATCACATCCTCGGCGGTCACGGTCTTGCCATCGTGGAATTCGACGCCAGCGCGGATCTTGAACTTCCACTCGGTCGCGTCGGCGTTCGAGCTGATTTCTTCGGCGATACGGTAGTCGATGGTCTTGTCCGGCGCCACATCGACCAGCATCTCGCCCCAGGTCATGTTGATCATGTAGGGCACTTCCGACGCCGCCAGCGCCGGATCGAGCGTGTTGGTCGACTCGCCGCCCGCCATGCCCGCGATCAGCGTGCCGCCCTTGACCGGGGTCTGAGCCCGCGCGACTCCGGCAAACATCGTCCCGGCCAACGCCGCCGACACCCCGAGTGCCGAGGCGCGACCCATGAAGTCACGGCGCGACATCCGCCCCATGGCGGCACGCGCCAGCAGATCGTTCATCTGGTCGTTCATTGTCGTCTCCCTGATGTGGCCGCCCTGTTCAGTCCCGGCCGTTTTTGTTGATTGCAGAATCAATAACCCGCGTTTCCCGATCGGAGCAACGATTTTTGCCCGGCGAGCCTAACATTGGTCACACGAACCGGCGGGTCACAGTGTCGTTCCAGGATCGGTCGAAAACCTCGCGCTCGCCCTCCCACGCCGTCAGGCGCGCGCGCATCACCAGATCTGTGGCGGTCCCGGTCATCTCGGCCCAAGCCCTTGTGCGCACCGACCAATTACCGCGCGACAGGCGTTGTTCCCACACATGAACGGCCTTTGCCGCCAGCGGGTCATCGGGCTGAATTTCCCAGCGCTCGGTCAACGTCTCGCCCGTCACCATCCCATGGTCCAGGTTCTCGACATCCCCGCCGTCCTCCTCGACCACCAGCGCGACCGATCCGCCCAGCAGGTCCGTCTCGATGCGTCGGGCCGACCGTCCGGCCCGCACCACCCGGTGCTTCCACGGTGCAGCATGCCGCGCCGGCGGGGGGTCCCACTCCACCGACGACCCCTGATGCACTGGCAGATCGAGCCGCCCGCCCGTCACCGTCAGAACCCCGGCCACCGGCGATGGCCAGACGAACGGCCAATAGCTGTTCGACAGCGCCAGCCGGAGCCGATGCCCCGCCGCCAGACGATACGCAATCTGGTCCAGATCGAACGCCACCGCCACCTCCTGACCCGGCACCATCGGCGCGGGATCGGCCATCGAGTCGCGGTGACAGAGGTTCAGCATCCCGTGCGCGATCCTGACCGACCGCCCGTCCGGCCCCACGTCGCACAACCGCGCGACCACGAACCCCAGCGGCTGGTCCGACGCCACGGTCAGCGAAAGCCGCGCCGCACCGAGCAGGTCCAGCGGCTCTCTCAGAATCTCACCGTCGAAACATGCCGACACCGCATCGTCCGCCGCCTGATCCCCCGCCATCTCGGCGTTCAATCCCATCGGAAAGAACTCGCCCGCCAACAGCCCCAGATGCTGCGGCGTCGCCACGCGCACCGAAAATGCCGGACTTTCATCTTGGCCCAAATATCCCGCGGGGGGTCCGGGGGGTGTGAAACCCCCCGGCGCCTGCGCCACAAGCCCCAGCCGCAAAACCTCGCGCCGAACCCGCGCCGAAGGCCATGTCCCCTCGGCCACCCAATGCCCCGCCCGCACCGGCGCCGACGCATCCGGCGCCTCGGACTCCATCATGAACACCCTGTAGGCCGGGTCATCTTCCGCCCCATTCGGCACGCCCTTCAGCCAGCGGTCCCACCACCGCACCGCCACGTCCAGAAAGCCCACCTGCGGCCCCGGCACGGCCGTGTGCGGATACTGGTGCACCCACGGCCCCACGATCCCCTTTGCCCCCGCATGTTCCACCAACTCGGCCACCGTGTTCATGTAGCCGTCCGCCCAGCCGCCCCAGATCAGCACCGGCACCGCCAGACGGCTGTAATCCTCGCAGACCGACCCGTGCCGCCAATAGTCGCCGCGCGCCTGCTGGTCCGCCCAGCGCGGCGCCAGCCACGGCTCCGCCTCCAGCCGCGCCAGCCAGACCGCGCGCCAGTCGTCGCGCAACGCCGTGTCCGGCGGGCGCGACGAATACGACAACATCACCGCCCCCCAGCCGAAATTCTCGCCCAGCAGACAGCCGCCCTTGAAATGGATATCGCCGCCAAACCGGTCCGCCGTCGCACAGACCGAGATCACCGCCTTCAACGCGGGGGGTTGCAACCATGCGGTCTGCAGGCAATTGAACCCGCCCCACGACTTGCCCATCATCCCGACCGCACCGTTGCACCACGGCTGCGCGGCCAGCCACGCGATCACCTCGCAAGCATCCGACAGCTCTTGCGGGGTGTATTCGTCGTCCATCAGCCCGTCGCTGTCGCCATTGCCGCGCATGTCGACGCGCACGCAGGCATAGCCGTGCCCGGCCACGTAGGGATGCATCATCTCGTCGCGCGGCAGCGTGCCGTCGCGCTTGCGGTAGGGGATGTATTCCAGCACTGCCGGCACCGGCCCCGCGCCTTGCGCGTCAGGATCCGGCCGCCAGACCCGCGCAGATAGCCGGCAGCCGTCCGACAGCACGATCCCCACATCCGGCTCGTCCGTCACCGCAAACGGAAACTCCGTCACCACCACCATCGCGCGCACTCCTGCCAGCACCTGCCATCAAAAACGCCCGCGCGTGAAAGCCAAGGCCAATTCCGCCGCTTCGCGCGCCCGTTGCGACATCTGCCCCGCAACGCCCCTTGCACCGCGCGAAACTTCGCCGCACCCATGGCACGACGACGAACGGAGGCGCGCGATGACCCACCCCAACATCCTGATCCTGATGGTCGACCAGCTGACCGGCACCCTGTTTCCGGACGGCCCTGCTGCGTTCCTGCACACCCCGAACCTGCGCAAACTGGCCGAAAGATCGGTCCGCTTCGCCAACACCTACACCACGTCGCCGCTGTGCGCCCCCGCCCGCGCCGCCTTCATGTCGGGTCAGTTGCCCCGCCGCACCCGCGTCTACGACAACGCCGCCGAGTTCGCTTCGGACACCCCGACCTACGCCCACCACCTCCGCCGCGCGGGCTACTACACCGCGCTGTCAGGCAAAATGCACTTCGTCGGCCCCGACCAGCTGCACGGTTTCGAGGAACGCCTGACGACCGACATCTACCCCGCCGACTTCGGCTGGACCCCCGACTGGAGGAAACCCGGCGAGCGGATCGACTGGTGGTATCACAACCTCGGCTCGGTCACCGGCGCAGGCGTGGCCGAAATCACCAACCAACTGGAATACGACGATGACGTGGCCCATCAGGCGATCCAGAAACTCTACGACCTGTCGCGCACGCAGGACCGCCCGTGGTGCCTGACCGTCAGCTTCACCCACCCGCACGACCCCTTCGTCGCCCGCCGCAAATACTGGGATCTCTACGACGGCATCCCTGAACTCGACCCGCCCGAGGCAATCCCCTACGCCGACATGGATCCCCACAGCCAACGCCTTATGGACGCCTGCGACTGGAAGGCGCTGGAAATCACAGACGACCACATCCGCCGCGCCCGACAAGGCTATTTCGCCAACATCAGCTACATCGACGACAAGATCGGCGAGATTCTCCAGACGCTCGAGGATACCAGGCAAGAGGCGATCATCGTCTTCGTCTCGGACCACGGCGAGATGCTCGGCCGACGCGGCCTCTGGTTCAAGATGAACTTCTTCGAAGGGGCCGCTCGGGTGCCGATGATGCTGTCGGCCCCCGCCCTCGCCCCACATCTCGTGACCACCCCGGTCTCCACCATCGACCTGCTGCCCACCCTGTGCGATCTGATCGGCCTCGACCTGAGCGAAATCCAGGCGTGGACCGACGGTGTATCGCTCCTTCCCTATGCCACCGGCACAGAACGCCTCAGCCCGGTCGCGATGGAATATGCCGCCGAAGGCTCGATCGCCCCAATGGTCGCATTGCGCCGGGGCGCGTGGAAATACATCCACTGCCCCGTCGATCCCGACCAACTCTACGACCTCGCCGCCGACCCCGAGGAACGCACGAACCTCGCCCCCGACCCCCGTTGCGCCGAAGTCCTCGCCTGGTTCACCGCCGAGCGCGAAACCCGCTGGAACCTGCCTGCCTACGATGCCGAGGTTCGTGCCAGTCAGGCCCGCCGCTGGGTCGTCTACCCCGCGCTGCGCAACGGCACCTATTATCCGTGGGACCACCAGCCGCTGCAAAAGGCGTCCGAACGCTACATGCGCAACCACATGGACCTGAACGTGCTCGAAGACAGCAAACGCTTCCCCCGTGGCGAGTGACTTGGAAACACCACGCCCGGCCACGCCTACGGAACGCTCCGCGGGGGATATTTAGAAACAAGTGATGATGGCATCATCTGTTCCTAAATATCCCCGCCGGAGGCTCCGACAGTGCCGCAACGCCGATACTGGACGGCGGTCACCAAAGTCGGACAGGGGGCACCAAAGCCGGGCGAGGGGCCTCGATGGCCCCTCGAACGGCACGCCGTTGCAGGATCACCGCGCGTCGGCCAGCACGATCTCTGCGCCCTTCCAGCCCATCATCATCGCCGGGCCGTTGGTATTCCCCGCCATCAGGTTCGGGAAGCTCGACGCGTCGATGACCCGCAGCCCCGCCACCCCGTGCACCCGCAGACGCGCATCGACGACCGAGCTGGCCGGGTCCGGTCCCATGCGGCAGGTGCAGCTCGGGTGATAGACCGTGCCCGACCGCCGCCGGAAATCGGTGATGATCTCGTCGTCGGTTTCCACCCGGGGTCCGGGCCGCAACTCTTCCTCGATCACCCGGGCGAAGGCCGGTTGCGCGGCGATGGTCCGCAAAAACTTGCACGCCAGCAGCATCTCTTCGACATCGTGGTTGGTGGAATAGGCGTTCGCCGTGATGACCGGATGGGCGAAGGGGTCTGCCGACGCGATGCGGATATGCCCCCGGCTGGTCGGGCGGCAGTTGGAAAGACCCAGCGACAGCCCCTGAAACGGGTCTGGCGTCAACAGCGGCCGCTCGCCGTCCTTGGGGATCAGCGTCGAGAACGCCTGCATGTAAAGCTGCATGTTCGGCCGGTCCAGATCGGGCGCGGTCTTGAAGAACCCGCCTCCGTGGTTGATCGACTTCGCCAGCGGACCGCCCCCAGTGAACACATACTGCATCCCGACCAAAAGCTTGCCCCACCACGGCCGCAGCACGCCGTTGTAGGTCGGAACCTTCATCTTCCAGGTGTAGTTCAGCCCCTGATGGTCGTTCAGATGATCGCCCACATTTGGGTTGTCGACCAGCACCGGCACGCCCGCCGCCTGCAACACCGCCCCCGGCCCCACCCCCGACAGCTGCAACAGCTGCGGCGAGTTGATCGCTCCGCCCGACAGGATGACTTCCCGCGCACAGCGCAACGTTACAAGGTCCCCCTTGCGAAGATACTCCACCCCGACCGCCCGGCCGCCTTCGAGGATCACCCGCGTCACATGCGCGCCCGTGATCACCTCCAGGTTCTTGCGCCGCATCGCCGGATGCAGAAACGCCCGCGCCGCCGAGTTGCGCCGCGCCGCTTTCACCGTCAGCTGATAGGTCCCCGCCCCCTCCTGCTCGACCCCATTGAAGTCGGGGTTGTAGGCCAGCCCCGCCTCGCCGCAGGCCGCGATGTAGTCGGTCACCAGCGGATGCAGGCCCTTGCGGTTCTCGCTGATGAACAGCGGCCCACCCGCCCCGCGCCACGCATCCGCGCCGGCCTCGGTATGCTCCATCGCCTTGAAGGCCGCCAACACCTCCGGCCACCCCCACCCCGGATTCCGCGCACCCCACTCCTCGTAATCCGCCTTGTGGCCGCGTATATACACCATCGCGTTGATCGAGGATGACCCACCCAGGATCTTGCCCCGCGGCCAGTAATCGCGCTGACCCAGCAGGCCGGGGTCGGGCTCGGTCTGATACATCCAGTTGACCTTGGGGTCGTAGAACAGCTTGCCGTAGCCCAGCGGCAAATGCACATAGAACCGTGCATCCGATCCGCCCGCCTCCAGCACCGTCACGCTATGCTTGCCGCTCTCGGACACCCGGTTCGCCAGCACGCACCCCGCCGACCCCGCCCCCACGATGATGTAGTCCGTATCCATGCCAACTCCTGCACCCGCGTCCGGGCGAGGCAGTCGTAGCGCGGGTTTCGATAGGGTGATGGGTAAAGAGCGACGCCACACGTCGTATTTGTGGGCTCATCTGGCCAGCCTCGACCGAGCGTCAGGCAGGCAGTCTGGTGTGGCGTCGCCCCCAACGGGGCATGGCGCGTTCTGTTGCGAGGTGTCGCGTTGCGATCCGGCGCGCGGGGGTGCCGAACGGTGCCTGCGTCACCACCCCTTCCACACCGGGTCGCGCTTTTCGGCAAAGGCCCGCGCCCCCTCCAGCTGGTCCTCGCTGGAGTAAAGCCGGTCCACCGTCGCCAGCTGCCGCTTGGTGACCCGGTTCATCGCGTCGGCAAAACGCATCCCTTCGGCCTCGCGCACGACTTCCTTGATCGCGGCATAGACCAGGGGCGGCCCCGACTCGAGCAGCCGCGCCAGATCCCAGGCCTTGCCCAGCAAGGCGTCGAGCGTGCAGATCTCCTTCACGATCCCCCAGCGCAGCGCCTCCTCGGCATCGAACCAACGACCGGTCAGCAGCAGGTCCATTGCGACATGATAGGGAATGCGCTTCGGCAGCTTGATCGATGCGGCATCCGCCACCGTGCCCGACCGTATTTCGGGCAAGGCAAAGGTCGCCGTGTCCGAACACAGGATCAGATCGCACGACAGCGCCAGCTCCAGCCCGCCGCCGCAGCAGATGCCGTTCACCGCGGCGATCACCGGCTTGTTCAGGTGCGGCAGCTCCTGCAACCCGCCAAAGCCGCCCACACCGTAATCGCCGTCCACCGCGTCGCCGCCCGCCGCCGCCTTCAGATCCCAACCGGGGCAAAAGAACTTCTCGCCCTCCGCCCGCAGGATCGCCACGCGGAGATCGGCATCGTCGCGAAACGCGCGAAACACCTGCCCCATGATCCGGCTGGTCACCAGATCGATGGCGTTGGCCTTCGGGCGGTCCAGCGTCACCTCCAGCGCGGCACCCTCGACCCGCGTGCGGATCGGCCCTTCGGTCAGCATCTGCATCACACCCTCCTGATCAGCGCGTCCACGGCCACAGCCCCCGACCCCGCAGCGCGCACCAGCACGGGGTTGATCTCAATCTCGTCCAGCGTGGTGTCCTGCTGCATCAGCGCGCCCAGCCGCACGGCAAGGTTGACAACGGACGCTACATCCGCCCGCGCCCGCCCCCGGTAGCCGTCCAGCAGCGGCCACAGCTGCAACTGCCGCAGGCCGGCCAGCACCGCGTCGTGCGCCACCGGCAGCACCAGCGTCACTGTATCGGCCAGCAGTTCTGCCGTGACCCCGCCCATGCCGATGGTCAGCGTCACCCCATAGATCGGATCACGCCGTAGCCCCACCAGCATCTCGGCCACCGCGCCGGTCACCATCTCTTCGGCCAGATAACCCGTGGCGCCGGGCATTTCGGCCTGCCCCGCAAGCGACGCAAGGCCCAGCCGTACCGCCCCGGCTTCGGTCTTGTGGGCAAACCCAAGACCCTTCAAGGCAAAGGGCGGGGTCAACCCGGACAAATCCAGCCCGGCAATCGCAGGCCCCGTTACCCCGCGCGGCACCGCAACCCCCGCCGCCGCAAGCACCGCCTTCGCCTCGGCCTCCGACAGCAGCACCGCGTCACGCTCGGGTAGCGCGCCGTCCGGTCGCCACCCCGGCAGGCCGGGCGGGGTTTGCGCCGCGCGCACCGCCGCCAGCGCAGTTTCCAACCCCATCAGCGTGACGAACCCCTGATCCATCAACGCCACCGCCCGTGCCTCGTCGAAATTCTCGGACAGCGAGGCGACGGGAAACGCCGGTTTGCCGGTCGCCTGCCCCGCCGCCACGATGGATTGCAACGCAGGATCGTAGCCCGACGGGTCGCACCGGTCCAAGCGGGGGGGGTCGATCACGAACAGGCCCGCGTCATACCCCGCCAGCAAAGTCGAGAACACATCCGTGGTGCGCGGCCCGTCGCCCCAGATGAAGGTGTGGTAATCCAGCGGGTTCGCCACCGTGACGATCGGCCCCAGAATCTCGGCCAGCCGCGCGCGCGCGCCGTCACCCACCGGCGGAAACTGGACCCCGAACGGCGCAGCCATGTCGGCGATCAAGCCCGCCTCGCCCCCCGAACAGCAGGCGGCGCACAGGCGTGTGCCAAGGTCCGGCCCGTGGACGTGCAGGATCTTCAGCGTCTCGATCAACTCGGCCGGCGTGTTGACCTCGGCCACCCCGATCTGCCGCAGAAACGCGCTCGACGCGGCCCCGCCCCCCGCCAGCGACGCGGTGTGCGACGCCGCCGCAAGACGGCTGAGCTCCGTCTTGCCCGACTTGATGCAGACGATCCCCTTGCCCGCCGCACGCGCGGCCTCGGCCAGGGCGGCAAAGGCCGGGGCATCGTCGATCCCTTCGATGTAAAGCCCCAACGTTGTCACCCGGTCATCGGCCAGCAGCGCGCCCGCCAGTTCGGCAAGCCCGACCACCGCGGCATTCCCCAGACAGGCCACATAGGCCACCGGCAGGGCCCGCGCCTGCATCGTCATGTTGATGATGATGTTCGAGGATTGCGACAACAACGCCACCCCGCGATCGACGCGCACCCCACCGTGCTGATCGGGCCAAAGCAGCGCCCCGTCGAGATAGTTGATCACCCCGTAACAGTTCGGCCCAAGGATCGGCATGTCCCCCGCCGCCGCCACCAGCCGCGCCTGCAACTGCGACTCGCCGGCCTCAGTCCAGCCGCTGGCAAAACATATCGCCCCGCCGCCCCCCGTGGCGGAGAGTTCTGACACCACATCGACCGTTGCAAACCGGTTGACCCCGATGAACGTGGCATCGGGCGGTTCCGGCAGATCGGAAAGCGAGGCATAGGCCCGCAATCCTCCGATTTCATATTTCGTCGGATGCACCGGCCAGACCGGCCCGGCAAACCCCATCCTTGCCGTCTGCTCGATCACGTTCTGCGCCCAACCGGCCCCCAGAACGGCGATATGGCGTGGGCGCAGCAGGCGGTCGAGACGCGTCATGTCAAGCGCTCCGCTCGCGGCCGGCAGCGGGGGCCAGCCCCCGCACCCCC
>JANNNU010000123.1:0-25812 GCA_031398695.1 Paracoccaceae bacterium | reverse complement strand
ATCGCTGTTGCCGAAGTATCCGGGGTTGCACACCCATGCGCGGGCGCTGGCAGCGGGGGACGCGGAGGCCGGATGTTCCGTCCATGAGGTGACGGCCGATCTGGATGCGGGGCCGGTGCTGGGGCAGGCGCGGGTGCCGGTGCTGGCAGGGGATACGGAACAGACGCTGGCGGCACGGGTGCTGGCGGCAGAGCACCGGCTGTATCCGGCGGTGTTGCGGCGGTTCGTGTCTGGCGACCGGACGCTGGTGCAACTTTAGACGGGGCTGCCGCCGAAGGGGCCGCCCGAATGATCATTGTGGTCCCTGCGCCGGCGTCATCCGCCCTTCGGGGGCGGCTGACCGCTGGTTCTGCGCGGTCGGGAAGGCGGATGGGTCGGGCCTCCGGCGGGGATATTTGGGCCAAGGTGAACCGGACGGGTTTTCTTTGAGCGTGCTGCCGCCTATAGCGGATGGGCGGGATGACCCCGCGCGCCCCTGGCTGAAAGACATTCATGCGGATCATCACGACGACCGACGCGCTGGCAGAGTTCTGCACTGCTGCCAAAAACGAGCCTTACGTCACCATCGACACCGAGTTTCTGCGCGAACGAACCTATTGGTCGAAGCTGTGCCTGATCCAGATGGCGCTGCCTTCGAAAGGTGGGGCGGGCAAGGACGGCGACGCGGTTCTGGTCGATCCGATCGCCGGCGAGGCGATGTCGATGGAGCCGCTGTACGACCTGTTCCGTTGGAAGCACACGGTGAAGGTGTTCCATGCGGCCCGGCAGGATCTGGAGATCTTTTTCGTCGAGGGCGGGGTGTTCCCGGAGCCCTTGTTCGACACGCAGGTGGCGGCGATGGTCTGCGGCTTTGGCGAGCAGGTCGGCTACGAGACGCTGGTCAAAAAGATCGCCAAGGAGAACCTCGACAAGACCTCTCGCTTTACCGACTGGTCGCGCCGGCCGCTGTCGGCGGCGCAGATGGACTATGCGCTGTGCGATGTGACGCATCTGCGGGTGATCTATGAATTCCTGAGCGCACAGCTGGCCAAGAACGGCCGTCAGATGTGGGTCGAGGAAGAGTTGCAGGTTCTGACCAACCCCGCGACCTATACCGTGCATCCCGACGAGGCGTGGCTGCGGGTCAAGACGCGCACCACCTCGGGGCGGTTTCTGGCACTGGTGAAAGAGTTGGCGCGGTTCCGCGAGGAGTATTCGCAGCGCCACAACGTGCCGCGCAGCCGGGTGATGAAGGACGATGCGCTGCTGGAACTGGCCTCGACTCGGCCCACCAGCTACGAGGAGTTGGGCCGGTCGCGCCTGTTGCAGCGCGAAGGGCGCAAGTCCGAGATTGCCGACGGGATCCTTGCGGCGGTGAAGGCCGGGATGGAGATGCGGCCCGAGGACATGCCGAAGCCTGATCTCGCGCGCGAGCAGATGCAGGTCAACCCGGCGCTGGCCGATCTTTTGCGGGTGCTGCTGAAGGCGAAATCGGAACAGTTGGGCGTTGCGGCCAAGCTGATCGCCAGTGCCGCCGACCTCGATGCGATCGCCGCCGGAGAGCGCAATCTGGACGCGTTGCGCGGTTGGCGGGCCGAGGCGTTCGGCGACGATGCTCAGCGGCTGTGCCGGGGCGAGATCGCGCTGTCGGCCAAGGGCAACGACGTGCGGGTGGTGCGGCTTTAGCCGTCAGCGCCGGGCAGAGCGCGCGTCATTGGCGCCCTGCACCACGATCTGGGTGATGGCGGACAGCTCGCGCGTGGTCAGGTTGGCCGCCACGGCAATCTCGCGCGACTGCTGGATGCCTTCGGGGGTCGGCGTGACGGGCGGGAACACCCGGAAGTCATAGACCAGCACGCCGTTTTCATCGAGCGGGCGCGCCACCAGTTCGGCGTCCCACCAGCCCTGCGACGGCGGCAGGCCGGTCGCGCGCACGATGGCGCCGCCCGGATAGCTGTCGATGTCGAGGCTGAGCACCCGGTCCACCAGCGCGCGCGGATCGGCAGGGGTCGCGGTTTCCACCACCACCACCGGGGCCGGCGCCGAGCGGCCGAACCAGTTGAACGGGTTCAGGCGCGACGAGAAGCTGCCGCCGCAGGCTTGCAGCACCATCAGGGCGGTCAGAGCGGCGAGCAACGGTCGTTTCATGGCGGCATCCCGTATTGGTTCGTCGTTGCTAGCCTACCGGGCGGGTTTTGAAAAGCCCGCGCGGGCTGGACCTGGGGGGGCGCCCGGCTTACCTACCGCTGAGTTGCAGGAGAATGTCATGGCCACGCCCGCCTTCGAAGAGCTTGTCGAAACCTTTGCCTTTCTGGACGATTGGGAGGACCGGTATCGCCATGTGATCGAGCTTGGTCGCGCGATGCCGCCGCTCGAAGACAGCTTCAAGGTACCGGCGCTGAAGGTCGACGGCTGTGCGAGCCAGGTTTGGCTGCGGCCGTTGCCGGGCGCGCAATTCGATTTTCAGGGGGAGTCGGATGCGATGATCGTGCGAGGGCTGATCGCGGTGCTGCATGCGCTCTATTCCGGGCTGACGCCGGATCAGGTGCTTGCAGTGAATGCCCCGGCCGAACTGGCGCGGCTGGGGCTGGACCAGCATCTGTCTGCCCAACGCTTGAACGGGGTGCGGTCGATGGTGGAGCGCATCCGCTCGGTGCAAGCGGCCTGATCAGGCGGGCTTGACCGTCACCGCCGGGTAGAACGCCAGATGACCCGCGATTCCCTCGATGCCGGCGATCGGGGTCTCGTAGCTCCACACCACGTTGTCGAGCGTGCTGTTGGGGGTCGAGACGCTGTAATAGCTCGCGACGCCCTTGTGCGGGCAGGTGGTCTGGCGGGTGGTCTTGGTCAGCCGGGTCATGTCGACGTCGGCGCGCGGGACGTACAGCACCGGGCGACCGCCGCCCTCGACCAAGGCAATGGCGTGATCGGTCTGGCCGATCACGGTGTCGCCTGCGCGGATCAGGTGGTTGCCGGGGACGGGGGTCAGGGTGATGTAGGGCATCGTCATCTCCATGTCATAGCGGCGCACAGGCCGCCTGACACCAATCTAGGGCGAAGGGCGACAGGCGCGAGGCCAGTTTTTCAAGAACCTTCTCATGATAGGCGTTCATCCAGTCCCGCTCGCCGGGCGACAGCAGCGCGGTGTCGATCAGGCGGCGGTCCAGCGGAACGTAGGTCAGCGTTTCGAACGCCAGCTGCACACGGTCGTCGCCGCCGGGCAGGGTGGGGGCAGGGATGACGACGATCAGGTTTTCCAACCTGATGCCAAAGCTGCCCTCGCGGTAATAGCCGGGCTCGTTCGACAGGATCATCCCCGGCTCGAACGGCACCTCGGACAGCCGCGACAGGCGCTGCGGGCCTTCATGCACCGACAGGAACGCGCCGACGCCATGCCCGGTGCCGTGGTCGAAGTCCTGTCCCGCCATCCACAGCGCCGCCCGTGCCAGCGGATCGAGGTCGCGCCCCGCCAACCCCTTGGGCCAGCGCGCGCGGCTGATCGCGATCATGCCCTGCAACACGCGGGTATAGCAGGCCCGCGCCTCGGCCCCCGGATCGCCCACCGCTACGGTGCGGGTGATGTCGGTGGTGCCGTCAAGATACTGCGCCCCGCTGTCAACCAGCAGCAGGGTGTCGGTGCCGATTGCGCGGTTGGAGCTTTCGGTGACTCGGTAGTGCATGATCGCGCCATGCGGGCCTGCGCCGCAGATCGTGTCGAAACTGATGTCGTGCAGCGCGTTGGTGGCACGGCGGAACCCTTCGAGGCTGCGCACCACGTCGATCTCGGTCAGCGTTCCTTTCAGGGTTTCCGCGTCGAGCCAGGCCAGAAACTCCACTATCGCCGCCCCGTCGCGCAGGTGGGCGGTGCGCATGCCGTCGATCTCGGCCGCGGTCTTGCGGGCCTTCGGCAGGCGGCAGGGGTCGTCGCCCCAGGCCACGGTGATGCCGGCATCCTGCAAGGCCAGGCTGACGGCCAGGGGCGCGGTGCTGCGATCGACGCGAACCGGCGACGGCAGACGTCGCAATGCGGCGTCGAACTGGTCCGGCGCGTGCAACGTCACTTCAGGGCCCAGAAGCGCCAGGGTCGCCGCGTCGAATTTCAGCGGATCGGCAAAAAGATCGACCCGCGCGTCGTCGTGCAACAGGGCGAACCCGTGCAGCACCGGATTGCGCGGCACATCGGCCCCGCGCAGGTTCAAGAGCCAGCAGAGCGAATCCGGCAGCGTGATGACGGCCGCGGTCTGGCCTGCCGCCTGCAATCCCTGGGCCAGCAAGCGGCGCTTGTCAGCACTCGTCGCTCCGGCCAGCGCGTCGGGGTGTGCAAAGGCCAGGCCCCGAGGCGGTGGTGGCTGATCCGTCCAGATGCCGTCGATGATATTCAAGCTAGGCCGCAGGGTTACGCCGGTGCCTTCCAGTGCCGAGCGAAGTTTGTCGATCTCGTCCGCGCCGTGCAGCCACGGGTCGAACCCGATCACCCCGTCGGTCATATGCTCCTTTATCCAGTCGCCGGGTTTGACTTCCGGCCATGGCACCGGGGTGAATGCCGTCAGATCGACCTGCCCCTTGACCTGCACCCGGTAGCGCCCGTCGATGAACACCCCTGCCACACCTGGCAGCACGATGCAGAACCCCGCCGACCCGGTGAAGCCGGTCAGCCACTGCAACCGTTCATCCCGCGGCGCCACATACTCGCCCTGATGGACATCGGCGCGCGGCACCAGAAACCCCGCCAGCCCCTGTTCGGCCAGTGCCTGGCGCAGCGCCGCCAACCGCGCCGGCCCCTGCGTGGGAGAGGCCGGACTGTCGAATGTCTGAAACATGCATCACCTGTTCCCAAATATCCTCGGGGGGGGTGAGGTGCACCGCACCGATGGGGGGCGGAAGGCCCCCCTTACCCCGCCCGCCGCAAGCCTGCCTTCGCCCGTTTGCGCGGGTCCACTTCGAACAGCCCCGCCAACTGCTCGGTCATCGCCCCGGCCAATTGTTCGACGTCGGTGATGGTGACCGCCCGCGGGTAATAGCGGGTCACGTCGTGCCCGATGCCGATCGCGATCAGTTCCACCGCTTTGCGCCGTTCCACCATCGCGATGACGTCGCGCAGGTGTTTTTCCAGAAAGTTCGCGGGGTTGACCGACAAGGTCGAATCGTCCACCGGCGCGCCGTCGGAAATCACCATCAGGATGCGACGTGCTTCGGGCCGCGCCATCATCCGGCGGTGCGCCCACTCCAGCGCCTCGCCGTCGATGTTTTCCTTCAAGAGGCCCTCTTTCATCATCAGCCCCAGATTGGGCCGCGCCCGCCGCCATGGCGCGTCGGCGTTCTTGTAGATGATGTGGCGAAGGTCGTTCAGCCGCCCCGGTTGCTGCGGTCGCCCCGCCGCTAGCCAGCGTTCGCGCGACTGGCCGCCCTTCCAGGCGCGGGTGGTGAAGCCGAGGATCTCGACCTTGACCGAACAGCGTTCCAGCGTGCGCGCCAGCACATCGGCGCAGATTGCCGCGATCGAAATCGGGCGGCCCCGCATCGAGCCCGAATTGTCCAGGAGCAGCGTCACGCAAGTGTCGCGAAACTCGGTGTCCTTTTCCTGCTTGAACGACAGGGGCGTGGTCGGGTTGGCGACCACGCGTGCCAGGCGACCCGCGTCGAGCGTGCCTTCCTCCAGGTCAAAGTCCCAGCTGCGGTTCTGCTGGGCCTGCAGGCGGCGCTGCAACTTGTTGGCGAGCCGGCTGACCGCGCCCTTCAACGGTTCCAGCTGCTGGTCCAGATAGGCGCGCAGGCGTTCGAGTTCGGCCGGTTCGGCCAGATCCTCGGCCCGAATTTCCTCGTCGAAATCGGTGGTATAGACGGCATAGTTCGGGTCGGCATCGGAATAGGGGGCTGGCGGCGGCGGATCGAGAGGCGCTTCGCCTTCGGGCAGTTCGGCCTCGTCGCCCTGCTCCATGTCGGCGCTGTCTTCGATCGAGACCTGAGCCTGCGACTGGTCCTGCTGATCTTCCTGCGACTGTTCGGGCGAAGCTTCGCTGTCTTCGCTGTCTTGTTCCTCGTCGCCGGCGCTGTCTGGCTGGTCCTGATCCTCTTCGGCCTCGCCTTCGGCATCCTCGGGTTCGCTCTGGTCGGGATCGTCGCCCAGCTGGTCGCCATAGCCGAGGTCCGAGATCACCTTGCGGGTCAGCCGGGCAAAGGCCGCCTGGTCGGCCAACGCATCGCCGATCCCATCGAGCGCCCCGCTGGCCTGTTCTTCGATGAAGCCGCGCCACAGGTCCATCACGTTCGACGCCCCGCGCGGCATGTCGCGCCCGGTCGCGAGGTGGCGCACCAGATAGCCCGCCGCGACCGAAAGCGGCGCATCGGCCGACTGGGTGATCTGGGCATAGCCCTTGCGGTCGGCCTCGTGCGCGATCTTGGCGTCGATGTTTCCGGCGGTGCCTGGCATGGCGCGGGCGCCGACCGCCTCGCA
This sequence comes from Paracoccaceae bacterium, assembly GCA_031398695.1. GTDB lineage: Bacteria > Pseudomonadota > Alphaproteobacteria > Rhodobacterales > Rhodobacteraceae > JAIYDJ01. The sequence continues at coordinate 19,379 of JANNNU010000123.1, read as the reverse complement.
CCGGGCGGTCTCCATCGCGTCGTAGATCTCGCGTGCCAGCGGTCCGGTCGGGGCGTAGCGGGTGTTCGTCGCCTCGGAATGGAATTTCCTGCGCAGGGCAAAAGCATCGGCGGTGCCGCGGGCCAGCAGCACCTCGTCGCGGGTCATGCGGCGGCTGACCTGTGGCAGGCGCATGCCGTCCTTCGTCATGCCGGCGGGATCGACCGAATAGCTGACGGCAAGGTCCGGATCATCGGCCAGCGTGCGCGTGGCGTCGGCCAGCGCCTTCTTGAACGGATCGGCGGGATTGTCGGTGGGCTTGTTCATGCATCGAGATAAATCATCCCGTCCGGGCCGGGGCAAGACCCGTGGCAGGGCGTGGCCACAAATCCGTGGCCCCGTGCACAAACGCACAGCGGGTGTCCTGACGTGTGGAGTTGCTTCACGCTCGCGTTGCGTCATCTTGGCGGCATCGAATGTCACTCCAAAGGATTTTCATCATGTCCATCAAACCGAACATCGCCCTGATCATCGGGTCCACCCGGAAGAGCCGCTTTGCCGACATTCCCGCCCAGTGGATGCTGGCGCAGGCGCAGGCGCGCGAGGATATGAGCGTCGAGCTGGTCGATCTGCGCGATTTCGACCTGCCGCTGTTCGACGAGGTTGCGTCCAACCTGTGGGCACCGTCCTCTGATCCGCGCGCGGTGGCGTGGCAGAACAAGCTGGCCGAGTTCGACGGCTACATCTTTGTCGTCGCGGAATACAACCGCTCGGTGACCGGCAGCCTGAAGAACGCGCTGGATCAGGCCTACAAGGAATGGGAGAAAAAGCCCTTCACCGCCATGGCCTACGGTTCGGTCGGCGGCACCCGCGCGATGGAGCATCTGCGTCTGATCGGGGTCGAGTTGCAGATGGTCCCGACCCGCAATGCCGTGCATCTGGGCATGGGCGATTTCTTCAAGGTGCATCCGGGCATGGGTGGTTCGGGCAACATGGCGGATGTCGAGGCGAACCTGCTGCCGGCGGCGAAGGCGTCGCTTGATGATCTGGTGTGGTGGGCGAAGGCCACGATGGCCGCCAAGGGCTGATCCGGTTACCCGCGACCTTCAGTGAAGGTCGCGGGTTTCTTCTTGCTTTGCGGCAAAGTCGTTGCATGTTTGCAGCAGGCGGCGTTGCAGCCGGTCGCTGATCCGGTCGCCATAGATCGCGGCCTCGATCATCAGGGCCATGTCGGGACGTTCGCAGGCAATCGTCGCATCGACCGTCGCGGCGTCACCCGCGTTCAGGCGGATCGCAGCGGCGCGGAAGGCAGCGGCGCGGTCACGGTCCGACGGATCGCTATCGAGAAACGTCGAGGTTTGGGCATAGTCGTCGAACGCCAGCCAGTAGGCGGCGCAATGGGCGGCAGGATAAAGCGGATCGGTTGCCGCGTGGACGGGCAAGGCAAGCAGAAGGCCGGCCCACGCCGCCCACCTCACCGCATCGCCATGCTGGCAGCGCTTTCCGGCAGTTCTTCCGCAAAGCAGCGCTGATAGAACTCGGCGACGGTGCTGCGTTCAAGCTCGTCACACTTGTTCAGGAAACTGAGGCGAAACGCATAACCCACATTCCGGAAGATCTCGGCATTCTCTGCCCAGTTGAGGACCGTGCGCGGTGACATGACCGTGCTGAGGTCGCCGTTCATGAACGCGGTGCGGGTCAGGTCGGCGACCGTCACCATCTGCGAAATCACCTTGCGGCCCTTGTCGGTGTTGTAATGCGGGCGCTTGGCCAGCACGATGGCGGCTTCGGCGTCGTGGCTCAGGTAGTTCAGCGTTGCCACCAGCGACCAGCGGTCCATCTGCGCCTGGTTGATCTGCTGGGTGCCGTGGTAAAGGCCCGTCGTATCGCCAAGCCCCACGGTGTTTGACGTGGCGAACAGCCGGAAGCAGGGATGCGGGGTAATGATCTCGTTCTGGTCCAGAAGCGTCAGCTTGCCGTCATGTTCCAGCACGCGCTGGATCACGAACATCACGTCGGCCCGGCCCGCGTCGTATTCGTCGAACACGATGGCGACGGTGTTGCGCAGCGCCCAGGGCAGGATGCCCTCGTGGAATTCGGTGACCTGCTTGCCGTCGCGGAGCTTGATCGCGTCCTTGCCGATCAGGTCGATCCGGCTGATGTGGCTGTCGAGGTTGACCCGCACCGTCGGCCAGTTCAGCCGCGCGCCGACCTGTTCGATATGCGTCGATTTGCCGGTGCCGTGATAGCCCTGGATCATCACGCGGCGGTTGTAGGCAAAGCCCGCCAAGATCGCCAGCGTGGTGTCGGGATCGAATTTGTAGGTCGGGTCAATGGCAGGGACGCGGTCGGTCGGCTCGGCAAAGCCCTTGACCTTCATATCGGTGTCGATCCCGAAAACCTCGCGCACGGAAATCTCTTCGGTGGGTTTCATGATCGTGTCCAGCATCCTGCGCGGTCCATGTCAAAGAGCAGGCCGGTGCCTGCGGTTTCGCCCTGAGTAGTGGAACATATCACCGGGGGCCGCAAGGGGAAGGGCGGGCGATCGGGCGCGGGTGAAACTTCCGGCCCGCAGCGGGCGTTGTTCGGGCATACACCGTTCCACAGGAGATCAGGATGAACCGCAGATCGTTCCTCGCCTCGGCCGCAGCAATCGGTCTTATGCGGCCCGCGCAGGCACAAAGCTTTGCCGTCACGATGACCGAAGCGGAGTGGCGGGCGAAGCTGTCGCCCGCGCAATACGCCGTTCTGCGCGAGGAAGAGACCGAACGCGCCGGATCGAGCCCGCTGGATCAGGAAGTCCGGACAGGGACGTTTGCCTGTGCCGGATGCGACAGCCCGGTGTTCTCGTCCGAGCACAAGTTCGACAGCGGCACCGGCTGGCCGTCGTTCTGGCAGCCGTTGCCGGATGCCGTGGGCACCAAGCCCGACCCCGGCCTGTTCGGCACTCGCACGGAAGTGCATTGCATCCGGTGCGGCGGGCATCTGGGGCATGTGTTCGATGACGGACCAGCGCCGACCGGCAAACGCTATTGCATGAACGGCGTGGCGATGGTGTTTCGCGCGGCGTGATGCCGCGCGCGTTTCGTCAGCGCAAGGCGGCGGTCACGATTACCTCGACCAGATACCCCGGCGCTGCCAGCCGGGCCTCGCCCGTCGCGCGCGCGGGGGTGTGGCCCTGTGGCACCCAGGCATCCCAGACCGCGTTCATCGCCGCGAAATCCGCAATGTCCGCCAGCCAGATCTGCGCAGACAGGATGCGAGTCTTGCTGCTGCCCGCCTCGGCCAGAATGCGCTCGACCTCGGCCAGACACTGGCGCGTCTGGTCGCCGATAGGATCGCCTTCGGTTCCGACCTGACCGGCGACCCAGACGATGCCGTTGTAGGCCACGGCCTCGGACATCCGGGGGCCGGTTCCGATGCGGACGATGTCGCTATTCATGAAAAATCCTTTCGATTGACTGGGAATTTGCTATCGCAAGCCGCGGTCAAGTAAAAGGGCAGGACGGCTGGAGCGGGTGAAGGGAATCGAACCCTCGTATTCAGCTTGGGAAGCTGCTGCTCTGCCATTGAGCTACACCCGCAACGAGCGTTGACCTAAGCCAAGGGTGGGTCGGCGTCAAGCATAGGGCGGCGCGGGTGGATCGAAAACCGGCGAAGATGAACCCCCCGAGGTGGACCTCGGGGGGCTGCGACCCTGCATGACGCGCAGTGGGGACGGATTACGCGCCAACACAGGGCCACCTTACGGGGCGGTCGCGACCGTGACCCAGCCGCGCCGCCCCGATGGCGGGCTTACGACTTGGGCAGCATCACGGTGTCGATGACGTGGATCACGCCGTTCGACTGCACGACGTCGGCGATGGTGACGGTCGCCACGTTGCCCATTTCGTCGGTCAGCGTGATCATCTCGCCGTCCATCTTGGCGGTCAGCGTGCAGCCTCCTACGGTCGGCACAGGGTGCGCGCCGCTGTCATCGGCGATCATCTTGCCGATGGCGTCCGACATCGCGCTGGCAGCGACCACGTGGCAGGTCAGGATGGTCGTCAGCATTGCCTTGTTTTCCGGCATCAGCAGCGTCTCGACGGTGCCCACGGGCAGCTTTTCGAACGCGGCATTGGTCGGCGCGAAGACGGTGAACGGGCCTTCGCCCTGCAGCGTTTCCACCAGGCCCGCGGCCTGAACGGCGGCCACCAGCGTCGTGTGGTCTGCCGAATTCACCGCGTTCTCGACAATGTTCTTGTCTTCATACATCGCGGCACCGCCCACTTCGGGGTTGGCGGCGAAAGCGGCGACGGACGACAGCGCGAGGATGGCGACGGAGAAAGAGAGTTTCATGGAGCAGCTCCTGTGGGTTCCGGCGGGTCCATCCCGCCTCACACAGCAGCAACGGGGGGTGCGTCGCACAAGTTTCAGGCGAGGGGTGATTTGCGGGCCGATCACGCAGCCGTGATCAGCCGCTGATCAACTGCGTCGCAATGACCGGGCCCGACGGCAGGCCACGCGGCGAACCGCCGGCAGGCTCCACCGAAATCGCCAGCGCGAACCCGGCAGGGGGGGTCGGGTAAGCCACCGTCAGCGTCGCATCGGCCAACAGCCCCAGCGACACCGGCGACGCGCCGGGGGCGATGACCCACAACTCGTGCACCTCTCCAGCCGGGGCAGGATTGCCGGACACGCGCGTCACCTGCAGGGTCTGGCCGTCCGCGCGCACCTCGTACACCAGATCGGCGGCGGCGAGCGTGGTCAGCAGCGGCGCAAGCGGCGCTTGGGGCGGGACGGTCACGATCACGACGGCCACCACGAGGGCCGCAGCCGTGGCCAGCCCGCTGATCACGCCGAACCAGCTGAACCGTCGTCGCGCGGCCACGGGCGCACTGGGGAACAGCCGCGCCTCGATCTTCGCCAGCAGGTCGGGGGCCGGCACGGCGTCATAAGCGTCGTTCAGACCGCCAAGCCGGTTTTCCCAATCGGTCACCGCGCCCGCGAACAGCGGTTCGCGCCGGACGCGCTTATCGAGCCCCGCGCGCGTTTCGCTGTCCTGCACGCCCAGCACATATTCGGCGGCCAGCAGATCGTCATCGGGGGAAAGGGCGCTGGTCATTGGTCCAGACACTCCTTAAGACTTATCAGGCTGCGGCGCAGCCAGGTGCGCATGGTGTTCAAGGGTACGTTGTGCCGCATCGCAAGCTCGATGTAGCTCAGACCGGACAGATACGCCCCGCGAACCGCATCGGCCTTGCTGGGTTCCAGCTGGTCGAAACAGCTCGAGACGCGGGCCGCCTCACCCATCGCCATCAGGCGGCGTTCGGCGGTCGGCGTCTGGTCGACCAGCGCCTCGGCTGCGTTTTCATCGGCTTGCTCGTCCGTGCGGCGGCGCAGCCGGTCCAGCGCGAGGTTGCGCGCGACGGCGATCATCCAGGTCATGCCGCGGCCCTTGGCGGGGTCATAGCGACCGGCACGCAACCATATCCTGGTGTAAACTTCCTGCACGGCGTCCTCTGCTTCTGCGCGTTCACGAAGCATACGCACCAGCACGCCCATAAGTTTCGCCGAGGTCGTCGCATAAAGTTCACGGAACGCCGCACGGTCTTGCGCGGCGACACGAGACAGCAGGTCGGCTACCGGGTCGGGATCACTCATGTGTTCTGAGTTGCAGGCGAGGCCCGACCTGTCAACCCCTGCGCCGCCGCCCGCCCGCACCGCCCGAGCCCGACGTGTTGAAACTGACATCGGGCAGGGTGACAATCGACAGCAGGTGCGGGAACGGGTCCGTCGCGTGCGGGATGGCGTTGGCGTTTACGAAGTGTTCCTGAAAGCGCGGCTCGATGGCGGTTTCTACCTTGTGGATGTGGTGGACGGTGTCCTCGATCTGGGTGCGCGCCGCAACCGAACAAAGCGCGATGCGCGCGCCGGTGCCCGCCGCGTTGCCCGCGCTGGTCACATGGTCCAGCGGCGCATCTGGGATCATCCCCAGCACCATGGCGTGTTTCGGGCTGATATGCGCGCCGAACGCCCCTGCCAGCGTGACGCGTTCGACGTGGTCGATTCCCATTTCGTCCATCAGCAACCGCGCGCCGGCATACAGTGCCGATTTGGCAAGCTGAATTGCCCGGATGTCACCTTGAGTGACCAGGATGCGCGGGCCGCCCGTGGCGGTGCCGTCGTGCAACAGGTAGCCGTGCACGCGTCCGTCCTGGATCATGCGGGGCGTGCCGGTCTGTTCGGCCGACCCGACGAGGCCGCCCGGATCGACGAGGCCGGCAAGGCGCATCTCGGCCACAGCCTCGATGATGCCCGACCCGCAGATGCCGGTGATGCCGCTGCTGGCCGTCGCCTCGGCAAAGCCTGGATCGGTCGACCACAGATCGGACCCGATCACCTTGAACCGGGGTTCCTTGGTGGCGGGGTCGATTTCCACCCGTTCGATGGCACCGGGGGCGGCGCGCTGGCCGCTGCTGATCTGCGCGCCTTCAAACGCGGGGCCGGTCGGGCTGGAACAGGCGAGCACGCGGGTTTCGTTGCCGAGCAGCAGTTCGGCATTTGTACCCACGTCGACGATCAGAACCATCTCCTTGGACTTGCCCGGTTCTTCCGACAGCGCCACCGCTGCGCAATCTGCCCCGACATGCCCCGCGATGCAGGGCAGCACATAGACGCGGGCCGCGCGGTTCAGGTTGGTCAGGTCCAGATCGCGGGCATCCACGCTGAGGCTGGCGGAATGGGCCAGCGCAAACGGGGCCTGCCCAAGTTCTACCGGGTCGATACCCAGCAGCAGGTGGTGCATCACCGGGTTGCAGACGAAGACCACCTCGTAGATCGCCGACGCATAGATCCCGGCCTCGGCGGCGATCGACGCCCCCAGCGCGTTGATCGCCTCGCGCACCGACCGGGTCATTTCCACATCGCCGCCGGGGTTCATCATCGCGTAGCTGACGCGGCTCATCAGGTCTTCGCCGAAGCGGATCTGCGGGTTCATCAGGCCGCTCGACGCCAGCACCTTGCCGTCGCCCAGATCACACAGGTGAGCGGCAATGGTTGTCGAGCCAAGATCAATGGCGAGACCGTAGAGGTGCCCTTCGTAGAACCCCGGCCAGATGTCGAGAATGCGCGGGGCCTCGTCGTGGTTGCCCTTGTGCAGCGCCACGGTGACCGCCCATTCGCCCTTGCGCAGCACCGGTTGCAGGCGGCGCAGGATGGCAAGGTCGGCGCGCACGCCCTTGACGCCCCACTGCGCGTCCAGCGCCTGCGCGAGACGCTCGAAATCGCCGGACGGCTCGTGCATGTCGGGCTCGGCGACCTCGACGTAAAGCAGGCGCGTGGCGGGGTCCATCACCATCTCGCGCATCGTCGCGGACTTGCGGATCACCTGCTTGTGGACCTGGGATTCGGGCGGCACGTCGATGACGACGTCGCCCATGACGCGTGCCTGGCAGCCGAGGCGGCGGCCATCCAGCATGCCGCGTTTGGACTTGTAGCGTTCCTCGACGGCATTCCATTCGGTCAGCGCATCGGCGTGAACTGTCACACCATGCTTCGAAAATTCGCCGTAGCCGGGGCTGATCTGGCATTTCGAACAAATGCCCCGCCCGCCGCAGACCGAGTCGAGATCGACGCCCAGTTGGCGCGCGGCGGTGAGGACAGGGGTGCCATAGGCAAAGCGGCCCCGTTTGCCCGAGGGGGTAAAGATCACAAGGGCGTCGTCCATGAGTAGTCTCCTGCGCGCCGCAGAGGTTAGCGCGAAATGGGGGGGCAGCAAGCGGGGTCGCGCGGAGGCTCTAGCCCCGCGCCCGACCGGCCCGTCCGCCCGACCGGCCTCGGCTGGCCTGCGCCACCGATACCGACGCTTCGGAGAAGGTCTGCCCCTCGACCACTGCGTCCAGCACGCGGGTGAAGCGGATCCAGTCGGTGCCGTTGGCGTCGTGGTTCATCAGGAAGTTGGCGGCGCGGATCGCCTCCATCTCGACCTGGCGGACCGGGTTCATGATGGCCGATGTCATGCCCGCGCCGATCGCCATCGGCAGGAAGGCCGCGTTAATGCCGTGGCGGTGGGGCAGGCCGAAGCTGATGTTCGACGCGCCGCAGGTGGTGTTCACCCCTAGCTCGTCGCGCAGGCGGCGGACCAGCGTGAACACCTGATGCCCCGCCGTCGCCCTCGCGCCGATCGGCATCACCAGCGGATCGACCACGATGTCATGCGCCGGGATGCCATGATCCGCCGCCCGTTCGACGATCTTCTTGGCCACGGCAAACCGCACGTCGGGGTCCTGGCTGATCCCGGTGTCGTCGTTCGAAATCGCCACCACCGGCACGTTGTATTTCTTGACCAGCGGCAAGACCAGCTCCAGCCGCTCCTCCTCGCCGGTCACCGAGTTCAGAAGGGGGCGTCCTTCGCAGGCCATCAGCCCGGCCTCTAGCGCGCCGGGAACGGACGAATCGATGCACAGGGGCACGTCCGTGACGGCCTGGATGCGCAAGATCAGTTCGCGCATCAGGGGCGGCTCGACGAAGTTGTTGTCGGCATAGCGCGGGTCGCTGGCCATCCGGTTGGTGAACACCGCACCCGAGTTCACGTCCAGCACCATCGCCCCGCAGGCAACCTGTTCCAGCGCGTCTTTCAGGACGGTGTCGTAGTTGTTCATTTCCAGTTCGGCGGCCAGTTTCTTGCGGCCCGTCGGGTTGATCCGCTCGCCGATCACGCAGAACGGCTCGTCAAAGCCGATCACGACGGTCTTGGTCTTCGATTCGATGACGGTGCGGGTCATGTCTTATCCTCTGTGCACGGGCACGCCTGCGGCGCCGCAGTGATCGGTAACCCAGGCGGCGTTGGTTTTGATGCCGCCGAGGGGGAAGAAATGGACCTGTTCGATGCCGAAGGCCGGGTTCGCGGCCTTGTGCGCGGCCAGCGCCGTCACGACCTCGGTCGGCTCATACGGCAGAAGCAGCTTGGTCACGTCCATCGCGCGCTTTTGCAGCACGCGCAAGGACGGCCCGACGCCGCAAGCGATGGCAAACTTGATCAGCGTTTGCAGCTTGGCCGGGCCTGCGACGCCGATGTGGATCGGCAGGCGGATTCCTTCAGCGGCCAGACGGTCGGCCCACGCGATGACCGGATCGGCCTCGAAGCAGAACTGGGTGGCGATGGCGAACTGCGCATCCGAGCGGTCGGCGAACGCCTGCTTCCACTTCAGCGCCTGCAAGACGATCGCATCGCCGCCGTCGCGGTCGATGTCCTTGTTGCCTTCGGGGTGGCCCGCCACGTGCAGCCGCTTGAAGCCGTCGAACAGGCCGGTTTCCATCATCTGCATGGAGCTGTCGAAATCGCCTGCGGGCGTGTTGACGCCGCCACCCAGCAGAAGGGCCTGATCGACGCCTGCCTCGCCCTGATACCGCGCGATCCAGTCGGCCAGCGTCGCGCGGTCGGGGATGATCCGAGCCGGGAAATGCGGCATCACTGGAAAGCCTTCGTTTGCCAGCCGTTTCGCGGTGGCGACCATGTCGGTGATCGGGGTGCCTTCGATGTGGGCGATGTAGACGCGGGTGCCAAGTGGCAGCATGTCGCGGAAACTTTCCACCTTTTCGGCGGTGCGGGGCATCACCTCGATCGAGTAGCCCGACACGAACGCCTCCAGCGCGGGGTTTGCATCCGGCGTCGCCACATCGCGGCGGAAGTTGAACAGAGCCATGCGGGGTTCCTATGCGGCGGGATCGGTCTGGTCGGACCGGGGGGTGGCCCAGCCTTCCTGGTCGATCAGGGTTTTCAGGCGGGGCTGGTCGATCTCGGCCTCCAGTCGGGCGGCCTCGGCGGCGGCAACTGCGTCGGGCTCGCCCTCGACCTCGTAGGGGGGGGCCTTGCGCCACTCGGCCATGTAGGCGTCGGCATCCTTGGCGCCGATCTTCATCGCGACGCGGTCGATAGCCTGTTCGAAGCGTTCGGTCAGTTGCACCTTCGACCCCCGCCGACCCTTGCCCACGATAACCTGGGCCGGGATGTCGCGCCAATAGACCACTGTGACGTCCGGCATGGTGATTCCTTTGATCCGTTGACTTCGCTTCTAGGCAGGCATCCCCGACAAACCATGTCGGTTTTCGACAGGATGACCCCTGCTTGCGACCCTGCGCCCGTTCTGCCATCCGCCACGCCCCCGCGCCGCCAAAATCGTGCGCTGCAAAGTGGAAAAATGCTCACCTTCATCATGCGTCCGTGCGGGGATCATCGGGTGCTTGTCAGAACCCCGGTTCGCGACTACCGTGTTCTCAACCACGAATGGAGGGCGGATATGGCGCCCGAGCGTCCCCGGGGGGCGGACGCTGATCCTGCGGCGATCGAGGCTTTTGCGGCTTCTCTGCCCGAAGACACGTCAGCCCCCGCTGACCCCGGAGCGGCGCTCTATGCGGCGCTGGATCTGGGCACGAATTCTTGCCGGATGCTGATTGCCCAACCGCGTGGCAGTCAGTTTCTGGTCATCGACAGCTTTTCCAAGACCGTGCAGCTTGGCGCGGGGTTGGAGGCGTCGGGCCGTCTGAGCCGCGCGTCGATGAGCCGGACGATCCAGGCGCTGCGGATCTGCGGCAAAAAGATCGAAAAGCATGGCGTCAAGCGGATGCGGCTGGTTGCGACCGAAGCCTGCCGCCGTGCCCGCAACGCCCGCGACTTCATCCGTCAGGTGCGTCGCGAAACAGGTTTGCAACTGGAGATCATCGCCCCCGAGGAAGAGGCCCGGCTTGCGGTCATATCATGCGCGCCGCTCGTCAGTCCGCGCACCGAACAGTTGCTGGTGGTCGACATCGGCGGCGGATCGACCGAATTGGTGTGGATCGACCTCAGCCGCGTCGCGCCCGAGGATCGGCCGAGATCGATCATGCGGCTGCATTCCGGTTTTGCGCAGCAGGGGCCGGACGATGCGCGGGTGGTGGATTGGATTTCGGTGCCGCTGGGGGTGGCGACGCTGAAGGACCAGTTCGTCGATGTCGAGGATGACGCGGCGCGATTCGCGCTGATGAGCTGGTTCTTCGAAGAGAATCTGGCCAAGTTCAGCCCCTACAACGCCGACAATCCGCGCGAGGGGTTCCAGATCATCGGCACCTCGGGCACGGTGACGACCGTTGCCGCCAGCTTCCTTGGCCTGCGCCGCTATGACCGGGCCAAGGTGGACGGGCTGTTAATGACCAGCGACCAGATCGACTTCGTCATCCGCGATTATCTGTCGCTAGGGCCGGAAGGCCGTCGCACCGATCCGCGCATCGGGCGCGACCGGCACGCGCTGATCATGTCAGGGGCGGCTATCCTTCAGGCGCTGATGCGGATATGGCCGACCGACAAGCTGTCCGTTGCCGACCGAGGTCTGCGTGAAGGCCTGCTTTATGCACAGATGAGCGCGGACGGCGTTCTGGAAGATGGACCCTACGAATGACCGACAAACTCGGCAGCCCCAAGAACACCTCCGGCCGTGGCCAGCGCGAACTGCGGGTGCGGGTCAAGACCGCCAAGGGCCGCAAGCTGTCGTCCACGCTGTGGCTGGAGCGGCAGTTGAACGACCCCTACGTGATCCGGGCGCGCAAGGAAGGCTACCGGGGCAGGGCGGCGTTCAAGATCCTCGAGCTGGACGACAAGTACCAGTTTCTGAAACCGGGTGCGCGGGTGGTGGACCTTGGCTGTGCGCCGGGCGGCTGGTGTCAGGTCGCGGTGGCGCGGGTCAATGCGCTGGGAGACCGGCCGGCGAAACCGGTGGGCACCGTGCTGGGCGTGGACCTGCAGGCGGTGGAGCCGATCGCGGGGGCGCAGATCCACCAGCTCGATTTTCTGGACGACGCGGCGGACGGGCTGGTCAAAGGCTGGCTCGGCGGGCCCGCGGACGTGGTGATGAGTGACATGGCGGCGGCCTCGTCGGGGCACAAGGGCACCGACCACCTGCGCATCATCGCGCTGTGCGAGGCTGCGGCCTATTTCGCGATGGACGTGCTGGAAGAGGGCGGCACCTTTGTGGCCAAGGTGCTGGCGGGCGGGGCTGAAAACAGCCTGCAAGCGATTCTGAAGCAGAATTTCCGCAAGGTCGCCAACGTGAAGCCGCCTGCGAGCCGTGCCGACAGTTCGGAAAAGTTCGTGGTGGCCCAAGGATTTCGGGGGCGCGGTGCGCCTGAAACCGGAGACGCGGACGACGACTAGATTTCTTTCGCGCGCCTGATGAAAAAAGGGAACCGCGAGGTTCCCTTGTTCGTTTGTTATATGAAACTCCCGTTCATCCTCCCCAGGTGCGCACCGGGCCGCAGTCCATATGGACGAAGTTCGATTTGTAATAGTGCCCGACTCCGCCGCCACGGCAGGTTTCGGCCGCGCGCGCCATCTGTTTGACGCTGCGCGATTTCAGCCGCAGATCGGCCGCCTCACCTTTCATGTGCAACGAATTCTTCGCAACGCCACCCGAGCGCGACCGCAGCATCGCGTTTGTGGCGGGGCTGCGATAGCCCGACAGCAGCATGTAGGGTTCCGATACGTCGAGCAGACGGTGTGACGCCGCCATGATGTCGACATTGCGCGGGTCGATCTTAATCGTCTGGTCATTGCGCCAGTCGCGCATGAAGTGGTTGATCTCTTTCAACACTTCCGGAATGTACTCGCCTTCGATCCAGTAGATCGTGTCCATGCTTTCGCCGGTGCGGCCCGAGTACATACGGATGCGGCGAATGTCGCCTGCGCCCTTGATCAATCCGAAGGCATTGGACAGCGTCGGTGCCGCCACGACCATTGTTGCAGCAAACACGCCCAATAGGCCGCGTCGCGTCATCCCCGTCGAAGTCATATTCGCCATTCTGTGCGCCTGTCCCGTCGTTCCCTACGACCGCCTGTGTCGGCGGCTTGATCTGACACTTCATCCCCAAGTGTCTGCATTGAATGACACACCTGATCGTGAAGCCCAAGCCAAGATTGCCCGCCCCCCTGTGACCCTAGCGCCAGTCGGCAAAAAATTGCTTAAATCGGCCTTGCCAAGTGCGGAATTCCTCACCCTGCCCGTTGGGTGACCATAGGGCGGATTTATGGGACAATATGGGCGATTTTCATGGGTTAGGCGGTTTACAGATCGGCGAAACTGACCGATTGTGAGCAGCGTGCCATCACCAATTCCGACCGCAAGCCAAGGATAGTCCGTAAAATGCTGCCGTTCCGTTCCCGTGTGTCTTTGGCCCTGTTGCTGTCGGTCGCGCTGACCGGCGCGGTGATTCACGCCGACCCGGCACCGGCGATGGAGCCTGCGAGTCCGTTCACCCAGGCGCTGGCTGAGGCCGCCTTCGGCACCGAGGCTGTCGCGGACTTCTACGCCGCCCGAGACTATGGGCCGGTCTGGACCGGGCCTGCGGATGCCGCGCGGCGCACGGTTCTGCTGGCGGCACTGGATCAGGCGGGGCTGCACGGTCTGCCGGTGGCGCGCTATGATGCGGCGGCGCTGCGGCGCGCCTTTGCCGCTGCGGTGACCGAAGGCGATCGGGGCCGGCTCGAGGTGGCGATGACGACGGCCTATCTGGCCTATGCCGCCGATCTGTCGTCGGGCGTGCTGGTGCCGAAATCGGTTGACGGCGGCATCTTGCGCGACGTGTCGCGCCCCGATCCGGCTGCCTTGCTGGCGCGGATCGGTTCAGATGATCTGAGCGGCTTTCTGAACGGACTTGCGCCGAAGTCGCCCCATTACGCGCGCCTGATGAAGGAGAAGCTGACGCTCGAGGCGCGGATCGCGGCGGGCGGTTTTGGTCCGGTCGTTGGCGCCGCCACGCTGGAGCCCGGCGCATCGGGCGATGCAGTGGTGCGGCTGCGCGACCGCTTGATCGCGCTCGACTATCTCACCCGGTCGGCCACGATGACCTATGACCGCCCCTTGCAGTCGGCCGTCCAGCGCTTTCAGGCTGACAACGGTCTTACGGCGGACGGCGTTGCGGGGATAAGCACGATCGAGGCACTCGACACCGCCCCCGACACCCGGCTGAAATCGGTGATCGTCGCGATGGAGCGGCTTCGGTGGCTGCATGACGTCGACCTTGGCGCGCGGTATGTCTGGGTCAACCAGCCCGATTTCACCGCGCAGATCATCGAAGACGGCCGCGTCGCGTTCCAGACCCGCACCGTCATCGGCAAGGACGTGCCCGACCAGCGGTCGCCCGAATTTTCCGATACGATGGAGCATATGGTGATCAACCCGTCTTGGTCGGTCCCGCGTTCGATCACAACCAAAGAATACCTGCCGCTGCTGCAATCGAACCCCAATGCCGTAAGCCACTTGCAAGTGATCGACGGGTCGGGTCGTGTGGTGCCGCGCGGGGCGGTCAACTTTGCCGCCTATTCGGCCCGCAGCTTTCCCTTTGCGCTGCGTCAGCCGCCGTCGGATGCCAACGCGCTGGGGCTGGTCAAGTTCATGTTCCCCAACCCCTACAACATCTATCTGCACGACACGCCGTCCAAGTCGCTGTTCGACAACGAGGTGCGCGCCTACAGCCACGGCTGCATCCGGTTGGCCGACCCGTTCGACTTTGCCTATGCGCTGCTGTCGGTGCAGACCGACGATCCGAAGGGCGACTTCGCGCGCCATCTCGACTCGGGTCGTGAGACGACCGTGCAGCTGGACATCCCGCTGCCAGTGCATCTGGTCTATTTCACCGCCTGGCCGAATGCCAAGGGCACCATCGGCTATCGCCGCGACGTCTATGGCCGCGACGGCCGGATTTTTGATGCGCTGACCGAGGCCGGGGTGGAACTGCGCGGCGTTCAGGGCTAAACGGCCCGTCAGGGGGCTGTTCCCCGGCGTCGGAGGGTTGGCGATGACCCATCGCATTGGTGACGTGGCCGCTGCCCTTGGGGCCGAGGCCGCGGGCGACCTCGATATGTGCATCCTTGGGGCTGCGGAACCGGCGGACGCCGGGCCCCGGGATCTGGCGCTGGCCATGTCGCCACGTTATGCCGACGGGCTGGCCAGGGGCGCTGCGCGCGCCGCCTTGCTGTGGCCGGGGGCCGACTGGCAGGCGTTGGGTCTGCGCGCCGCGATTTTTGCGCCGCGTGCGCGGGTGGCGATGGCGGGCATCACCAGCTTGCTCGACGCAGGACCCGCGATTGCCCCGGGTGTGCATCCGATGACGGTGATCGACGCTTCGGCACGGATCGGGGATGGGGCCGCCATCGGGCCGTTCGTCGTGATCGGGGCGGGGGTGGTGGTTGGGGCGCGGGCGCGCATCGCGAGCCATGTCTCGATCGGCGAAGGCGCGCAGATCGGGGATGATGCGCTGATCCTGCACGGTACCCGGATCGGCGCGCGGGTGCGCATCGGCGACCGAGTCATCTGCCAGCCGGGGGCCGTGATCGGTGCGGACGGGTTCTCTTTCGTCACGCCAGAGGTTTCCGGCGTTGAAGAAATTCGGGCAACCCTTGGCGTGCGCGCAGAAATCCGGGATCAGCATTGGCTGCGCATCCATTCGCTGGGGTCGGTCGTGATCGGTGACGATGTGGAGATCGGGGCGAATTCCACCCTCGACCGCGGCACGATCCGCGACACGACCATTGGCCACGGCACCAAACTCGACAACCTCGTGCATCTTGGGCACAACGTCACGGTGGGGCGCGATTGTCTGCTGTGCGGCCAGGTCGGCATCGCCGGATCGGCCCGCATCGGGGACCGCGTGGTGCTTGGGGGGCAGTGCGGTGTCAGTGACAACATCTTTGTCGGCGACGACGTGATCGGCGGCGGCGGGACCAAGATCATGACGAATGCGCCGGACGGGCGCGTGCTGCTGGGCTATCCCGCCATCAAGATGGACACGCATGTCGAGCTGCAAAAGGCGCTGCGCCGCTTGCCCCGGCTGGCCGCTCGCGTTCAGGCACTGGAAGCCGCGCGCGATCCGTCCCATAACCCCCTCCAGATTGGCGACCCAAGCAAAGGACCGCAAGATGACCGATAGCGTGCAGGACCGGGTGGTTGCCATCATCGCCGAACAGGCGGTTCTCGATGTGTCGGATGTGGGGCTGGACATGAGCCTCGACGATCTGGGCATCGACAGCCTGGGCCTGGTAGAGTCGATCTTTGCCATCGAAGAGGCGTTCGACATCTCGGTGCCGTTCAATGCCAACGAACCTGAGAAGAACCAGTTCGACATCTCTTCGGTCGCGGCCATCGTGCGCGCCGTCGAAGGGCTGGTCGCCCAGAAGGTCGCATGAGGCGGGTCGTCATCACCGGATCGGGCACGATCAACGCGTTGGCCCACGATGTGCCGGGCACCTATGCCGCGTTCCGCGAAGGGCGCTGCGGCATCACCGAGCTCGACATCCGCGACAAGGACCGCCTGTCGATCCAGATCGGCGGTCAGGTCCATAACTGGGACCCCGAGGCGCACTTCAACCGCCAGCAGATCGTGCTCTACGACAAATTCACCCAGTTCACCCTGCTGGCCGCGCGGCAGGCGGTCACGCAGTCGGGCATCGATTTCGACGGTCACCTCGGCTATGACGCGGGGGTCGTGCTGGGCACGGCAGGGGGCGGCGTCAACACCTGGGACGACAATTATCGCGCCGTCTACGAAGAGGGCAAGAACCGGGTCCACCCCTTTGTCGTCCCCAAGCTGATGAACAACGCCGCCGCCAGTCATCTGTCGATGGAATACAATCTCAAGGGGCCAAGCTACACCGTCGCGACCGCCTGCGCGTCTTCCAATCATGCGATGGGGCAGGCGTTTCACATGATCCGGTCGGGCATGACGCGGGCGATGCTGACCGGCGGGTCGGAATCGATGCTGTGCTTTGGCGGCATCAAGGCGTGGGAGGGGTTGCGCGTGATGTCGAAGGACGCCTGCCGTCCGTTCAGCCTGACCCGCAACGGGATGGTGCAGGGCGAAGGGGCGGCGGTTTTCGTCTTCGAGGAATACGAGATGGCGCGCGCGCGTGGCGCGGACATGCTGGCCGAGGTGATCGGCTTTGCCATGACCTCGGATGCGTCCGACATCGTGATGCCGTCCAAACAGGGCGCGGCGCGGGCGATGGCCGGGGCAATGCGCGATGCGCGGATCGCGCCAGAGGATGTGGGCTATATCAACGCCCATGGCACCGGGACGGCGGCAAACGACAAGACCGAATGTGCCGCCGTGGCGGATGTGTTCGGCCCGCATGCCGACCGGTTGATGATGTCGTCGACCAAGTCGATGCATGGCCACCTGATCGGCGGCACCGGGGCGGTCGAGCTGCTCGCCTGCCTCATGGCGCTGAAGGACGGGGTGATCGCGCCGACGATCGGCTATGAAGAGGCCGATCCGGAATGTGCGCTGGATATCGTGCCGAACGTGGCGCGCGATGCGAAGGTCGAGGTTTGCCTGACCAATGCCTTTGCCTTTGGCGGAATGAACGCGGTGATCGCGCTGCGCAAGGTCTGACAGGCGGGGGGCCGGTCCTACGGCCCCCCTGCGCATCCGCTTACGGCGCGGGCGGCACCGGAATGTCGGCATTGGCGTCGGTCACGGCCTGGAACCCTGCCGTGAAACCAGCCAGAGAGATGTTCAGCTCGACCCGCTCATCGGGCGCCACGGCCGGCACGATGGTCAGCACGGCGCCGGCGCCCTTGCGGAACTGATCCACCTCTTCGGCGGTCAGACCGATCCGCGAGATGCAGCCGACGGCCGCACAGAAGGTGAACGGATAGACCTTGGCCGTCCCAGTATCGATGGCGATCTGCATGTTCGCCGTGAGCAGCGTTTCCAGCGGGACGATAATGGTGGCCCCTGCCGCCGCCTGCGACCCTGCGGGCAGGTCGAACAGGCTGATCTCGGCCACCGGGCCGCCGGTTTCGTCTCTCAGCAATTGGTAAAGCTGGCAGGGGTCCGACCCGTCTTCGGTCTTGACGCAGCGCTGCTCCCACACTTCGAAGCTGGAGGCGAGGTAGGTCTGCCCCACTTCGGCGGTTTCCGGCGAGGCGATCGCCGGTTCCCCGGCCGACACTTCCTGCCCCATCGACAGGTCGATCGGTGGCGCAGTCGTGCTGACGGCGGGCGGTGTGGTCGCGTCCTGGGCATGGGCCCCGGTCATGACCGTCAGCCCCAGGCCTGCGGCCACCGCCAAGGTGCGTGCGGCCGGAAACAGTCGGTCGGCCAGCCTGCGGGTCTGATCGGATTTGGGCATGTCGTCGCTTCCTTGCTGTGGTTTGTGGCTGGTTTACCATGCCAGATCGGCCAAGTCAGGCCCGAAAAGCCGGTCGGCCGGTCAACTGGCTGCGAAGCGCCGCCTGCAGGTTCGGGGCGTAAAAAAAGGGTCGACAAGCGACCCTTTTTCATTGTTTTTTATGCTCCCTGTCGGACTGGCCGACGTATTCAAAAGAGGCTAAGGCGGTTTTGCACAGCCGTCAACTGTGTAATTGCAGCATGGCTTGCGCAAAATCGTTACAAAAAAACCGCGCCTTTTCAGGGGCGCGATCAGTCTGACAGGGAGCACGTCACGACAGAGGCCTGACCGGGCGACGAAGGGACGACCCGGCAAAACCAACACTGGCACGAACAGGTTAAAAATGTATCTTGCCGGTCGGGTGCCGCACGGGACGCGGCCAGACAGCGCTGCGCGGCAGCATGAGGGAGGGGCATGACGGACAGCATCTTTGTCGGCGGCGGCGGGCCGGGTTACACGCAACCGCAGCAGCTTTTGCTGAAGTACGGCAACCGGCACGGTCTGATCGCCGGGGCAACCGGGACGGGCAAGACGATTACCCTGCAAATTCTGGCGGAAGCATTTTCCAAAGCGGGTGTGCCGGTGTTTCTGGCCGATGTGAAAGGCGATGTCGCGGGCATGGCCAAGGCCGGGTCGGAGTTGCATCCGTTACATACGAAATTGATGGAAAGGGCGGCGCAGATTGGCTTTGCCGATTATGCCTATTTGAAATGTCCGGTGGTGTTTTGGGACATGTTCGGCAAGCAGGGGCATCCGGTTCGAACGACGATCTCGGAAATGGGGCCATTGTTGTTGTCGCGGCTCTTGGAACTGACCGAGCCGCAGGAAGGCGTGTTGAATATCGCCTTCCGCCTAGCCGACGAGCATGGTCTTTTACTGTTGGATTTGAAAGACTTACAGGCCGTTCTTGTGTGGGTGGGTGAGAATTCGTCGGACCTGTCCTTGCGTTATGGCAATGTAGCGGAGGCAACGGTCGGCTCGATTCAGCGGCGATTGCTGGTGCTGGAAAACCAAGGCGCCGACAAGTTTTTTGGCGAACCGGCGTTGAAATTGGAGGATATGATCCGCGTTGATGCCAATGGGCACGGGCAAGTGAACATTCTGGCGGCGGATACGTTGATGCAGTCGCCGGGGCTTTATGCAACATTTCTGTTGTGGCTGTTGTCGGAGTTGTTTGAGCAACTGCCCGAAGTCGGCGACCCGGACAAGCCGAAGTTCATGT
>JANNNU010000078.1:0-9720 GCA_031398695.1 Paracoccaceae bacterium | reverse complement strand
GACACGCTGCTGGACAACACCCGCCATTTCGCCCGGGGCCTTCCCGCCAACAACGCGCTCTTGTGGGGCGCGCGGGGCATGGGCAAGTCGAGCCTGGTGAAATCCGTCCATGCCGCGATCCGCGCCGAAGGCTTCGATCTGAAGATCGTCGAACTCAGCCGCGAGGATCTGCCTTCGGTCCACCGCCTTCTGGCGCATCTGCGCGACGCGGCGCACCGGTTCGTCCTGTTCTGCGACGACCTGTCGTTCAGCCATGACGACCAGCACTACAAGTCGCTGAAAGCGGTGCTCGACGGCGGCATCGAGGGCCGCCCCGACAACGTGCTGCTTTACGCCACCTCGAACCGCCGCCACCTGATGCCGCGCGACATGATCGAAAACGAACGCGCCACCGCCATCACGCCGGGCGAGGCGGTCGAGGAAAAGGTGTCGCTGTCCGACCGCTTCGGCCTCTGGCTCGGCTTCCATTCCTGTACGCAGGACGACTACCTTGCGATGATCGACGCCTACTGTGCCCATCACGGCGTCAGCGTCCCGCCCGACCGGCTGCGCGCCGAGGCGATCGAGTGGCAGGCCACGCGCGGCGCGCGTTCGGGCCGGGTCGCCTGGCAATTCTTCTGCGACCTCGCCGCGCGAGAAGGCGTCAAGCTCTAGCACTCATCATCTGTTAAAAAATATCCCGGGGGGCCCGGGGGGCTGGCCCCACGGCCTGTCCGCAGTCCAACCGCTATTGCAAATACGGCACCGGATCGACCGATTCCACGCCCTGCCGCACCTCGAAATGCACGAAGGCCGGATCGCCTCTGCGCACCGATGCGATGGCCTGCCCGCGCTTGACCGCAGCCCCCTTGGCCAGCGTGACACCTTCAACCCCGGCATAGACGGTCAGCAGCCCGTCCGCATGGCGGATCACCACGATGGGCGTGCCCGAGGTGTCGGTGGTGATCGCCGCCACCGTGCCGTCCGCGGCCGCCTTGACCGGCGTGCCGGCGGGGGCGCTGATGTCGATCCCGTCGTTCTTCTTCTTCTCGTAGCCGCGGATGATGTTGCCCGACACCGGCATCGTCATCCGCGAGGCGGTGGCGGCGGTGCGCTCGGCCCCCAGATCGGGCGAGGCCGGGGTGTCCTTGGGCGGATCGCTGGCCTTCGCCGGCGCCTCGTCGGGCAGCGGCAGGCTGGCAGAGGGTGGCTCGGGCGTGGGCGACCCCGCGCCCGGCACGGTTGCGACCACGACCGGCGGGGTCGGCGCCGGTCCTGCCGCGGTCGGAATGATCAGATACTGCCCCTCGCGCACCGCAAGATCGGACCCCAGCCCGTTCCAGTCGGCCAGCGCCCGTGCCGACACCCCATAGGTGCGCGAGATCGAGAACGCCGTCTCGCCGCGCGCCACCTGGTGGCGCACCGGTTCGTCGCCGGAAACCTGCGCACCGGACACCTGGGCACCGGGGGCAGGCGCGTCGCTGCCGACGCGGTCCAGCGCCGTGGTGGCGATCGTGGTGACATCGACCGATCCGCCGATCACCCCGCCGGTGCCCGGACCGGCGACAGTCGTGGTGCTGGCCGCGGCGATCCGGGTCGGCAGCGCCAGGATCTCGCCTTCGCGCAACGGATCCGTGACCTGCAGCGCATTGTAGGAGGCAAGCTCGCCCGGCCCCAGACCCAGACGGGCCGCGACCGACGTGACGGTATCGCCGCGCCGGGCGACCGCGACCTGATAGCCGGGATAGGACACGACCCCCCGGCTGTCGGGCAGCGGCGGGGCGCTGGTGGCCTGCTGGGCGGCCTGCGAGGTGTCGAACGCCGCCCCCGACCGCAGATCCCAGTCCAGCGCCGTGGTGCCGGAACAGCCCGCCACGGCCAAGGCCACAAGCATCGGTGTCGCGTGGAAGGAACGGATCATCTGCGCCTCATCGGTGTCGCCCGGGTTGATCCCGAAACGTGGTCATTCGTTGCTCATCCCTTCGACCAGCGGCACGAAGCGCACCGGACGAAGCTCTTCATAGTCATAGCCCGCCGCACCGCGCGTCACCTTGATCAGGCTTTGCACCGCGTCCGACTGGCCGACTGGCAATACCATGATACCGCCGATCTTCAATTGCGACAACAGGGGGCCGGGCGGGTCCTCTGCGGCGGCGGTCACGAGAATGCGATCGAAAGGCGCCTGATCGGGCAGGCCAAAGCTTCCATCGGCGGCAAAGGCGGTGATGTTGACCAGACCCAGCGCGCGAAACAGCTCGCGCGCCTCGGCGACCAAACGCCGGTGGCGGTCCACCGTGTAGACCCGGCGACCCAGCTGCGCCAGGATCGCCGCCTGATATCCCGACCCGGTGCCGACCTCCAGCACTGTGTCGCGCGGCTGCACCGCCAGCGCCTGCGTCATCAGCCCCACGATCGACGGCTGGCTGATGGTCTGCCCGCAGGCGATTGGCAGCGGCATGTCCTCATACGCGCGCTCGGCGAACAGACCGCGCACGAACAGACCCCGGTCCACGACTTCCATTGCGGTCAGCACCCGCGCATCGGTCACCCCGCGCGACCGCAAGGCGAACAGAAACCGCATCTTGCGCTCAGCCAATTCGAGTGCGGCCCGTTCCAGCGCGACCTCGTCCTCGGGCGCGCCCTCGTCGGTCATCCCAGCCGCACCGCGAGGTCATCAAGCACGTCATGCGCCGTCAGATCGGCCCGCATCGGCGTGATGCTGATCCACCCTTCCAGGTTCACCGCGGCATCGGTGCCGGGCAGGGTAGGGGTCTGCTGCGGCCCGCCCTTGATCCACAGGAACGCGCGCCCGGTCGGCGACACCTGCCGTTCGACGCCAAACCCGGTGTCGCGGCGAAACCCCTGGGCGGCCACCTTGACGCCCTTGACGTCGGCCGCGGCCTTGGGTGGAAAATTCACGTTGTAAAACAATCGGTAATCGCCCGCATCCCAACGACCTTTGTCCAGCAGCGCGCGCACCACCGCCTCGCCATGCTGCCGCGCAGCCTCGAACGGATCGGTCAGGCCGTCGGTCTGCGGCCCCATGAACTGCGACAGCGCGATCGCCGGAACCCCCTGCAACGCCGCCTCCATCGCGCCGCCGATCGTGCCGGAATAAAGCACGTTCTCGGCCGAGTTGTTGCCCCGGTTCACCCCCGACAGCACCAGATCGGGCTTCGCCCCGTCCAGCACGTCATAGAACCCGGCCAGCACGCAGTCCGCCGGGCTGCCCTCGGCGGCATAGCGGCGCGGGCCCAGCTTGGCGATCATCATCGGGTGGGTATAGCTGATGCAATGCCCGACGCCGGATTGCTCGAAGGCGGGGGCGACGGTCCAGACCTCGCCGCCCGGTCCGGCGATCGCCTGCGCGATTTCGCTCAGCACTTCCAGCCCCGGAGCGTTGATGCCGTCGTCGTTGGTGATCAGGATGCGCATGGGGGGCCTTTCGCGTTGCTCTCCTGATTAGACGACCCCGCCGGGCAGGTAAAGCGAACGCTTCACAGGCGGGCGATCCGTTCGGTCAACAGATCAAAGAACCGGTCCGCGTCGATCGACCCGATGAACAGCGCGTTGACCGGGCGCCCGGTGACGCCCCACCAGTCGGCGACCGTCATGCCCAGCGTCAGTTCGGACTGCGTTTCGATTTCCACGTTGATGTGCCGCCCGGCGAACAGCGACGGGTCGAGCAGATACGCGATCACGCAAGGGTCATGCAGTGGGGCGCCCTCGCTGCCGTATTTCTGCATGTCGAATCGCTCGAAGAAATCCGTCCATTCCGCCACCATCCGGCCCGGCTCGGTGCCCATCGCGCGAAACGCCTCGATCCGCGCGCGGTTGGTCAGCGCCTTGTGCGTCACGTCCAGCGGCATGACCACCAGCGGCACGCCGGACCGGAACACGATCTGCGCCGCGTCGGGGTCGACATAGATGTTGAACTCCGCCGCCGGGGTGATGTTGCCGACCTCGAAATAGGCGCCCCCCATCATCACGATCTGCTGCACCCGCGCCACCACGTCGGGCGCCTTGCGAAACGCCGCCGCGATGTTGGTCAGGGGCCCCAGCGGGCATAAGGTCACGCTGTGGGCCGGTTCGCGCCGCAGGGTGTCGATGATGAAATCGACGGCGTGCTGGGGTTGCACCGGCATCACAGGGTCGGCCATCTGCGGACCATCGAGCCCGGTCTTGCCATGCACATGCTCGGCCGTGACCAGCTTGCGCGACAGGGGCGCGTCGCACCCCGCATACACCCGCAGGTCGGGCCGCCTGGCCAGTTCGCAGATGATCCGCGCATTGCGGGTCGTCAGCGGCAACGGCACGTTACCGGCGACGGTCGTCAGGCCCAGCACTTCCAACTCGGGCGAGGCGAGGGCGAGCAGGATGGCCACCGCATCATCCTGGCCGGGATCGGTGTCGATGATGATGCGCCTAAGCATAGGGAGGGGGTGGGTCATGGCGCGCTCCTTTCGCGCAAGAAAACGCCATGACCCGCGATTTGTCCAGACTGCAACGGCTTAGCCGTCGTAGTTGATCTCTTCCATGATCTTCAGCGCCGCAGGACGCTGGGCCGCGACATCGGCCAGCGGCAGGGTGTCGGGCGTGAACGACCCCCAGCTTTCGACCAGTTCCGACCGCGCGACGCCCGGCTTCACCGGAAATTCATAGTTCGTCTCGGCATAGATCGCCTGCGCTTCGTCCGACGACAGCCACTCCATCAACTGCAGCGCCGCGTCCTTGTTCGGGGCGGCCTTGGTCATCGCGACGCCCGAGACGTTCATGTGCGTGCCAGAGGCGGCAAAGGTCGGGAACACCACGTTGACCGCATCGGCCCAAGCGGCCTGCTCGGGGTCCTTCAGCATCTGGCCCATGTAGTAGGTGTTGCCAAGCGCGATGTCGCATTCCCCCGCCCAGATCGCCTTGGCCTGGTCGCGGTCGCCGCCATCGGGTTTGCGGGCGAGGTTGGCCTTCAGCCCTTCGGCCCAGGCGCGGCCCGCCTCGGCCCCGTCATGCGCCATCACCGCCGCCAGCAGCGCCACGTTGTAGTCATGCGTGCCCGACCGGGTGCAGATACGCCCGGCCCATTTCGGATCGGCGAGGTCCTCGTACGTCGTCACCTCGCCCGGTGCCACGCGATCCTTGCTGGCATAGACAATGCGCGCGCGGGTGGTCAGTCCGAACCACTGGTCCGCCGGGTCGCGGAATTCGGCCGGAATGTTCGTCTCCAGCACATCGGACTGCACGGGCTGCGTGACGCCCGACTCCACCACCTGCATCAGCCGCGCGATATCGACCGTCAACACCAGATCGGCGGGCGAGCGGTCGCCCTCGGCCACCAGACGCTCGACCATGCCCTTGTCGACGAAGGCCACGTTGACCGCGATGCCGGTTTCGGCGGTGAACGCATCGAGCAGCGGCTGGATCAGTTCGGGTTGGCGGTGGGAATAGATATTCACTTCGGCCGCCAGTGCGGGCAGGGCGGTGGAACACAGGGCAAGGGCCAGGATGGGACGCAGCATGGGTGACTCCTTTAGTCGGAAATTGCCCGGTTCTTAAATCCGACAAAATCACTCAGGTCAATACCTGACTAAAATGCTTGGCTCAAAGGTTCCCTATCAACGGGTCCAAACAAACCACCCGGCCTGTCCGCCGCCGCGCTGTCAAACCCCGCGCTCTTCTGCCTTTGCGCGGTTCCACAGCGCGTCCATCTCGGCCAGATCGGATTGCGACGGATTGCGCCCCGCCTCGGCCAGCCAGTCCTCGATACGCCCAAACCGCCGGGTGAACTTGGCATTGGCGGCCCGCAGCGCCGCCTCGGGATCGACCTTCAGGTGACGCGCGAGATTGGCCATGACGAACAGCAGATCGCCGAATTCCTCGGCCACCTCGGCGGCCGTCAGCGCGTCGCGCGCCTCGACCAGCTCACCCGCTTCCTCGACGAGCTTGGCCAGCACCTGATCCGTCGACGGCCAGTCGAACCCCACCCGTGCCGCGCGTTTTTGCAGCTTCACCGCGCGGGTCAGCGCCGGCAGACCCAGCGCCACGCCATCGAGCACTCGCGCCTCGCCGCGCTCCTGCGCCTTGATCTGTTCCCAGTCGGCCGTCTGTTGATCGGCGCTTTTCTCGCGGCTTTCGTCGCCGAAGATGTGCGGATGCCGCGCCACCATCTTGTCCGCGATGGACCGCACCACGTCGTCGAAGCCGAACAACCCCTTGTCGGCCGCGATCTGCGCCTGGAACACCGCCTGAAACAGCAGATCGCCCAATTCGCCCGGAAGTTCGTCCCACGCACTGCGCGCGATGACGTCCTCGACCTCGTGCGCCTCTTCGATCGTGTAGGGCGCGATGGTGGCGAAATCCTGCGCCAGATCCCACGGGCAGCCCGTCACCGGGTCTCGCAACCGCCGCATGATCGCCAGCAGCCGGGGCATCCCGCCGTGCGGATCGTGGATCAGATCGTCGCCCATCCTTGCGGCCTCCTTCGTTTTCCGATTTGATCAAAGGGTAAAATCACCGGAGTTGATCATGCCCGTCCTCAACCGTATCGCCTCTTATGCCGAGGAAATGAAGGGTTGGCGACGCCACCTGCACGCGCACCCCGAACTGAAGCTCGACTGCCCCGAAACGGCAGCCTTCATCACGGCGCGGCTGACCGACATGGGGGTAGACGAGATCCACCAGGGCATCGCGCGCACCGGCCTCGTCGCAATCATCAACGGGGCGCGGCCCGGCCCGACCATCGGCTTGCGCGCCGACATGGACGCGCTGCCCATCACCGAACTGACCGGGGCCGATCACGCCTCGACCGTGCCGGGCAAGATGCATGCCTGCGGCCACGACGGCCACGTGACGATGCTGCTGGGGGCGGCCAAGTATCTGGCCGAAACCCGCAATTTCGCGGGCCGCGTCGCGCTGATCTTCCAGCCCGCCGAAGAGGACGGCGGCGGCGGGCAGATCATGGTGCAGGAAGGCATCATGGACCGCTTCGACATCGCCCGGGTGTTCGGCATCCACAACGCGCCCAACGTGCCGCTCGGCCACTTCCTGACCACGCCCGGCCCTCTGATGGCGGCGGTGGACACGGCCACGGTACTGATCACCGGCAAGGGCGGGCACGGTGCAACTCCGCACGAATGCGTCGATCCGGTGGTGGCGATGATCGGCATGGTGGCTGGCGTCCAGACCATCCTGTCGCGCAACGTCTATGCGCTGGACGAAGCGGTGATTTCGGTCACGCAGGTGCACGCGGGCACAGCCAGCAATATCATCCCCGAAGAGGCGATGTTCTGCGCCACCATTCGCAGCTTCAAACCCGAGGTGCGCGACCTTCTGAAACGCCGGTTCACCGAGCTGGTCGAAGGCCACGCCGCCGCCTATGGCGTGAGGGCGCAGATCCACTACGATTGGGGCTATCCCGCCACTGTGAACGATCCCGAACAGTCGGATTTCGCCGCCGACGTGGCCCGCGCGGTATCGGGGGACGCCGCGGTGAACGACCGTGCCCGGCGCGAGATGGGGTCCGAAGATTTCAGCTACATGCTCGAAGTGCGTCCGGGGGCCTATCTCTTCATGGGGATCGGGCCGGGGGCGGGGCTGCATCACGCCGCCTACGACTTCAACGACGAAGCCTCGCCGATCGGGGCCAGTTTCTTTGCGCGGCTGGTGGAAACGGCGCAACCGCTGGCGTGATGGCCGGGGGGCAGGTGCCAAAGCGGTGGATTTCGATGGGGCGAGCGGCTAGCCTGCCATGGCGACGCCACCCCTGCCAAAGGCCTGTCATGAAACCGCTGCTCCTCGTGATCGCGCTGGCCGCGACGCCCGCTTGCGCCGACGACCTCGTATTTTTTCAGTCGCCCACCGGCAACATCCACTGCCTGATCGCCACTGGGGATCAGGCCGAGGCGCGCTGCGAGATGGTCGCGCTGATGCCGACGTACCGCGAGCCGCCGCCTGACTGCGATCTCGACTGGGGGGCCTCGTTCACGATCGGCCTCGCGGCGCGCCAGGGGCAGCTGGCATGCGTGGGGGATACGGTGGTAATGCCCGACTCGGTCATTCTGGACTATGGCCGGACCCTTTCGTTTGGCGGGTTCGACTGCACGTCCGATCCCAGCGGCATGACCTGCACCAATCCGGCAGGCCATGGGTTCACGCTGTCACGCGCGCGCCAGCAGCTGTTCTGACGCGGGCTTGACTCCACCTGCCGGTTCGCGGCCAATGCCTTGCCCGGATCTGCGCGGTCTCCGGTTCGAAGGATGCGCAAGCAGGAGTTTGCCATGCCCCTCGAAGACGCCCGCACCCAGGTCGACACCGCCTTCACCCGCCCGACGCAGCGCGGCTATGCATTCGAGAACGCCTTTGGCGGGGCGACCAGCTTTCTGCGCCGCACCTACACCAAGGACCTGACCGGCGTGGACCTCGCCATCACCGGCGTGCCGTTCGACCAGGCGGTGACGCACCGTCCCGGAACGCGCTTTGGGCCGCGCGCGATCCGCGAGGCCAGCGCGTTGATGCCCTACGACCCGCCCTACGGCTGGCCCTCCAACCCGTTGGAGGATCTCAACATCATCGACTACGGCGATTGCGCGTTCGATTATGCCAAGACGCCGGATTTCCCGCAGACGCTGACCGACCATATCGCGCGCATCCTCGCGGCTGGGGCGGGCACTGTCACGCTGGGCGGCGACCATTACATCACCTTCCCGATCCTGCGGGCCTATGCCGAAAAGTTCGGTCCGCTGGCAGTGATCCACTTCGACGCCCATTCCGACCTGTGGCCCGACGACGATCTCACGCGGATCGACCACGGCACCATGCTTTACAAGGCAGTCAAGACCGGGCTAATCGATCCCGCACGCTCGGTCCAGATCGGCATCCGCACGACGACCGAAGATTATCTGGGCGTCCACGTCATCGATGCGCGCGAGGTGCACGAGAACGGCTGCGCGGCAACGATCGCACGCGTCAAGGACATCGTCGGGAACGCAAACACATACGTCACCTTCGACATCGACTGCCTCGATCCGTCAGCCGCGCCGGGCACCGGCACGCCGGTGTGGGGCGGGTTGCAGTCGTGGCAGGCGGCGGCGATCCTGCGCGACCTTGCGGGCATCACGATGGTCGGCGGCGATGTGGTCGAAGTGTCGCCCCCCTACGATACCACCGGTGCGACCGCGATCGCCGGCGCGCATGTGGCCTACGAGTTGATCTGTCTTTATGATTGGGCGAAGAACCATCGGTAACACATTGAAGATACACACCATGCTGACCTATGCAATCATTTTGGCCGTGATCGGGGCCGCCGTGTTCATCCGGGTGGCCCCCGCGGATGCCGCGCGCTGGCATGTCGATCCGGGCAGCGTCGCGATCGGTGCCTGCACGGACTTGACCACGACGCGCTCCACCGCGCGCGTCAGTTGCCTGCACCCCGAACCCGCCGCCGATCTGCTGGCCCGCCTTGACAGCATCGCCACGGCCACCCCGCGCACCACGCGCCTTGCGGGCAGCGCCGAAACCGGGCGGATCACCTGGATCACCCGCTCGGCGGTCTGGGGCTTTCCCGACTTCACCACCGCACAGGCGACGCCGACGCCCGAGGGCACGCGGCTCGACCTCTTCGCCCGCCCGCGCTTTGGTGACTATGACTGGGGCGTGAACGCCAAACGTCTGGCGGGCTGGCTGACCGGTCTTTGACCCCCATCATCTGTTCAAAAACAACCCACAGGGGTCCGGGGGTGTGAAACCCCC
>JANNNU010000190.1:0-8855 GCA_031398695.1 Paracoccaceae bacterium | reverse complement strand
ATCTTCTCCAAGGGCTCGGTCGGGGTTGTGTCGCGCTCGGGAACGCTTACCTATGAAGCTGTGAAACAGACAACGGACGTGGGCCTTGGCCAATCCTCTGCCGTCGGCATCGGCGGCGATCCGATCAAGGGGTCGGAGCATATCGATATTCTCGAAATGTTCCTTGCTGACCCGCTGACCCATTCCATCATCATGATCGGCGAAATCGGCGGATCGGCCGAAGAAGAGGCCGCGCAGTTTCTGGCCGACGAACGCAAGGCGGGCCGCTGGAAACCCACCGCAGGCTTCATCGCCGGCCGCACCGCCCCCACCGGGCGCCGCATGGGCCATGCCGGAGCCATCGTGT
Organism: Paracoccaceae bacterium; assembly: GCA_031398695.1. GTDB lineage: Bacteria > Pseudomonadota > Alphaproteobacteria > Rhodobacterales > Rhodobacteraceae > JAIYDJ01. The sequence continues at coordinate 8,509 of JANNNU010000190.1, read as the reverse complement.
CGGGCGGCAAGGGCGACGCGGAATCGAAGATCGAGGCCATGAAATCCGCAGGCATCATCGTGGCTGACAGCCCCGCCACCCTGGGCGAGGCCGTGCTGAAAGCAATCAAGGCGTAGGTCGGGGTTCACCCCGACTCCTTCCCCCCAAGAGGCATCACATGACCGAACAATCCCCCACCGCCGCCTTCGCCGCAGGGTCGTATCTGGACGGGGCGAATGCCGATTACATCGACCAGTTGGCGGCGAAACACGCTGCCGACCCCGCGTCGGTCGACGCGGCCTGGGCGGATTTCTTCCAATCGCTCGGCGAAACCGAAGTGGACACCAAACGCCAGGCACAGGGGCCGTCCTGGGCCCGCGCCGACTGGCCGACCGCGCCCGTCGATGACCTGACCGCCGCCCTGACCGGCGAATGGCCGGTGATGCCCGACGCCAAGGGTGCTGCGAAAAAGATCGCGGACAAGGCCGCGACCGCCGCCGTTCCGGTCAGCGAAGAGCAGATCCAGCGCGCCGTGCTCGATAGCATCCGCGCGATCATGCTGATCCGCGCCTACCGCATCCGCGGCCACCTCGCCGCCGACCTCGACCCCTTGGGCATCGCGCAAAAGGCCGATCACCCCGAGCTCGACCCCGCCTCCTACGGCTTCACCGAAGCCGACATGGATCGCCCGATCTTCATCGACAACGTGCTGGGCCTCGTGCACGCCAGCATGCGCCAGATCGTCGACATCGTGAAACGCACCTACTGCGGCACCTTCGCGCTGCAATACATGCACATCTCGAACCCCGAACAGGCCGCCTGGCTGAAGGAACGGATCGAAGGCTACGGCAAGGAAATCGCTTTCACCCGCGAAGGCCGCAAGGCGATCCTGAACAAGCTGGTCGAGGCGGAGGGCTATGAAAAGTTCCTCCACGTCAAATACATGGGCACCAAGCGGTTCGGTCTGGACGGCGGTGAATCCCTGATCCCCGCGATGGAGCAGATCATCAAGCGCGGCGGCAGCCTAGGCGTCAAAGAGATCGTGTTCGGCATGCCGCACCGCGGCCGCCTGTCGGTCCTCGCCAACGTGATGATGAAACCCTACCGCGCCATCTTCAACGAGTTTCAGGGCGGCAGCTTCAAACCCGAAGATGTCGACGGCTCGGGCGATGTGAAATACCACCTCGGCGCATCCAGCGACCGCAGCTTCGACGGCAACACCGTCCACCTGTCGCTAACCGCGAACCCCAGCCACCTCGAGGCGGTGAACCCTGTCGTGCTCGGCAAGGTCCGCGCCAAGCAGGATCAGGCCAGTGACAGCGACCGCCACACTGTTCTGCCCGTGCTCCTGCACGGCGATGCGGCGTTTGCGGGTCAGGGCGTGGTGGCCGAATGCTTCGGCCTGTCGGGCCTGCGCGGCCACCGCACCGGAGGCACAATCCACATCGTCGTGAACAATCAGATCGGCTTCACCACCGCGCCGTCGTTCTCTCGCTCGTCGCCCTATCCGACCGACATCGCCCTGATGGTCGAGGCGCCAATCTTCCACGTGAACGGCGACGACCCCGAGGCGGTGGTCCATGCCGCCCGCGTCGCCACCGAGTATCGCCAGACCTTCCATAAGGACGTCGTGCTCGACATCTTCTGCTACCGCCGGTTCGGGCACAACGAGGGGGATGAACCGATGTTCACCAACCCCGCGATGTATGCGACGATCCGCAAGCAGAAGACCACGCTGCAGCTTTACACCGAACGTCTGGTGCGCGACGGCCTGATCCCCGAGGGCGAGATCGAAGACATGAAGGCCGCCTTTCAGGCCCGCCTGAACGAAGAGTTCGAGGTCGGCCGCGACTACAAGCCGAACAAGGCCGACTGGCTGGATGGCCGGTGGAAGTCGATGACGCCGAAGAACCTCGACAACTACCAGCGCGGCGACACCTGGATCACGCCCGACACGATGACCGAAATCGGTGCCGCGCTGACCCGCGTGCCCGAAGGGTTCGATTTGCACAAGACCGTGGCGCGCCAGCTGGATGCCAAGACGAAAATGTTCGAATCCGGCAAGGGCTTCGATTGGGCCACGGCCGAGGCGCTGGCCTTCGGCAGCCTTGTGGTCGAAGGCTTCCCGGTCCGCCTGTCCGGCCAGGACTGTACGCGCGGCACCTTCAGCCAGCGCCACTCCGCCTTCGTCGACCAGACTACTGAAGAACGCCACTATCCGCTGAACCACATCCGCCCCGGCCAGTCGCGGTTCGAGGTCATCGACTCGATGCTGTCGGAATACGCCGTGCTGGGGTTCGAATACGGCTATTCGCTGTCCGAACCGAACGCCCTGGTGATGTGGGAGGCGCAGTTCGGCGACTTCGCCAACGGCGCGCAGATCATGTTCGACCAGTTCATCAACTCGGGCGAGTCGAAATGGCTGCGTATGTCGGGCCTCGTGTGCCTGCTGCCGCACGGCTGGGAGGGTCAGGGGCCAGAACACTCTTCGGCCCGGCTGGAGCGGTTCCTGCAGATGTCGGCACATGACAATTGGATCGTGGCCAACTGCACCACGCCCGCCAACTACTTCCACATCCTGCGCCGACAGATGCACCGCGACTATCGCAAACCGCTGATCCTGATGACGCCGAAATCGCTGTTGCGCCACCCGATGTGCATAAGCGCGGCATCGGATTTTCTCGACGGCTCCACCTTCCACCGCGTGCTGTGGGATGACGCCGAACGCGGGCAATCGGCGCTGACGCTGAACGCGGATGCCGAGATCCGCCGCGTCGTGCTCTGTTCGGGCAAGGTCTATTACGACCTTCTGGCAGAACGCGATGCACGCCAGCAGTCCGACACTTACCTGATGCGGATAGAACAGCTCTATCCGACCCCGAAAAAGTCGCTGACGGCCGAACTTGGCCGCTTCAAGGGGGCGGAAATTGTCTGGTGCCAGGAAGAGCCCAAGAATCAGGGCGCGTGGAGCCACATCGAGCCTGAACTCGAGACGATCCTGACCGCCGTTGGTGCCGCGCAGACCCGCCCGCGCTATGCCGGCCGCGTGGCATCGGCCTCGCCCGCCACGGGCCTCGCCAGCCGCCACAAGGCGGAACAGACCGCCCTCGTGGCTGACGCGCTCGGCCCGCAAACCTGATAAGGGTCGGGGCGCCACGCCCCGCCGACACTCAAACGCGCCCCGGCGCAGGCCAGACAACGCGCATCAGCGCAGGAGAGACAGATGACCGACGTAATGGTGCCCTCCCTGGGCGAATCGGTATCCGAAGCCACCGTATCCACCTGGTTCAAGAAGCCGGGCGACGCGGTGAAACAGGACGAAATGCTGTGCGAACTGGAAACCGACAAGGTGTCGGTCGAGGTCCCGAGCCCGGTGACAGGCGTGCTGGCCGAGATTTTGGCCCCCGAAGGCACCACCGTCGCGGCCAATGCCCGCCTCGCCATAGTGACCGAAGGCGCGGCCGCCACCCCGTCCAAACCTTCGGCCACGCAGACCGAGCGCGACGGGTACGCGACCGAGATCAAGGACAAGGCCTCCGCGGCCGAGGCCGTGAATTCGCCCGGCGCCGGTCCCGAACAGCCGACGCCCCGCACCGATGTGGAAAATGCCCCCTCCGCGAAAAAGGCGATGGCCGAGGCCGGTCTCAGCGCCGATCAGGTCAAGGGCACCGGCCGCGACGGCCGCGTGATGAAGGAAGACGTGGTCAAGGCCACCCCGGCCCCGGCTCCGGCCGCCCCGCCTGCCGCCGCCCCCGCTCCGGCGTCCATCCCCCGCGCCCCCGTCCCCGCTGACGACGCCGCACGCGAGGAACGGGTCAAGATGACCCGCCTGCGCGCCACCATCGCTCGCCGTCTGAAAGACGCGCAGAACACCGCCGCCATGCTGACCACCTACAACGAGGTGGACATGTCCGGCATCATGGGATTGCGAAACGAATACAAGGACATCTTTGAAAAAAAGCACGGCGTGAAACTCGGCTTCATGTCTTTCTTCGTCAAGGCCTGCACCCACGCGCTGAAGGAAGTGCCTGAGGTGAACGCCGAAATCGACGGTCAGGATGTGGTCTACAAGAACTACGTGCACATGGGCGTTGCCGTCGGCACGCCCAACGGCCTCGTCGTCCCGGTGGTGCGCGATGCCGACCAGATGGGTTTTGCCGCGATCGAGAAAAAGATCGCCGAACTGGGCCTGCGCGCCCGCGACGGCAAGCTGACGATGGCCGAAATGCAGGGCGGCAGCTTCACCATCTCGAACGGCGGCGTCTATGGCTCGCTCATGTCCTCGCCCATCCTGAACCCGCCGCAGTCGGGCATCCTCGGCATGCACAAGATCCAGGACCGCCCCGTAGTGGTGGCCGGCCAGATCGTGATCCGCCCGATGATGTATCTTGCCCTCAGCTACGATCATCGCATCGTGGACGGCAAAGGGGCTGTGACCTTCCTCGTGCGCGTCAAAGAGGCGCTGGAAGACCCGCGCCGGTTGTTGATGGATTTGTGAGAGTCGGGGTGAACCCCGACCTACCCCCAATGCGCAAGGCGGGGTTCACCCCGCCTTGCGCGCCAAAAGGCCGCTCCTGAACAAGTGACCCGCGCCGAACACGGTAGGACAACGCCATGACCCCCGAACTCACCGCCCTTGCCCTCGCAGGCCTCCTGCAAGCCGCACAATTCGCCCTGTTTGCCATCCCCGCGAACAAGGAACTTGGCACCGGCTACACTTCTTCCGCCCGCGACCGCCCGCCATCAAAGCCGCTCTCCGAAACCACCGCCCGCTTGCAACGTGCGTTGAACAACCACTTTGAAGGGCTGATCCTCTTCACCCTCGCCGTGGTCGTCGTAACGCTGGGCAACCAGTCTACGAGCGTGACTCAGACCGCCGCCTGGGTCTACCTTGCCGCCCGCGTAGTCTACATTCCAGCCTACGCCTTGGGCCTGCGGCCGTGGCGCTCGGTCGTCTGGGCCTTCGGTTTCTTCGCCACGATGGTGATGATCGTGGCCGCTCTTCTCTGACCCTTCCGACGGAACGTCATGCGCAAAGCCATACGTCCTCCATACGCAAACCCGACGCCGACCATACCGCGCAAACGATAGGAAACTCCGATGGCAAGCTTTGACGTGATCATTCTGGGTGCCGGCCCCGGCGGCTATGTCTGCGCTATCCGCTGCGCGCAGCTGGGCTTGTCCGTGGCCGTCGTCGAAGGGCGCGAAACGCTGGGCGGCACCTGCCTGAACATCGGGTGCATCCCGTCGAAGGCGCTGCTGCACGCCAGCCATTCCTATCACGAGGTGCACGAGAACTTCGAGAAGATGGGCCTGATGGGCGGCGCGCCCACCATCGACTGGACCCGCATGCAGGCCTACAAGCAGGATGTGGTGAACGGCAACACAAAGGGCATCGAATTTCTGTTCAAGAAGAACAAGGTAACCTGGCTCAAAGGCTGGGGGTCGATCCCGGCGGCGGGGCAGGTCAAGGTCGGCGACGGCGTGCACGAGGCGAAAAGCATCGTGATCGCCACGGGGTCCGAGCCGGCCTCGCTTCCGGGCGTCACGGTGGACGAACAGGTGGTCGTCACCTCCACCGGCGCGTTGACCCTGCCCGCGGTCCCCAAGACGATGGTGGTCATCGGTGCCGGGGTGATCGGGCTTGAAATGGGGTCGGTCTACGCGCGGCTGGGCACCAAGGTGACGGTGGTGGAATACCTTGACGCCATCACGCCCGGCATGGACGCCGAGGTGGCAAAGACCTTCCAGAAAATCTTGACCCGTCAAGGGTTTACCTTCATCCTTGGCGCAGCCGTGCAAGGGGTCGAGACGACCGGCACCGGGGCGCGGGTCACCTACAAGTCGCGCAAGACCGAAACGCTCGAGACACTCGAGACGGACGTGGTCCTGGTGGCCACCGGGCGCAAACCCTACACCACCGGCCTGGGGCTCGAGGCGTTGGGCGTCGAAATGCTGCCGCGCGGACAGATCAAGACCGACCACTTTGCCACCAATGTCGCGGGGGTCTACGCGATCGGCGACGCGATCACCGGCCCGATGCTGGCGCACAAGGCCGAGGATGACGGCATGGCGCTGGCCGAAGTTCTCGCGGGTCACCATGGCCACGTCAACTACGCCCTCGTCCCCGGCGTGATCTACACCGCGCCCGAAGTGGCGAACGTGGGCGCCACCGAAGAACAGCTCAAGGAACAGGGCGTCGCCTACAAGGTCGGCAAGTTCCCCTTCATGGGCAACGCACGCGCCAAGGCGGTGTTTCAGGCCGACGGCTTCGTCAAGATGCTTGCCGACGCGCAAACCGACCGGATCCTTGGCTGCCATATCATCGGTCCCGGTGCGGGCGACCTGATCCACGAGGTCTGCGTGGCGATGGAATTCGGCGCGTCGGCCCAAGATCTGGCCCTGACCAGCCACGCCCACCCCACCTACAGCGAGGCGGTGCGCGAAGCGGCCCTGGCGTGCGGCGACGGGGCGATCCACGCCTAACCCTGATCCTTACCCTTTCACCTTGGCTAAAATATCCCACGGGGGCGCGGGGGTGTGAAACCCCCGCTCCGTCGCCAGCCGCGAGTCAAGCCGCCAGATGCCGCAGCCCCTGCGTCACGTCCGTGCGCACCGCCAGCCGCAGGCCCGGCTCGTCCCCGGCCCGCAGCGCCGCCAAGATCACCCGGTGGTGGTGCGGCACGTCGCGCCGGCGCAGCTTGTCGTAAAGCGCCCGCATCGTCGGGCCGAGTTGCAGCCAGACCGTCTCGCACAGCGCCAGCATCGCCGGGGTCTGCGCGCGCAGATACAGCGTGCGGTGAAACTCCAGATTGGTGCGCACGTAGGCCACCGCGTCATGGTTCACCACCGCGTCGAGGTTCGCGGCATTGATCGCCGCCAACCGGTCGATCAGCGCGAAATGCGCCCGCGGCAAGGCCCGCGCGGCCATCTCGGGCTCCAGCATGGCGCGGATCGCCGCGAGCTCCTCGATCCGCTCCGGCGTCAGTGCCGGCGTCGAAATCCGTCCCGAAGACGACAGCGTCAGCGCACCTTCCGCCACCAGCCGCCGCACCGCCTCGCGCGCCGGGGTCATCGACACGCCGAACTGCAGACCGAGCCCGCGCAGCGTCATCGCCGCCCCGGGTGCCAGCTCGCCGTGCATGACCTGCTGGCGCAGGCTGCGATACACCCGTTCATGGGCGGCGGCGTTGGGGTCCGGGGCGCGCGGGGTCAGCATGCCCTACCCAACAGCGCGCCGCCGCCATGGTCAATCCCTGCCAAACCGCCACCCGTGCAGCGCCTGACCATCGCTGTGCAGCCACGCCCGCTGCGCCTGCCAGCCGGGATAGATACGCTCGACCACCGCCCAATAGGCCGCCGAATGGTTCATCTGCACCAGATGCGCCACTTCGTGCGCTGCCACATATTGCAGGACCGACGGCGGGGCCATGATCAGCCGCCAAGAATACATCAGGCCACCGCTGGCCGAACACGACCCCCATCGGCTGCGGGTATCGCGCAGCGTCACGCCGCTGAACCGCACCCCCAGCGCCTGCGCGTAATGATCGGATGCCGTCATCAGCCGCCCCCTCGCCATCGCCTTCAGAAACCCCGCCACCCGTGCGCCCGCCAACCCCGGATCGCCCGGCACCAGCAGCGCGTCGCCCTCGATCCGCACCCCCCGCCCCGCGGCCTGCACCACCGTCAGGCTCCGCCCCTCGACCGGCAGCACGCTGCCGACCTCGACCGCCGCCGGCAGCGCCATCCGCGCCAGCGCCGCGCGAAGCCAGCCCTCCTGCGCGCGGGCAAAGGCCATCGCCTCGGTCTCGCGCGCCCGCAGCGGCAGCGACAGGGTGACCCGCCCGTCCAGACGGCTGACGCGCAGGCTGAACCGGGTGGACCGGGCAGACCGGCGCAGCGTGATGTCGACGGGGGGAGATCCGGGCAGAACTGGCATCGCGACAGCATAGTCAGGCCGCCCGCCCCCCACAAGAACCGCAAAGGATTTGACACTCCGCAAGGCCTGTGGCACGGACGCGGTTCAGCTTTCCGAACCTCTGAACAAAGGGACCGCCATGCCCAATCCCGAATGGGGCACCAAGCGCATTTGCCCGACCACCGGCAAACGCTTCTACGACCTGAACCGCAGCCCGATCATCAGCCCCTATACCGGCGAAGTGGTCGATATCGAAGTGGCCCGTCGCAAGATGGCTGCCTCGGTGATCGCCCGCGTCGTGCCCGAAAAGGACGACACCGTTCTGGTGGACGATATCGAGGGCGAGGACGAACTGCTGGAAACCGGTGTTGCCGACGACACCGAGCTGGACGACGATCTGCTCGAAGAAGACGCCGACGACAACGTCTCGCTCGACGATCTGGCCGATGTGGCCGGCGACGAGGAAGAGCCGTAAACCCCGGGCTGGCGGGGGCGCGCACGGGGGGGAAGACACGCATTTTCCCCCTTGCATCGCCCCCCGCCCCCCCCTAAACACCGCCACACGATGCGCCCAGCATCGTGCAGGACCAGCGTCCGAAGAATGGGGTCATA
>JANNNU010000042.1:0-22257 GCA_031398695.1 Paracoccaceae bacterium | reverse complement strand
CGACGAGGTGGCCGAGGTGGAAGAACGCGGTTTTCTGCGAGACACGGGCGGCCTGCTGCATCGAGTGGGTGACGATGACCACCGCGTAGGACTGGCGCAGCTCGTCGATGAGTTCCTCTACCTGGGCAGTGGCGATGGGGTCGAGCGCCGAGCAGGGCTCGTCCATCAGCAGGACCTCCGGCTCGGTGGCGATGGCGCGGGCGATGCACAGGCGCTGCTGCTGGCCGCCGGACAGCGCGGTGCCGCTGTCGGACAGGCGGTCCTTCACTTCGTCCCACAGGCCGGCGCGCTTGAGCGAACGCTCGACCACTGCATCGAGATCGGCCTTGCCCGCAGCCAGTCCGTGGATGCGCGGGCCATAGGCGACGTTCTCGTAGATCGACTTGGGAAACGGGTTCGGCTTCTGGAACACCATGCCGACCTTGGCACGCAATTGCACCGGGTCGACGCGGCGGTCATAGATGTCCTCGCCTTCCAGCTTGATCTCGCCCGACACCTTGCACACCGCGATGGTGTCGTTCATCCGGTTCAAACACCGCAGAAACGTCGATTTTCCGCATCCCGACGGTCCGATGAACGCGGTCACCGTCTTGTCGAGGATGTCGACGTTCAAGTCCTTGATCGCGTGGCTGGTGCCATAATGCACCTGCACGTTGCGCGCCGAGATCTTGTTGCTCTGGGTATCCACGTCCCGCTCCACAATACGCATGTCGTTCATGTCTTGGTCCTTCCCGGAAATCGGTTACCAGCGGCGTTCGAAGCGGCGGCGCAAAAGGATCGCCAGCACGTTCATCACGACGAGGAAGATAAGCAGAATGATGATCGCGCCCGACGACCGTTCGATAAAGGCCGGGTCGGCCCGCTGCGCCCAACCATAGACCTGCACCGGCAGCGCCGTTGCAGGGTCGAGAAAGCCTTCAACCGGCGCCGACGGATAGTTGTCGACAAAGGCGACCATTCCGATCAGGAGCAGCGGCGCGGTTTCGCCCAGGGCCGAGGCGAGCCCCAGAATGGTGCCCGTCAGGATGCCCGGCATCGCGAGCGGCAGGACGTGGTGGAACACCGTCTGCATCTTCGACGCGCCGATCCCCAGTGCGGCATCGCGGATCGACGGCGGCACCGCCTTGATCGAGGCCCGCGTGGCAATGATGATCGTCGGCAGCGTCATCAGCGACAGCACCAGCGCACCGACGAGGCTCGACGAGTTCGGCATCCCTGCAAAGTTGATGAAGATCGCGAGACCCAGGATACCGAACACGATCGACGGCACGGCGGCAAGATTCGAAATGTTCACCTCGATCGCATCGGTCCAGACGTTCTTCGGCGCGAATTCCTCGAGGTAGATCGACGCTGCGACCCCGATCGGCACGCAGGTGATCAGCACCAGCAGCATCATGTAGGCCGACCCCATGATCGCCACGCCCAGACCTGCCGCTTCGGGCCGCTGGTCCGAGGCGTCGGGCGAGGTGATGAAATCCCAGTTGAACTCCGACCGAAGGATGCCGGCATCGCGCAACTGTTCGGCCAGTTGCAGTTGTTCCGGCGTCACGTTGCTGTCGCGCTCGGCGGTTTCCATGGTGACGCGGCCCTTCAGGAACCCGTCGATCCGGCCGGTGGCCAGCACGGTCGCGTCGATCGTGGTGCCGACGACATCGGGATTGGCCAGAACCATCGCCCGCAGATCACCGGCAGCATCTTTCGAGATCATGTCGGCCACGTCTCGTTCGGACTGGCCTGCCACCGCAATGCCCTTGGCGGTCAGTTCCTTCTGAAACGCCTCGGCCAGCACCCGGTTGTAGCCCAGCGTCGTGACGCTCGCCATCTCGTCGCGGTTGCGATTGCCGTCGGGGTCCAGCGTTTCGGCCGTCAGTTCCAGCGGAAAGCTGAGCTTGGCCTGAAAGAACGCCGTGATGCCATCGGTGAAGATGGTGAACAGCATGAAGCCCAGCGTCGCAAGGCTCAGGATGATCGCACCGATCCCGTAGGCCTTGAACCGCGCCTCGGCGGCGTTGCGCCGTTTGACCAGCGCGGTCTGCGACAACAGCGACGATTTCGGACGGGAAAATGCGGGTGCGGCCATGCCGCCAGCGGTTGCGTCGGTCAATCGTATTGCTCCCGATATTTGCGGACAACCAGCAGTGCGACGATGTTCAGGGCCAGCGTGATCACGAACAGGGTCATGCCGAGGGCAAAGGCCACGAGCGTTTCAGGTGCGGCAAAGTCCGTGTCGCCAGTCAGCTGGCCAACGATCTTCACCGTCATCGTCGTCATCGCCTCGAACGGATTCAGGCTCAGCTGCGCCGCAGCGCCCGCGCCCATCACCACGATCATCGTCTCGCCGATGGCGCGGCTGGCGGCCATCAGGCAGGCCCCCACGATCCCCGGCAAAGCGGCCGGCAGCACGACCTGCCGAATGGTTTCAGACTTGGTGGCGCCAAGCCCAAGCGACCCGTCCCGCATCGACTGCGGCACCGAATTGATGATGTCATCCGACAGCGAGCTGATGAACGGGATGTTCAGGATGCCAATCACGATGCCCGCGTTCATCACCGATGCACCCGAGTCGCCCAGACCCAGCGGCTGGGCGAAATAGTCGCGCAGCAGCGGCCCCACGGTGACCAGCGCGAACAGGCCGAACACCACGGTCGGGATCCCCGCGATCACCTCGATCAGCGGCTTGACCCACGCCCGCACCCGTTTGGTTGCATACTCGGCCAGATAGATCGCCGCGAACAGGCCCAGCGGCACCGACACGATCATCGAAATCAGCGTGATGTACAGCGTGCCCCAGATCAGCGGGATGATCCCGAAATCCGAATTGCCGCGGAAGTTCGGCGACCATGTCAGGCTGAAGAAGAAGTCCTGGATCGGATATTGCGAGAAGAAATTGAACGTTTCGGTCAGCATCGAATAGACGATACCCACCGTCGTCAGGATCGCGATGGACGACGCGGCGATCAGCAGGCCCTGAATGACCTGTTCGACCCTGTTGCGGGCCCGGAAATCTTTGCCGGTGATCATCACCGCATAGATCAACCCGGCAACGCCAAGGATTACGCCCAGAATGGTTCGTCCCATAGCGCCCCACGCGGTCATCACCCGATAATCCTGAGCCGCGTTCAGCACCGGTGCCGTCACGGTCGACCCCAGGGCCACTCCCACGGCAGCCAGTCGGTCACGGACGTTGGTGAACTCGGTACGGATCATGCCCGCCTCTTCTTCGGTCATTGCGCCCTGCTCGACCGCCACATCAAGGCCGCCCGCAACCCGGCGCACATCGCTCATGACCAGATCCATCGACCCGGTCCCCGTCAGCATCTGCGGCGGCAGATCGGCCTCGATGCGATTCTCGATGATGATCGGCTGGATGATCAGCCACAGGACCAGACCGGCCAACGCCGGCAGAACGACCATGATCGCACCGTGCCAGCCATAGTAGATCGGCAGCGAATGAAGGTGTTTTGGATTGCCCTGAACCGAGGCCATGACCCGCTGTCGGCACAGCACGAAGGCCGCTATCGCCAGAACCGCAAGCACGACAAGCAGAAAAAGAACCGACATCGGGGATCCTGTCCGCAAAATGAATGGGTTGAGAAAGTCGAGTGGCGCCCGAAGGCGCCACTCGGTTACGTCTTACTGCAGCGGACCCATCGGGGTCTCTGCTTCGACCATCGCCTGGGTCGCGGCCAGTTCCGGGTCAGACACCAGACCGTAGGCGGCCAGCGGGCCGTCCGGGCCGGCCATTTCGTCCGACAGGAAGAACGAGACGTACTCTTTCAGGCCGGGGATCACGCCGATGTGGGCTTTCTTCACGTAGAAGTACAGCGGACGCGACACCGGGTATTCGCCCGAGGCGATCGACTCGGTCGACGGAACGATGCCCGACATGGTGGCGACGCGCAGCTTGTCGGTGTTGTTCTGGTAGAACGACAGGCCGAACACGCCGATGGCGGTCTTGTCGGCATCGATGCGGGCCAGAGTTTCGGTGTAGTCGCCGTCGATGTCGACAGACTTGCCGTCGGTGCGCAGTTCCATGCACAGCTCTTCGGCCTTGTCTTCGTCACCGGCGTTGGCAGCGGCGAACGCAGCCATCGCACCGGTTTCTTCACAACCGGCGATGATCACCTCGGTGTCGAATACTTCACGGGTGCCGTGCTTGGTGCCGGGGATGAACATGGTGATATTCTGGGCCGGGAAGGCGGCGTCCACGTCCGACCACATCATGTTCGGGTTGGCGACCAGGGCGCCGTCCTTCATGACCTGAGCACCCAGCGCATTGTAGACGGCGGTCGGGGTCATGGCGAATTCCGGGCCGTTGATGTCGGACGCGAACACGATGCCGTCATAGCCGATGCGGACTTCCATGATCTCGGTCACGCCGTTGGCGGCGCACAGATCGATGTCCGACTGAGAGATGCGCGAGGACGAGTTGGCGATGTCGATGGTGTTTTCACCCACACCTTCACACATCTTCTTGCGGCCCGAACCCGAACCGCCACCTTCGACGACCGGCGACGGGAAGTCGAAGTTTTCGCCGAATGCTTCGGCGACGATCGTGGCATACGGCAGAACGGTCGAAGAACCGGCGATCTGAATCTGGTCGCGGGCAGCACCGGCAGTCGCCGACATAGCGACGATCGCCAGCACCGAGGCGCTGATTTTCACGGATTTCATGGATCTCTCCTGAGCAGGGTTGGGCCAAACGACTCGGCCTCTGCCTTACCTAGTGGCGGTGAATGTCAGGTTTGTCTCGGTTTTGTAACAGTTTTATGACATAGACAACCCTTCCGGATGTCGCGCCGATGCGACCCGCAACAGTCCGGACCCACCCTGTTGCCGTCGCACGCACGGGACCGCCGGACCCGACGGGCCGGATGGCAAATGCGGGGAACAACGACGCGGAATGGCCTCCAGTCCGGCGACAAGGGGCCGATCGCCCGATTGCCTGCACGCGTGTCACCCGCCGGCGACGGGTGTCCAGATCACGTCGTCGATGCGCGGCGCGCCGGTGGCCAGCATCACCAGCCGGTCGAACCCAAGGGCGATGCCGCAGGCCGCCGGCATCAGTGCCAGCGCGCGCAGCAGCTCTTCGTCCAGCGGGTAGGTTTCGCCGTAGATCCGGCTCTTTTCGGCCATTTCCGCCTCGAACCGGCGCCGCTGCTCGACCGGATCGGTCAGTTCGCCAAACCCGTTGGCCAACTCGACCCCGCAGGCATAAAGCTCGAACCGCTCGGCCAGCCGGCCGTCCTCGGCCAAGGGCCGCGCCAGCGCCGCCTCGGCCAGCGGATAGCGGTCCAGAAACACCGGCCGTCCGATCCCCAGATGCGGCTCCACCCGCGTCACAAGGACCGACGCGACCAGATCCGACCAGGTGTCATCGTCGGCCACCCGCATCCCCTGCGCGCGCATCTGCCGGGCCAGCCCGTCGCGATCGACCGTCGCGCTGGGGCCCAGCGTGGCCGCCAGATCGATCCCGGCATGGCGCTCGAACGCCTCGCAGACGCCCAACCGTTCCGGCTCCAGCCGCGGATCGCAGGTCCGCCCGCGATACCGCAGAACCCCCTCGCCCGCAGCCAGACGCAGCATCGCGGTGCAATCGGCCATCAGAACCTCATAGGGGTCGCCCACGCGGTACCATTCCAGCATGGTGAATTCGGGACTGTGCAGCGCCCCGCGCTCGCGGTTGCGCCAGACATGCGCGAAGGCGGCGATCCGGGTCTCGCCCGCCGCCAGCAGCTTCTTCATCGCGAATTCGGGGCTGGTGTGCAGATACATCGCCCGCCCCACCCCGTCAGTGCCGATCGCGGTGGTCGCAAAGCCGTGCAGATGCGCCTCGTTGCCGGGGCTGACCTGCAACGCCGCCGGGTCCACCTCGATGAACCCCTCACCCGCCAGCCACCCCCGCAACGCTGCCTGGATGCGGTTGCGTGCCAGCAACAAGGGCCGGCGGTCGGCATGGACGGCAGGATCCCACCATGCCGCCGGGGTCGCAGGTGTCGAGTTCATCGCGCGGCTTCCTCTGGAGATTTCGGTTCAGATGCGCTAAGCGCCGTCACAAAGCCCGCGCGTCTTGCCACGCCGCCCCCGCAACCACAAGGAACCACCCTTTGAAAGTCATCGCTTCCTCGCTCCGCAAAGGCAACGTCGTCGAGATGGAGGGCCGGCTCTATGTCGTGCTCAGCACCGAAAACTTCCACCCCGGCAAGGGCACGCCGACCACCTCAGTCGACATGCGCCGCATTTCCGACGGGGTGAAGGTCGCCGAACGCTGGCGCACGACCGAGATGGTGGAAAAGGCGACGGTGGACGAGCGCAACTACAACTTCCTCTACGAAGACGGCGAAGGCTATCATTTCATGGAGCCGAACTCGTACGAACAGATCGCCGTGCATCCGGACGTGATCGGCGATCAGAAGGTGTTCCTGACCGATGGCCTGACCGTCTCGCTGAAAACATTCGAAGGGGTCGCGATCTCGATCGAACTGCCGCAGCGCGTGACGGTCGAAATCACCGAGACCGAGCCGGTCGTCAAAGGCCAGACCGCATCGTCGTCCTACAAGCCCGCGATCTGCTCGAACGGCATCCGCGTGATGGTGCCGCCCCATATCGGGGCGGGCGTGCGGATCGTGATCAACACCGAAGACTATTCTTACGTCGAACGCGCCCGGGACTGAGCCAGCGCGTTAGGGCATCCAGGGGGGGGGAAGACGATGAAACTGTTGCGCCACGGCCCGGTCGGGGCCGAAAAGCCTGGCCTGATGCACGACGACGGCACGATCCGCGATCTGACCGGCATCGTGGCGGACATCGGCGGGGACACCCTGTCGGACGCGGGTCTTTATGCCCTGCGCCAGATCGACGCTGCCGCCCTGCCGATCGTGGACCCGGCCACCCGGCTGGGTGCTTGCGTCGCGGGCACCGGCAAGTTCATCTGCATCGGCCTCAACTACGAGGACCACGCCGCCGAATCCGGCATGCAGGTCCCGCCCGAGCCGATCATCTTCATGAAGGCAACATCGGCGATCTGCGGCCCGAACGACCCGATCCTGATCCCGCGCGGCTCGGTCAAGACCGACTGGGAGGTCGAGTTGGCCGTCATCATCGGCACCCGCGCAAAGTATGTTTCGCAGGATCAGGCGATGGCGCATGTCGCGGGCTATGCGGTGGCCAACGACGTGTCCGAACGCGCGTTCCAGACCGAACGGTCCGGCCAATGGACCAAGGGCAAAAGCTGCGACAACTTCGGTCAGCTGGGCCCGTGGCTGGTGACGCGCGACGCGGTGGCCGATCCGCAGGACCTTTCGATGTGGCTCACGGTGAACGGCGACGTGATGCAGAACGGCTCGACCCGCACGATGGTCTACGGCGTCGCGCATCTGGTCAGCTATCTGTCGCAATTCATGACCCTGCACCCGGGCGACGTAATTTCGACCGGCACACCGCCCGGCGTCGGCATGGGCATGAAGCCGCAACGGTTCCTCAAGCCAGGCGATGTGGTCGAACTGGGGATCGCGGGTCTGGGCCAGCAACGCCAGACCTGCGAGGCCGACGCCTAGGCGTCAGAACCACCGACCGACAGCCATCACCGCGGCGGTCAGGGCCATCGCGTCGGACGTCGGCGAGAACACCCGCGCCAGCGCCGTCGTCGTGCCACCGGGGCGCAGGTTCAGCCAGCGCGGGTTGGTCGAGGTGACCGCGCCCGACGTGGATGGGGCCGCGACAAAGGCGATCGGAAAGGTCCAGGTCGCCTCGGTCCCGACGAACAGACTGCCCGCCGCCGTCGTCGCCGCCGGCAGCGCAGTCAGGTTGTGCCAGCAGATCTGCGTGCCGTCGGCAAACCGCGCATAGCGGCCGTTGGCGTTGCTGCCCTGCTCGATCATCGCGCCGGTCGGCACCCCCGAAGACTGGCTGACCGTGCCCAGCACGTTGCCGCGCCGAAACGCCTGTGCAGGTCCGGCCACCGTGGTCAGCAAACGCCCGGCCGTGACGTCGGTGGTGCTGGTCACCACGGCCGTGCCGGTGATCAGCCCGCTGACCGCAGCACCCGCAGGCAGGGCAACCTGCCCGCTCGTCCGGTTGATCTGCAACGCGGTCACGAAACTGCTGCCATCCGCGCTGACCTTGACTGAAAAGTCGTCGGTTCCCGCCAGCCCCATCTCCGCGCGCCCCGAAAAGCCCGACTGGTATAGCAGGCTCGCCGTGTTCGCCTCGGCTGCCTTGTTGATCTTGACCTGATGCCCCGCCCCGGCGTGGTTCAGCAAGATGGCAGGCGACGACACGGCCAGCCGGTTGGTGGCATCCGGGGTGGCGGAGATGCCCAACTGCCCCAACTCCAGCGCCCCGTCGGCCAGCGTCGCCCAAGCCGCGCCATCGAAGGTGGCAAGCGCCTCTTCGGCCTCGACATAGGCGCGCCAGCCGGTCAGCGGCGCGATAAAGGCCCAGGCCGCACCTTCCCACAGCGCCACGCGACCCGCCTGCCCGGACCACGCACCCGCAGCCCCCGCAGCCACGATGTGCCGCGCGCCGATGGCGGGCGACGCGGGCGGCGCGGTGCGCGTGCGGTCCTGCACCGAAAGCTGCACCACCACATCCAGCAGACGCAGCGCCTCGTTGACCGTGACATGTTTTTGCGCCTGCGACGGCAGGATCAGCGGCAGAGACAGGATCGTCGTTTGGTCGGGCATGGGGAACCTCCGGGATGCGCCTTGGCCCCGAACGCTACGCACAACCCGTCAATCCCGCCTTAAACCGGCGCACGCTGTTGGCGCAGCGCGCGCAACACTCAGACCTCCGGCACTAGCGCCGCCGCCCGGTTGGCCCGCCACTCGGTCAGCGTGCTGACCGAAATCGCCCCGATGATCAGCGCGGTCCCGGCCAGAACCCACGGGTCCACCGCCTCGCCGAACGCGAGCCAGCCCAGCAGACTGGCCCACACGATCTGCAGGAACGTCACCGGCTGCGTGACGGCCAGCGGCGCCGCCGCGAAGGCCCGCGTCATGGCATAGTGCGCGCCCGTGCCCAGAACCGCCGTCCCGGCCAGCAACGCCGCTTGCGTCACGCTGACCGGCTGCCACACGGCCAGCGCGAACGGCAAGAGCCCGACCGTCGCCGTCACCGACAGGACCGACACCACCAGCCCGGCCGGCACCAGCCCGACCAGCCGCTTGGCCAGCAGATAGCTGCCCGCAAAGAAACACGCAGCCCCCACCTGCGCCAGATGGCCTTCTGTCACCTCGCGCAGGCCCGGCCGCAGCACCACGACTGCCCCCAGCAGGGCAACCACGACCGTCACGGCCCGCACCCAGCCCAACCGCTCGCCGAACAGCACAACCCCGCCCAGCATCACGACGACGGGGTTGAGGTATCCGATGGCCGTCACCTCGGCCACGGGCAGCCGCGCCATCGCATAGAACCACAGGATCACGGCGACCACATGCACCGCCCCGCGCAAGCCAAACAGCCGCCACGCCCCCGCCGGCATTCCGACCCGCGCCATCTCGACCAGCGCCGGAACCAGCAGCGGCACGCCAAAGGCAAACCGCAAGAACGCCTGCTGCGCCGCGGGCAAATCGGTGCCGATGAACCGCACGATGCCCGTCAGACACACAAAGCACAGCCCACAGGCCAGCATCCACAACGCCCCTTCGATGGGGCGGCCAAGGTCGGTCTGCGCCGTCATGCTGCGGACAAAACCCCAGCCCACCTGCGAACACAACCCCCGATACACTGTCTATTAACGTCCCAAAAGGTGACTGGGCCGCACGCCCAGCGGGAGGGCAGACAGCCCCCGTCTACCCCAGCGCCAGCCCCAGCGCGATCGCCCACATGGTAATCCCGACCCCCACCTCCAGCCAGACCCACGCCGCCGGGCGCGCAAAGACGGGCGCCAGCAACCGCGCGCCAAACCCCAGCGCCGCAAAGAACGACAGCGACCCAAAGGCAGCCGCCACCGCGAACACGCCGCGCCATGGTACATACTGGGCCGAGATCGACCCCATTAGCACCACCGTATCCAGATAGACATGCGGGTTGGCCCAGGTCAGTACCAGGCTCGTCGCCAGCACTTGCCGCAATGGCACCGAAGTCCCCGCTGCGGGTTTCAGCGCCTCGCCCCCCCGCAGCGCCGCACGAAACCGCAGCGCGCCATAAACCATCAAGAACGCCACGCCGCCCCAGCGCATCGCGTCTCCCAGCCACGGCACCAGCGCCTGTGCCGCGCCGAACCCGGCCACCCCCGCGCCGATCAGCAACGCATCCGACAGTGCGCAGACCGCCACCACCGCAGCGACATGTTCGCGCCGCAGACCCTGTCGCAGCACAAACGCGTTCTGTGCCCCGATGGCGAGGATCAGACTAACCGCCACCAGATATCCATGTACCGCCGCCTCGATCATGCCCCGCCTCCGCTTGTTCGCCGCCGTCTGCCTGAGCCGGACGACCACTGTTTTGCCTTGACCTATCCCGGTGCGCGCCGTTCAATCCAGTTAATCTTTCTTGATCCGGTGCATTTTCTCTGATGCTCGATCCCGCCCACCTTGCCGCTCTTGCTGCCATCCACCGGCGCGGGTCCTTCGATCTCGCGGCGGCCGATCTGAATGTCACGTCATCTGCAATCTCGCAGCGGCTCAAGGTGCTGGAGGATGCCGTCGGCACTCTGCTGATCCGCCGCGCCAAGCCCTGCACCGCCACAGAGACCGGCCTGCGCCTGATCCGGCATTACGACACGCTGGTGCTGCTGGACTCTGACCTTGCGCGCGATCTGCCCCGCTTGTCGCAGCGCCAGGGCATCCTGCGCATCGCAGTCAATGCCGACAGCCTGGCGACCTGGGTGATCCCGGCGCTGGCGGCAACGCCGGGCTACCTCTTCGATCTGGTGATCGACGATCAGGACACCAGCCAAAACCTGCTGACGCGCGGCGAGGTGGTTGCTGCAATCACCGCCCACCCTGGCCCGCTGCAAGGGTGCGACACCGTCCCCCTAGGGGCGCTGCGGTACCGCGCCACGGCGAGCCCGGCCTACATCGCCCGCTGGCTTGCGGATGTCACCCTGCCGCGCGTAATGACGCAGGCCTTGGCGGAGGCCTTGTCGCACGCCCCCGCCCTGACCTTTTCGGAAAACGACAGCCTGCAGACCCGATGGCTGGCCCGTCAGGGCTGTCCGACCAGCCCGGCCCCGCCAACCCACCGAATCGCCTCATCTCAGGCCTTTGTCGAGGCGTGCCTCGCGGGCCTTGGCTGGTGCGTGAACCCCGATCTCCTGGTCGCCGACCACGTTCGTGCGGGCCGCCTGGTCGACTTGTCCCCCGGTCAGCCGCTGGATGTCACCCTGCACTGGCAATTCGCGCGGCTGACCGCGCAGGCTCTGGCGCCCCTGACCAGCGCCATCCGCAAAGTGGCGGCACAGCACCTGGTCTGGGCGTGATGGCGGTTTCGACCGGACGCCGATCAAGTTGGGGTAATCGAGATGGGGTAAAGGCGGCTCCGGTACAGGCCGGGTCTAAAGAAGATGCAGCGCAACGCGCCGGTTCATCCTCCCCTTCTTCTCGATCCGGCCGATCTCGACCCGCCCGATCTCGCCGGTGCGCAGCACATGGGTGCCGCCGCAGGGCTGCAAGTCGATGCGCGCCTCGCCCGTGCCGATCCCGATCAGCCGCACCTGTCCCTGCCCGCGCGGCGGCTTCACCGAAAGCGTCTTGACCAGCCCCGGATTGGCGTCAAGCTCTGCGTCGGTGATCCAGCTTTCGGTCACCTGCAGGTCCGCCTCGATCATCCGGTTCAGCGCACGGTTCAACGCGTCGACATCGTCCGGCGGATCTTCCATGTCGAAATCGAGCCGTCCCCGCTCGGCACCGATCTGCCCGCCGGTGACCGGGCGCGGGATCACGACCGACAGCAGATGCAGTGCGGTGTGCATCCGCATGTGCCGATGGCGGCGCGCCCAGTCCAGATGCTGCACCACGCGCTCCCCGACCGGGGGCATCGCAGCCGCCTCGCCCGGAACCAGTGCGATCCCGCCACCCTCGACCTTGACCGCGGTGGCAATCGCCAGACGGCCGCCGGACCACGCCAGATGCCCGTTGTCGCCGGGCTGACCGCCGCCGGTCGCGTAAAAGATGCTGCGGTCGATCACCAGCCCGCCCTCGGGGGTGTGCGCCGTCACCACGGCCGCGGCCTCGGCCAGATAGGCATCGGATCGGAACAGAAGATCGGTCATCCGCGTGGCACCTCGGGGCTGTGATCGGTCTCGTCTGGCGTGTGCGGACCCAAGCCGGGACGCAGCGGATCGGGAAATTCGTCGGCATCGGCCGGCAACGGGCCCAGAAGCGCCGTGACCGCCCGCTCGTGCGCGCGCAACTCGGCCTCCTCCAGTGCCAGCCCGGCCGCCAAATCCGCCTGCTTTTGCACGAAGTCGCGGTGGGCGTTGGTCAGGAAGATGTCTTCGGCCGCAAACCGTTCGGCAATCTGGTGATTGATCTCGGACCGGACCGACAGGTTGAAATTCACGTCGCGCAGGATCACCCGGATTTCGAACTGCAGCGTTTCGGCGGTGAAGCCCATCAGAACCACCAGCGGCGGCGGATTTAGGATGGCCATCGGCTGGGCTTCGGCGATCTCGCGCAGCAGACGCTCCACCTTGCGGCTGTCGGTGGTGAAGGGCACGGTGACCGGCACGATCAGCCGCCCCGTCAGGTTGTAGCGCGTCCAGTTGGTCACGCGCCCCGCCACAAGATCGGTGTTGGGCACGATCACATCGTTTCGGTCGAACGTCTGGATGCGCGTCGATCGGACCGAGATCGACTTGACGATGCCCTGCGTCGTACCGACCTCGATCCAGTCGCCCTCGCTGACCGGACGCTCGATCAGCAGGATGATACCGGACACGAAATTCGACACGATGTTCTGCAAGCCGAAACCGATGCCGACCGACAGCGCACCGGCCACGATGGCCAGACCCGACAGGTCGATCCCGGTCGAGTTGATCGCCACCAGCCCGGCGAGGAAGATCCCGACATAGCCGAGCCCCGACACCACTGCCGTCTGCCCGCCCTGGTCCAGCCCGGTGCGCGGTAGGACCGACGCCTTCAGCGCCCCCTGCAACACCCGCGTCAACGCATAGCCGAACCCGAAGATCACCGCGAACATCAGGAAATCGGTCGGTGACACCCGCGTGTCGCCCAGCATGAACCCCTCGCGGAACCGGGTCCACAATTCGGTCAGATCGTCCCACCGCGCCCCCCAGATCAAGGCGAACAACGGCAGCGTCGCCAGCGTCAGCAAAAAACCCGCCAGCACCGGAACCAGCCCGTCGTGATCTGCCTCGTCCAGACGCATCACCAGCGCGTGGATGTCGCCGATCAGACGTTGCACCACGAACAACAGCCCCACGAGACCCAGCGACAGCGCCGCCGGATAGATCATTGCCTGCGCCGCCGGCACATATCCCACGGCCGCAAGAACCGGTCCGGCCGCCCCAACCACCATGGCGGCGCGTCCCAGAAACCCGATCATGCGCTCCTGAAAGGCGGGGCCGTCGGGCATCGTGCTGGCCTGCGCCTGGCGCAACAGCACCTGCCCGATGCGAAACAGCAGCAAGCCCGCGACCACGATGACCGGAAAGCTCAGCACCGACACCGCCGCGTCCGACAGCCGCAACGGCTCGAACGCAACGATCCGCAACGCATCGACGCTAACCAGCGCCCCGAACGACGTCGTCAGGATGCGGCCTTCGGCACGCCGCTCTTCAATCAGCGGCGTGTTGTCTTGTGCCGAGGTGTGGACCGGAAACACCCGCCCCCCCAGCCACAGCGCGGCAAAGAACGGAAAAGCGATGATCGGCAGTGTCTGCGCCAGCCGCAAGCCCATCTCGCCCAGCACACCGGTCAGTTCCAGCGCCAGCGACAGCGCGATCACCCCCAGCATCGGCACCACGATCAGGCCGAGCGAGGCCAGAAAGCTCCAGATCCGCGCGCCCCGCGCCGTGGCGTGGCGCAACAGACGGCCGACCTGCGCATCGATGACTCCGCGCCCGCGCCATAGCACCACGATCGCAAAGGCGATCAGCAAAAGGATCAGCGGCAGGTTGTCCACCAGTTCCGCACGGGCCGCGGTCCCGGCCAGCCGGGCGTCGGTTTCGTCCCACAATCCCACGGCGAGCTGCGAAAACGCGCCCAGCCCCGCCGTCCAG
The DNA here is from genome assembly GCA_031398695.1 of Paracoccaceae bacterium. Lineage (GTDB taxonomy): Bacteria > Pseudomonadota > Alphaproteobacteria > Rhodobacterales > Rhodobacteraceae > JAIYDJ01. The sequence continues at coordinate 8,072 of JANNNU010000042.1, read as the reverse complement.
TTCGTCGGGTTGATCGGGGCCGGCCAAAGCTGCAACAATTCGTTGGCCTGCCGTTCGCGCAACACCCTGTCGATCTCGCGGATCAGGCCGTCGGCCCGTCTGTAGGCTTCCTCGGCGGCGATGCCCGGGGCCTGCAACCGCACCAACTGCTGCGTCAGTTCGCTGCGCCGCGTCGCGATCTCTTCGGCCTCTGTCTCGCCCTCGGCGGGCACGGCACCCAGCGCGGCGATCTGCGTGCGCAAGGTCGCGATCCGCGCCGCATTGGCATTCTGCGCGCCCAGCAGCGCCTCACGCCAGTCGACCAGTTGGCCGCGCAGAAACTCCAGCGCCTCGTCGGTGGTGTCGCCGTTCGCGGTGGCGGCTTCGGCACGCACCGCCGTTGCTTCCCATGCGACGTAATCGAGCGCACCGGGCGCAGCGGTCGCCGACGCGCCACCGGGCGTTGCGCCGCCGGAAACACCGCCCCCCGACACGCCGCCTCCCGATGCGGGCCGGGTCGCTGGGGTGCCGCCCCCTGGCACGCCACCTCCAGGTACGCCCCCACCGGAAACGCCGTCACCCGATACCGCCGCATCGGGTCGCGTCGCGGGAACGATGGCGCCGGTCGCGTCGACCGAAGGAGCCGCGGGGGGGGTCTGCGACACCCCCGCGACCGGCTGCAACACCATCACCAGCAGCGTCAACACCCAGATCAGACGCAGTCGGATCACACGCTGCAACGCTGTTGCCGCCCGGCTCATGCGTCCTCGAACACCGCCGGAATGTCGTGGGGCGCGCGGTCCAGCCAGGCCGGTACAGGCAAACCCTTTTCGCGCAGGAAGGCCGGGTTATAAAGCTTGGACTGATAGCGGTTTCCGTAATCGCACAATATTGTCACGATGGTGTGCCCAGGCCCCATCTCGTGCGCCATCCGGATAGCCCCGGCAATATTGATGCCCGACGATCCGCCCATGCACAGACCCTCGTCCGCCAGGAGGTCGAACACCAGCGGCAGCGCCTCGAGGTCGGGGATGCGATAGCTGAAATCGGGGGTGAACCCTTCGAGGTTTGCGGTGATCCGCCCCTGCCCGATCCCTTCGGTGATCGACGTCCCGGGACTTTCCAGCCGCCCCGTGGTATAGAACGCATGCAGCGCCGCACCCTCCGGGTCGGCCAACCCGATCTTCACGCCCTTTGGCTGCAACGCCATCGCCACACCGGCCAGCGTCCCGCCTGAACCGACGGCGCAGATGAACCCGTCCACCATGCCGCCGGTCTGTTCCCAGATTTCCGGCCCCGTCATCTCGATATGCGCCTGACGGTTCGCGACATTGTCGAACTGGTTGGCCCAGATCGCCCCGTTCGGCTCGGTCCTGGCCAGTGCGGCGGCCAACCGTCCCGAATACCGGACATAGTTGTTGGGGTTCTTGTAGGGCGCCGCTGGCACCTGCACCAACTCGGCCCCCGCCAGCTTGATCATGTCCTTCTTTTCCTGGGACTGTGTCTCCGGGATCACGATCACCGTGCGAAACCCCATGGACGCCCCCACCAGCGCGAGCCCGATGCCGGTATTGCCCGCCGTGCCTTCCACGATCGTGCCGCCCGGCTTCAGGTCGCCCCGCGCCACCGCGTCACGGATGATGTAAAGCGCCGCTCTGTCCTTGACCGACTGCCCAGGGTTCAGGAACTCGCATTTGCCAAGGATGGTGCAGCCCGTCATCTCGGACGCCCGCTTCAGCTTCAGCAGGGGCGTATGTCCGATGGTCTCCGCCAGATCGTTGTAAATCCGCATGGGGTGCATCCTTTTCTTTGGCCCCAAGCTGTAGGCAATGCGCCGGCCAAACTCAAGGCCGGGTGGCAATGACGTCCGCCAACGGGCATCCGTCACATATCAGTGGCGCCTTCCGCGCATCTCTAATCTCTGTGATGACCTCTTTTGGCGATGCTGCGAGCGGCAGTCATGCTCAGATGACTGTGGTCGAACAGCAACGGCATGCCTGACACGATTGGCGGACAGGGTCCATCAGGGCACAACATGCCCATCACTTCGATCACCTTCACGTCTGCGGTAGACACTGCGAGCGCGGTAGGAACCGACTTTGGCACTAGGGGAGCACGGTTTCCAAAGGCGAGATAGGAAGGAACATTCTTGCCAAAGTTCGGGACGGGTCCAAGAACGATCACCGTCTTTCCGCCCGATTTAAGGCGCGCAATCGACTTTGCGAAACCATTCCAGAACGTCGGACGATCATTCGCAATGAAATAGGCAGACAAGACCACGGTCTTGATGGAAGTGGACTGAACGATCTGTTCGATCAATTTTTCATTGTGCTCATCACACAACGGTCGGTCTTCTTTTTCTAAGCCCAATGAGGGCTGGCAGTTTGAATATGTCGCCTGAATGATCGGCAAGCCTGCTTCTGTCAAGGCCGCTGCAAGTTCCACCCCGTGACTATCGCCCCAAACCAGTGTGTCCGGCTCCCCCCCATCAGGCACACCCAGACGGCACAGAGACTTCAGGTCCGGCGTGCCGCCATTGATGTGACACCGCTGGCGCTCTGGGCTGATGTCCCCGCGCGCTGTATCAAAGGCTACGTCCTGCGCGCTGAAACGGCTCGGCCAACCGTCAGCAAGGTAAAGGCAGACTGCAATCGCCGCCAACCCACCGCTACCCAGCGCCGCAAATCTGACCAGCCGCTGCCGAGGCCATCGGCCCGACACCCGAAAGGGCGTCTCTATAAACTTCCAGCTGACCCATGCCATCCCGAAAGACAAAACCACGACACCCACGCGGCCGATTGCCGTCTCAAGCAGACTCCAATCATGGAAAAAAACGATCAGTGGCCAATGCCAAAGATAAAGAGAGTAAGAAAGCAGGCCTGTAAAAACCAAGGGGCGGCTGCTCAGCAGTCGTCCGACATGGCTGTCCGAAGCAAATGCAATGATCAAAGCACTGCCGATCACGGGCAATGCGGCCGCAAGGCCAGGAAATTCGGTTCCTTCATCATAGAAAAAAATCGCTGCAAGCAAAAAAATCAAACCCAATCCGGCAAGGCTGTTGCGCACGATCAAACTGGAACACTTCGGCATGCGGATCGCGAGCACAGAGCCCATCAGCAATTCCCATGCGCGAAACGGCAACAGGTAAAATGCTGCACTAGGATTGCGTTGCGTAAACACCACGCAAAGTACAAACGTAACGATCAGTCCTCCCACGACGACCGCAAGCAAGTGCTGACGCGCATGGCGAACCAAAAAATCACAGCACAAGCGGCATGAAAATATAGAATTGCTCTTCTACCCCAAGAGACCATGTGTGCAGCAGCGGCTTTTCCTCGGCGGCATCAGCAAAATAGTCGGCCTGGCGCCAAAACACGATGTTGGCTATGAAAGCGAGCGCGCCAATGACCTCTTTTGGAAGATTACGCATTTCATGAGGCAATAGTGCAGCCGGAGCCACAATGCATACAAAGGCTATCATCGCCAGCAGAGCCGGAAAAATTCGGCGAATGCGGCGCTCGTAGAAAAGCACGATGCTGAATGAACCGGAGTCCAACTCTCGGACGATGATGCCAGTGATCAGATAGCCACTGATGACAAAGAAAACATCAACTCCGACAAATCCACCACTGAAACCCGGAATGCCTGCGTGAAACAGAACTACAGGCACAATTGCAAGAAAGCGCAACCCATCTATCTCGGGCCGGTAACGTGCGGTATGCATGAATTGTGCCCCTGTAACGGCGCGAGCGTACGAATACGGCGGCATGACGCTCACGCCGGCCGCCTTGATTGCAACTATCTGATGCTATGCGGGTATACTTTTGCTGTCGACCCGCGGCTGGACTTCTCGCGATTCTAAATCGATCTGTTTGGTAACTTCGATTTAGTCGGGACCGACGTTTGGCACAAGACAGGATGCTCCATCTGCGAAAGGCAGACCATCTCACGCTTAAAAATTCGGCAAAAAACCGCTTGCCACCAGCGTTCTTCACAAGTGCGAAGCACAGTTCTTGTGTAGAAGGAGTGAGACCTTGCTTCGCTGTGCCTCACCCCGCCCGGAATAACCCGTCCGCCTTCAGCGCCGCATAGCTTTCGTCCAGCGACAGCTTGGCCCGGTCCATCAACACGTCGATCTCGTCCGGCGTGATCACCAGCGGGGGAGCGATGATCATCCGGTCGCCCACGGCGCGCATGATCAGGTTGTTGGCAAAGCAACGCTCGCGGGTGCGGTAGCCGACGTTAGAGCCTTCGGGGAAGGCCGCCCGCGTGGCCTTGTCGGGCGTCAGTGCGATCGAGCCCATCAGCCCCACCAGCTTGGCCTCGCCCACCATCGGATGATCCGTCAACGCCGCCCAGCGTTCGGCCAGATAGGGGTGCGCCACAGCGCGCACATGCTCGACGATGCCCTCCTCCTGCAAGATGCGCAGGTTCTCCAGCGCGACCGCCGCCGCGACCGGATGGCCGGAATAGGTGTAGCCATGGAAGAACTCGCCACCTTCCGCGATCACCGCCGCCACGCGGTCGCTGACGATCGACCCGCCGATCGGCTGATACCCCGACGACAATCCCTTGGCGATTGTCATGATATCCGGCCGGATGCCATAGGTCTGCGAGCCGAACCAGTTGCCGGTCCGCCCAAAGCCGGTAATCACCTCGTCCGCGATCAGCAGGATGCCATACTTGTCCACGATCCGCTGTATTTCCGGCCAGTAGGTCGACGGCGGCACGATCACACCCCCGGCCCCCTGGATCGGCTCGCCGATGAAGGCCGCCACCTGATCGACGCCGAGATCGAGGATCATCTTCTCCAGCTGCTGCGCGCGCTCGAGACCAAACTCCTGGGGCGACATCGTGCCACCTTCCGACCACCAGTCCGGCTGGTCGATGTGGACGATGCCGCTGATCTTGCCGCCATGCGCGTGGATCGGGGACATACCGCCCAATGACCCGCCGCCCATGGTGGATCCGTGATAGCCGTTCTTGCGGCTGATGATGATCCGCTTTTCCGACTGCCCCTTCACATCCCAATACCGCCGCACCAGACGGATGTTTGTGTCGTTCGCCTCCGACCCCGACCCGGCGAAGAACACGTGGTTCAGATCGCCCGGCGCCAGTTCGGCAATCTTGGCGGCCAGTGCGATGGCCGGCACATGCGTCGTCTGGAAGAAGGTGTTGTAATAGCTCAACTCCTCCATCTGCCGCGCCGCGACGGCCGCGAGCTCCGGCCGGCCATAGCCGATGTTCACGCACCACAGCCCCGCCATCCCGTCGATGATCTTGTGGCCTTCGCTGTCGGTCAGCCACACGCCCTTGCCACGCACCATGACCCGCGCGCCTTTGGCGGCCAGCCCGTTGGCATCGGTGAACGGGTGCATGTGGTGGGCCGCATCCAGTGCCTGCAACTCGGCTGTCGGCATGTGGTTGGTGATCTTGTTCATCGCGGGCCCTCGCTGGAATCATGCGCAAGGACGGAACCCGACGCTTTGCCCAAACAATATGATCAAATTATCCGGGGATCAAGGAATTTGATCAAATCTTGCCCGTTCAGATTTCCCCGCGCAGCAGGGCCGCCTGCACCTGATCAACGCCTTGCGCGATGTCGCGCTCGATGGCCCGCGCCAACCCCGCCGCATCGCCCGCCCGCATGGCCGACAGCGCCTCTTCGTGACGGTCGGGCAGGCCCGCCGCCCCCGCCCGCGCGCACACAACCCGCAGGCTCGGTCCAAAGCGCAGCCACAGCGAGCGTGCCATGTCGACCAGAACAGCCGCACCCGACACCTCGTAAAGCGCAAAGTGAAAGGCGTGATTGGCCTCCAGATAGTCCCGCACCGCACCCGCCCGGATCGCGCGGTCCACCTCTTCGTCGATCGCTTCCAGCCGGTCGATCAACGAAGGGTTGAGCGCGGCGCAGGCCATCTCGGCCAGCTTGGGCTCGATCGTCAGCCGCGCAAACGCCACCTGATCCAGCAGTCCGGCGGTCAGATGCGGCACCGTCACCCGCCGGTTGCCCTGCGGCAGCAGCGCGCCTTCGGCCGCCAGCCGGCGGATCGCCTCGCGTACCGGCGTCATCCCGGCACCCAGATCGGCGATCAACCCCTGAATGGTCACGGGCTGCCCCGGCTGCAACACGCCATAAAGGATCATGTCGCGCAGACGCCCGTACGTGACCTCGTGGGTCGGTATCTTTCGCAGATCGTTCATCAGGGCTCCTCGCACGCGCCCTTTATGACCAACACCCCCCCGCAATCAAGCCGATTGCGCCGACCCGTCATAGCGAAACCGCGTGAAATCCGCGCTCCAGCCCTGCCCGGTCAGATCATGCGCCACCATTCCGACGAAGGCGCCGGTAAAGCTGGAATGCTCCCCCCGCCCGCCTTCGTCCGAGATGACCGACGCATCAAGCCCATTGCCCACCGCCTGCCCGTTGGCAAAGAACTGCTGCACCGCGCCGTCCACCTGCACCGCCAGCCGCACCGGACCGTCCGCCACGGGCACCGCCGCGCCAAAGGTCAGCGCCTCGCCCGGCCAGTCGCCGTTGCACGACACCGTGCGCGCGCAGCGCCCGATCCCCGGCTCGTGGGTGACCAGACAGGCATGGAATTTGGTGCGGTTGTAATAGGTGATCAGCCCCGCCGCCCGCTGCCAGTTGGGCGGATCCGCCTGCACCTCGGTTTCCGCCGCGTAGGCGTGATGCTCCTGCCGCCGCGCGACCAGCGCCTGTTCGAACCACGATCCCAGGCTTTCGCGCCCGGTCAGGCGCAAGGCCCGACCTGTCAACGTGAACAACCGTTCGGGATAGGGCGTCCGTAGCCACTGAAAGTCGTCGGGCAATTCCGCCATTGTGAACTCATGGTCAACCGGCTGATCGGGCACGCGCGCCGGCAACCCCGGCACGACCGTCGGCGGTACCATCCCGCCGCCTTCCAGATAAAGCCACCCGTCGCGCCATTCGCAGCGCGCGATCCCCGTCTCGCGTCCGAGCGCACAGAACGCACCCCGCGGGCCTGCCAACGGCCGACCGCACAGATAGGTATGATAGGGCACGCCGTCGGGCGTCTCGACGTATTGCCCATGCCCCACGCGTTGCGACGCCGCACCCGGCGCAAGCCGCGCCGTCAGCACATGCTCATCAGGGTGCACCTCATAGGGGCCCGTCACGCGATGCGACCGAGCCAGCGTCACCGCATGGTCATAACCGGTGCCCCCCTCGGCCGTGGTCAGATAGTACCAGCCGTCCCGGAAAAACAGATGTGGCGCTTCGGTCAGCCCCAATCCGGTCCCGGCAAAGATATCGAACACCGGCCCGGTCAGTCCCCGCTCGGGATGCCACTCCTGCAGCTCGATCCCGTCGAAACTGTCATGTGCCGGGTTCATTCCGGACCCCGGCCCGCGATGGTTCCAGCGCATGTTCAAGAACCACTTGCGCCCGTCGGGGTCGTGAAACAGCGACGGATCGAACCCCGACGAATTCACGTACTGACTCGCCGACCATTCGCCGTCCACCGTCTCACAGGTAACGATATAATTGTGCGCGTCCTTGAACGCACCATCCAGCCGCTTGACGTCGGTATAGACCAGCCAGAACCGCCCGTCCGCCCAAGACAGACACGGCGCCCAGACCCCGCAACTGTCCGGATTTCCCCGCATATCCAACTGATCCGCCCGCATCAGCGGCCGCGAGACCAGCCGCCAGTTGACCAGATCGGTCGAGTGGTGAATCTGCACCCCCGGATACCATTCGAAGGTCGAAGTCGCGATGTAGTAATCCCCCCCGACCCGGCAGATCGACGGGTCGGGATTGACGCCAGCGCCTGGACCGCCTCGTTGTCCAACAACACGCCCGCCATCGAACTACGCCGCCGCAGACGCAAGACCAGCAGCGAACATCAACACGTCATCCGCGTCAGCGTCGGGCCGCCAAACCGCGACCTCCTCAGCAGCACGACGAATGAGCTCCGGACGCTCCGCCAGCGGATTGCCGTCCAACTGCGCAGCTGCGCGCGCCAACTCGGCGAGCGACGGCCGAGCCTGCGGATACTGCTCGTAGTGGGCATCGAGAATGGCGCGCTGCGCCACCGCCTCCAGCGACC
>JANNNU010000030.1:0-2216 GCA_031398695.1 Paracoccaceae bacterium | reverse complement strand
CATCGCGCGCCTTGGCGAAAAGAAATTGGTGGACAGCTTCGTGAATGGCGCGCGAGATCTCCTCGGCGTGGCGCTGATCATCGGGCTGGCGCGCGGCATCGTGGTTCTGATGGACGCAGGGCATATCACCGACACCGTCCTCTACTGGGCGGAAACCAGCGTCGCGGACCTGTCGCAAGTGCTCTTCATCAATGTGATGTTCTGGATCGAGGTGGCGTTGTCGTTCTTCGTGCCCTCGACCTCCGGTCTTGCGGTGCTCTCGATGCCCATCCTCGCGCCGGTCGCGGATTTCGCAGGCGTGACGCGGGAGCTGGTGGTCACGGCATTCCAGTCCGCCAGCGGCCTCGTGAACCTGATCACCCCCACCTCGGCGGTGGTGATGGGCGGCCTCGCCATCGGGCGGGTGCCCTACGAGCGCTGGCTGCGGTTCATCTGGCCTGTGCTCCTGGTCTTCACGCTCATCATCACGGCGGCGCTGAGCCTGGCCGTGCTCGCAGGTTAGGAAACCGGGTGACTCTGACGTACGGCGTTCACTCCGAGGCCGGAAAACTGCGCCGCGTGCTGGTCAACCGACCGGGCGCCGCCATGGCCCGGCTGACGCCCGCCAATTGCGCCGAACTGCTGTTTGACGACGTGATCTGGGTCAAGCAGGCGCGGGTCGAACACATGACCTTTGTCGATGCGATGCGGCACCGCGGCGTCGAGGTCGTGTTCCTGCGCGAAATGCTGGAGGAGGTCTTGCGCGATCCGTTTGCCCGCCGCTGGCTGCTCGAGGCGCGGATCAGCGACAACACCGTCGGCGTTGGCCTGTCGGGCGACCTTCTGGCGCATCTGATGGAGCTGGACGCGAATCTTTTGTCGATTGTCCTGATCGGCGGCATGAGCCGGGCGGAACTGCCGATCAAGGCGACCGGCGTTCTGGCCCCGATCCTGCGGCCGGAGGATTTCATTCTGCCGCCCCTGCCCAACCACATCTTCACCCGCGACACCACCTGCTGGATCTATGGCGGCGTCACGGTGAACCCGATGCATTGGCCCGCCCGGCGGCTGGAGACGCTGAACGTCGCTGCGATCTACCGGTTTCACCCCGAATTCAAGGACGCGCAGTTTCCGATCTGGTGGGGCGATCCGATGGTCGATCACGGCCCCGCCACCGTCGAGGGCGGCGACGTCATGCCGATCGGCGGCGGCTGCGTGCTGATCGGGATGGGCGAACGCACCACGCCGCAGGCAGTGGGCCAGATCGCCCGGTCGCTGTTCGCCGGCGGCGGCGCGACCCGGGTGATCGCCTGCCAGTTCCCCCGCTCGCGCGGCGCGATGCATCTCGACACCGTCTTCACCTTCTGCGACCGCGACCTGGTCACCGTATTCGCCGAAGTGACCGACGCGATCCAGTGCTACAGCCTGCGGCCCGGCGAAGCCGGAGCGGTCGAGGTGACGACCGAGGCCAAGCCGTTTCTTGAGGTCGTAACCGAGGCGCTGGGGCTTGCGAGCCTGCGCGTGGTTCCCACCGGGGGCGACGCCTACGAGGCGGCGCGCGAGCAATGGGACGACGGCAACAATCTGCTGTGCCTCGAGCCCGGCGTCGTCGTGTCCTACGACCGCAACGTCTATTCCAACACGCTTTTACGCAAGGCGGGCGTCGAGGTGATCACCATCCCCGGCTCGGAGCTCGGGCGGGGGCGGGGCGGATCGCACTGCATGACCTGCCCGCTGATCCGCGATGCAGCGTGACATCGCAATGAGCCCGAAAGGCACGTCATGCCCCTGAACCTGCGCGGCCGAAGTTTCCTCAAGCTGCTCGACTTCTCGCCTGACGAGGTTCGGTCTCTCTTGCGCCTCGCCGCCAGCCTGAAAGAGGCGAAACATGGCGGCTATGAGCAGCCCCGCCTGACCGGCAAGAACATCGCGTTGATCTTCGAGAAGGACAGCACGCGCACCCGCAGCGGGTTCGAGGTGGCGGCCTATGACCAGGGCGCGCATGTGACGTATCTCGGTCCTTCGGGTAGCCACATCGGCCACAAGGAAACCATGAAGGACACCGCGCGGGTGCTGGGCCGGTTTTATGACGGGATCGAATACCGGGGCTTCGGCCAGGACGACGCCGAAACGCTAGCTAAGTTTTCCGGCGTCCCGGTCTACAACGGTCTGACCGATGAATTCCACCCAACCCAGATCCTCGCCGATCTGATGACGATGCACGAGTTCACCCACAA
>JANNNU010000009.1:0-5573 GCA_031398695.1 Paracoccaceae bacterium | reverse complement strand
GATCGCGCGGTTCACAAGCTGACCTACGGTGCCAAGATCCACTCCAAGGACGGCCAGCAGGTCAAGCGGGGGGCCAAACTGTTCGAATGGGACCCCTACACCCTGCCGATCATCGCCGAAAAGGCCGGTGTCGCGCGCTTTGTCGACCTCGTCTCGGGCATCTCGGTGCGCGAAGACACCGACGAAGCGACCGGCATGACCCAGAAGATCGTCTCGGATTGGCGTTCTGCCCCCAAGGGCAGCGACCTCAAGCCCGAAGTGATCATCATGGACCCGGCTACGGGCGACCCGGTGCGTGCCGACAACGGCAGCCCGATCAGCTATGCGATGTCGGTGGATGCGGTTCTGTCGGTCGAGGATGGTCAGGAAATCCGCCCCGGCGACGTGGTGGCGCGTATCCCGCGCGAAGGTGCCAAGACCAAGGACATCACCGGGGGTCTTCCCCGCGTGGCAGAACTGTTCGAGGCCCGTCGTCCGAAGGATCACGCGATCATTGCCGAAACCGATGGCTATGTGCGCTTTGGCAAGGACTACAAGAACAAGCGCCGCATCACCATCGAAGCCGTGGATGACACCATCCAGCCGGTCGAATACATGGTGCCCAAGGGCAAGCATATCCCGGTGCAGGAAGGCGACTTCGTGCAGAAGGGCGACTACATCATGGACGGCAACCCGGCTCCGCATGACATCTTGCGGATCCTCGGGGTCGAGGCGCTTGCCAACTACATGATCGACGAGGTGCAGGACGTCTATCGCCTGCAGGGCGTGAAGATCAATGACAAGCACATCGAGGTGATCGTGCGCCAGATGCTCCAGAAATTCGAAATTCTGGACTCGGGCGAGACGACCCTGCTGAAGGGCGAGCATGTCGACAAGGCCGAGCTTGACGAATACAACACCAAGGCAGCGAACCTTGGCATGCGTCAGGCGACCGCCGAGCCGATCCTGCTGGGCATCACCAAGGCGTCGCTGCAAACCCGCAGCTTCATTTCGGCAGCGTCGTTCCAGGAAACCACGCGGGTGCTGACCGAGGCTTCGGTTCAGGGCAAGCGCGACAAGCTGGTCGGTCTGAAGGAAAACGTCATCGTCGGCCGGCTGATCCCGGCCGGTACCGGCGGGGCGACGGCACGGATCAAGAAGATCGCCGCCGACCGCGATATGACGGTAATCGAGGCGCGTCGTCACGACGCCGAAATCGCCGCCGCCATCGCCGCGCCGGTGATGGACTTCGAAGATCAGACAGCCGGTCTGGCCGACGCGGTCGACAGTCGCGACTGATCCGTCGGCATAACACCTCAAAAGGCCCCCTGTTCGATGGACGGGGGGCCTTTTCGTTGCCGATCTTGCAGCGCCAGCCGCGCCGGTTTCGACTGGAACCCCGCCCGACCCCCTGCTAGCCATGCGCGCAACGGGGGAGCCATGGAAATTTCCGACAATCTGCGCGGCGTGCTTTACATGAACGTCAGCATGCTGGCCTTCACGGTCAACGATAGCTTCATGAAGGCCGCGACGCAGACCCTGCCGTTGTTCGAGGCTATCGCCCTGCGGGGGGTGGTCGCGATTTCCGCTCTTTTGTTGATTGCCTATGCCATGGGAACGTTGCGGTTATGGCCTGCCGCTCGCGATCGCAAGGTGATCGCATGGCGCTCGTTGGCCGAGGTGGGCGGGACGGTGTTCTTTCTGACGGCGCTGACCCAGATGCCGCTGGCCAATCTGTCGGCCATCATGCAGGTGCTGCCGTTGGCCGTGGCGCTGGCCGCGGCGATTTTTCTGGGCGTGCCGATCGGCTGGCGCCGCCTGACGGCCATTCTGGTCGGGTTCGTGGGGGTGATGATCATCATCCGACCGGGTGCCGCCAGTTTTACCGTCTGGTCGATGCTGGGGCTGGCGTCGGTGGTCTGCGTGGTGGCCCGTGATCTGGCGACACGTGCCCTGTCGCCGGGCGTGCCGTCGACGGCCGTGTCGATCTGGGCGGCGGTGGCGGTGACCGGCATGGGACTGGCGGGGGCCGCGATCGAAGGCTGGCAGCCCGTGTCGGGGCGCGAGGCGGCGCTGGTGCTGGGGGCGGCGGCGTTTCTGATCGTGGGCTATCTCTTTTCGGTCATGGTGATGCGTGTGGGGGACATCGGGGTGATCGCCCCCTTCCGCTATACTGCGTTGCTGTGGGCGATCTTGCTGGGATGGCTGGCGTTCGGCACCTTGCCCGACACGCTGACCCTGACCGGCGCGGCGATCGTGGTCGCCTCGGGCCTGTTCACCCTGTGGCGGGAACGAGCCTTGCGCCGCGCGGCTTCCGTCTAGGCGATTGCAAGGGCAGGGGGGCTGCGATAGGAACGCCAACAGCGCCAACGCCGGGCCACAACGGGCAGGACATGACACACCTCAGCATCGTCATTCCCGCCCGCAACGAGGCTGGCAACATCGTCACGCTGGTCGAAGAGATCGACGCGGCGCTGGCGGACCTGAGCCCGTTCGAGATCATCGTCGTCGATGACGGGTCAACCGATGCGACCGCCGCCGACGTGACAGAGCGCAGCCGGACCATGCCGCATCTGCGCCTGATCCGGCACGACCGTTCGGGCGGTCAAAGTGCTGCGGTGCACACCGGAGTGCTGGCCGCGCGCGCGCCGATCATCCTGACGCTGGACGGCGACGGGCAGAATCCGCCTGGTGAACTGCCCAAGCTTGCCGCGCCTCTGTTGGCCGACACCACCGGGCGGGTCGGACTGGTGGCGGGGCAGCGGGTCGGACGGCAGGACACGTGGTCGAAGAAGACGGCGTCGCGGCTGGCCAACATCCTGCGCGGCTGGCTGCTGCGCGACGGCACGCGCGACACCGGCTGCGGGCTGAAGGGTTTTCGCCGCGATGCCTTTCTGGCGCTGCCCTATTTCGACCACATGCACCGCTATCTGCCGGCGCTGTTCGTCCGGGATGGCTGGCGGATCGTGCATGTCGATGTCACGCACCGCGCGCGGGGGGCGGGCCGTTCGAACTATTCGAACCTGCAGCGTGCCTTCGTCGGGGTGCCCGACCTCATGGGCGTGGTATGGCTGGCACGGCGGCGCAAGAAGGCGCGCCCGCTGGACGCAGAATAGGAACGTGGCATGCAGACCTTGATGGACTGGTTCAACGTGGACAGCCCGGCCGAACTGGCCTGGGTATTCTTTGGTCTGTGCGCGCAGTTGATGTTCACCGGGCGGTTCATCGTGCAGTGGCTGGCGTCGGAGAAGGCCAAGAAATCGGTAATGCCGGTGGCGTTCTGGTATTTTTCGCTGGCGGGCGGGCTGATGCTGCTGGCTTACGCTATTCACCGTGCCGATCCGGTGTTCATCTTGGGCCAGGGTCTTGGCGTAGTGATCTATCTGCGCAATCTGTGGCTGATCGCCGTCGAAAAACGGCGCGACTGACGCGGCGTCCGTTGTGGTTCCTTGCGTCAGGGGTCCAGAATTCGCCCTATTTCCGCGGTAGGCGCAACTGAATCTCCGATATGCGTCTGCATTCCTGCAAGACCGCACTGCGCGGCGTCGAACCACGGTCGCGCGCGGTCTGGCTGGTTGCGATCTTCTTGGCGGAGCTGCTGGCGCTGGCGGTAGCGTATCAGTTCTTTGCCCGCATCGAATGTCACCTGCTGGCCGAGCAAGCGCTATGCGCGGGTTTAAATCACTGGTCGCGCGGGCAATCGTGGTGCTGGCGGTGGCGGGCCCTTTGCTGATGGCCTATCCGACCGCGCGCGCACGATTTCTGGCGGCGTCGCGAACCGGCGCAACCGGTTGGGCCATCGTGCATGGGGTGGGGGTGGCGCTGCTGTTCGTGCCGCTGATCCGTGCCGGTTCCGGCGATCTGCGAGCGGCGTTTTCGGCGGCCCTCGGCCCTTAGATCCTCGGCGGCGTGGCCGTGCTGATCGTGCTGCCGGTCGCGCTGGTGCTCAGCTGGTTGCTGAACGTGCTGCGGATCAGGGCGCTGATCCTGGTGGGCGCGAACCTGTCGCCCGCCATCGCGGTCAACGGATTTCATTCCCGTGCGGGATGGCTGTTCTTCACCCTGCTGGCCTTGGGGCTTGTGGCCGTCGTGCAGGCGAGCCCCGTGGCTGCACCGGGGCCGCGTGATGCCCGACCGCGACCCGTTGCGGCACGATCCCGTCGCGACGGCGATCGTGCCCTTCATCCTGTTCATGCTGGTGTCCACCTTGGTCTCGGCCCTGGCACCGCACCCCGAGCTTGGGAATCCCGTCAAGGCGCTGGCGCTGTTGGCTGTCGTTGCCGCGTGCTGGCCGGGCTATCGGCGGATGGACTGGCGCCTTGATCCGCTGGCCTGGGGCGCCGGTCTTGGGGTCGGTGGGATGTGGCTGACCCTGGCGGCACCGGCGGACGGCGAGCTTGCGGATCTGCTGGCAATGATGACCCCGGCCTCGTATGCCAGCTGGCTGGTGCTGCGCCTGATCGGCACCGTCCTGCTGGTGCCGCTGATCGAAGAGATGTTCTTTCGCGGCTATCTGCTGCTGCGGCTGGACCGCGTCGAGGTCGGTTTCCCGTGGCGTCGAATACTTGCGATCGCCATCTCGTCCGCCGGCTTTGCCGCACTGCACGGGCGCTGGATCGAGGCTGGTGTGGCGGGCATCGTGGTTGCGCTGCTGACCCTGCAGCGTGGCAGCGTCACCTCAGCCGTGCAGGCCGATGTCGCAGCCAATGGCCTGATCGCGGTGGCGGCAGTCTGGCAAGGCGATTTAAGTCTGATCTGAACGCAATTCTGGCGAAAAACGGCACGCCCCTTTCGCCCGACAAGGGCGTGCGGCCTAAGTTACGCGTGAGGGCGGCGCCGTTCCCAGGCCAGCGCCAGAAACGCCACAAGCGCCGCAACCGCCAAAAACCCGGTCGATGCGTCAATTTCGGGAACAGACGACACGGGCGGCGTGGTGGTGCTGCCACCATGTCCCCAGCCGCCGTCAAACCAGTTCCACCAACTCACGTTGACATCCCCACCTGAACACTCTCGGGTCACGATCGCCTGAACCGCATCCGAGGAAAAGAAAGAACCACAATCTTTCCGGCTCGTTGCCAACTTCGGGCTGCGCCGGCGGATCAAAAAACGCCGCCGAAGCTGGATTGTTTCCCGTGGATTTGCAGTCGCCGCAATCCGCCCGATAAACAGCACCACACCGATGGCCTGTCGGCGCATCGGGACCTGTGATGTCACGGTCGATTCGGGCAACCAATGCGCGCTGCGGTCGCGACCCGGTCGTTATTTCGGGCCTGTCGTGGGCCGACTGGCCCGTGTTGACAACCCCTGCGACTCCCCCTATACGCCCGCCTACCCTGTGCTGTCGGTCCGTCCTGTGGTCAGGTTTTGAACGAATGAAGTGGTCATGATCCGGGCCAAAAGCCCCGATCCTCTGAAATTCCACCGCGTCGTCCCCAAGCGCAGGGGACGTCTGCGGTTTTGGCGTTTTGTCATCCGGGCAAAGCGTCGTCGAGAAGCAGCGTGTCCAGGTCCGGACACGAGTATTGACAGCAGAACACGAGGAACGTGAATGCCGACGATTCAACAGCTCATCCGCAAACCGCGGGAGCCCAACG
>JANNNU010000185.1:0-2733 GCA_031398695.1 Paracoccaceae bacterium | reverse complement strand
GAGAAGAAGGGGCTCGCGATCGACTTCTGAGGGCATCATTGCGGGACCGCCGGGGGTTTCACACCCCCGGACCCCCGTGGGATATTTGTGCCAATGTGAAAGCGGCGCAGGACGGCGCGAGCCTCAGCGGATCCGCAGGTTCGCCACGTCGCCCGTACCCTTGTCGGCAGTAAATCGCAGGGTGGCACCGTCGGTATCGACCTGCTGGCAGTTCAGCGGAAAATCCTGCGCGGCGGTGTCGAGCGTGCGGCAGAAATAACCGTCCTGCCAATCCCAGGTGCCGGTGACGGCCATGCCGAACGCCCGACCTTCGATCTGGCCATCGGGCTGGACGTTCAGGCGCACAGCGGCGGATGTCAGGCTTTTGCCTTCGACGGCGGCCACGAACTCGGATCGGTCTGTGATGCGGGCAAAGGTTTCGGATAGCGCGGGCAGCGGCGCGAGGGACAGGATCAGGGCCAGGCGAAGCATCGGGTCAACCTTTCGTCGAATGCCGGAAATACGCAGTCGGTTGGTCGCCGGATCACAAGCCCAGGACATCCATCATGTCATATTGGCCGGGTTTCGCCGATTGACCCCACAGCGCCGCCCGCAGCGCGCCTCGTGCAAAGATCGCGCGGTCGGTCGCGACGTGGCGCAGGATGATCCGCTCTCCGGCGGTGGCGAAGATCACGTCGTGTTCGCCGACGATGTCACCGCCACGGATCGCGCTGAACCCGATGGTGCCGGGTTCGCGGGCCCCGGTCATGCCGTCGCGGCCTGACACGCGGGCGTCGTCCAGCCCGACGCCGCGCCCGTCAGCCGCGGCCTGACCCAGCATCTGCGCCGTGCCGGAGGGTGCGTCGACCTTCATGCGGTGGTGCGCCTCGACGATCTCGACATCCCAGTCGGCGTCCAGCGCCGCCGCCACCTTTTGCGTCAGTCGCACCAGCAGATTGACGCCGAGCGACATGTTGCCGGCGCGCACGATCACCGCGTGATGCGCGGCGAGGGCCAGTTTGTGCAGATGTTCGGGCTCAAACCCCGTGGTGCCGATCACGTGGACGGCCCGCGCCTGGGCAGCGAGCGCCGCGAATTCGACCGTCGCGGAGGGGGTGGTGAAATCGATCACGGCCTGGGCGCGGGCGAACGCTTCGAGCGGGTCGCAGGTGACGAGAAGGCCGAGCGGAGCACCCCCCATCGCTTCGCCCACGTCGCGGCCGATCCACGCGTGGCCGGGGCGTTCGATGCAGGCGACCAGCCGCGCGCGGTCGGAGGCCGCCAGCAGTCCGGCCAGCATCCGGCCCATGCGACCCGAGGCCCCCGTGATCACGATACCCGGCAGATCGGTCATGTGTGCCCCCCCTCTTTTCTTTCGGTTTAGCGGCTGCGCGCCATCGGGGGAACCCCGCCGTTGCAGGCCACGGCGATTTGGCCTAAAGCCGGGGCATGGCAAACAAACAATCCTCCATGGGGCACGGCCCCTCGCAACGCCAGTTGCGCGTCGGCGAGTTGATCCGGCGCACCCTGTCGGATGTGCTGAACCGGGCCGAGATTCACGACCCCGAACTGAACGCGATGTCGATCACCGTGGGCGAGGTATCGCTGTCCAACGATCTGAAGGTCGCGACGGTCTATGTCATGCCACTGATGGGGTCGGTGCCGGTGGCCGATGCGATCGCGGCGCTGGCGCGGCACCGCGGCGAGCTGCGGCATCGCGTCTCGCAGGAGCTGACGCTGAAGTATGCGCCCGACCTGCGGTTCAGGGCGGACGAGACGTTCGACCGGCTGGACGAGACCCGCCGTCTGTTCGACAATCCGGCCGTCCAGCGCGATCTGGCCGCACCCGACCGCGACGACGATGCTTAGGGCCGTTGCGCTGCTGGCGGTGCTGGTGGGCAGCCCGGCAGGGGCCGTCACCTGCTCGCAGACCGCGTTCGAGGGTGTGGCCTACACGCTGTGCAATGTCGACGCGGCCGAGGATCTGCGGCTGTTTCACACCGGTGCGGACGGGGTCTACCGGCAGTTTTCTGCCGTCGACCGCGCGTTGGAGCCGGGCGGCGGGCAGCTGGCCTTTGCGATGAACGCCGGCATGTATCACAGCGATCTGGCGCCCGTCGGGCTTTATGTCGAGGAGGGGGCGGAACAGGCACCGCTCATCACCGCCGACGGGCCGGGAAACTTCGGGCTGTTGCCGAACGGGGTGTTCTGCATCGCACCCGAAGGCACGTTCTCGGTGCTGGAAAGCCGCAGGTTTGCCGAGGTGCGACCCGACTGCCGGTTCGCAACGCAATCCGGTCCGATGCTGGTGATCGAGGGCGATTTGCACCCGCGGTTCCTGCCGACTTCGGACTCGCTGAACGTGCGCAACGGGGTCGGGGTGTCGGACGACGGGGCGCGGGCGGTGTTCGTGATCTCGGACGGAGCGGTGAACTTTGACGCGTTCGGCCGGTTCTTTCGCGACGTTCTGGGGGTGAAGGACGCCCTTTACCTCGACGGGTCCATCTCGCGGCTGTATGCCCCGTCGCTGGGACGCCGCGATGTCGGTTTCACTGCGATCGGTCCGATCGTTGGCGTCGTCGAGCCGAAAGGATAGCCGTTGGCACGGGTGCGCAAGGGCCGGGTCGTCTCGGGGTGGCTGGTGGTGGACAAGCCCGCCGGGATCGGATCGACGGCGGTCGTGAACAAGGTGAAATGGGCGTTCGGCGCGCAAAAGGCGGGGCATGCCGGCACGCTCGACCCGGCCGCGACCGG
>JANNNU010000227.1:0-1555 GCA_031398695.1 Paracoccaceae bacterium | reverse complement strand
ACCCAGCCCGGCGCAGTCCAGCAAGGCCGCCACTTCGCAACGGCGCGGCGCGCATCAAAAACAGAAATGCGTCTGGCGTGCGGTCGGTTTGGGCAGGATTTCCAGCCCGATCATTCGTCGCCCCTCGCGTGCGAGAGGAGCCATTTGGCGAAGGTTTCGGCTACTTGGCCTCCGCGTTTGTTGCGGGCCACGAGGTAGAAGGCGTCGCGCGGCGCGAGCTTGGGTAGCCCAGCGGAAACGAGTTGGCCCGAAGCAGTCAGCGCTCCGGTGATCGAGCGCCACCCCAGCATCATGCCGTGCCCCTCGAGCGCAGCCTGCGTGGTCTGGACGTAGTTGGTGAAGGTCTGACCGCCGCGCCGCACAATCGGCTGTCCCGTGAGGCGCAGGTAGTCGGCCCATGTCACCCAGGATGCCTCCGTCGACTTGACGTGGAGCAGCGAAACCGCCGCAGGTGACACCGCGCCCGCGAACCGCGCACGAACCTCCGGGGCGCAGACCGGTTCGACCACCTCGTCAAAGAGGTGACTGACCAAGCCGTCGCTCCAGCGCCCATGGCCGTATCGGAGCGCGAGGTCGACGCCTTCATCCAGCGCAGGCGCCCCCGACTGAACCGTCGTCACATTCACGAGAAGCTCCGGATGGGCCCTGTAGAGCGCGGAGAGCCGCGGCATGAGCCAGTAGGTCGCCACGCCCACCGAACAGGCCACGGTGACGGTCCCGCCGCGCTGTGACCCGGCGAGCCGCAACGCGTCGAACGCCTCCGCGATCTGGCCCAACCCCTCGGAGATCGCGGTGGCCAGCGCCGCGCCCGCGTCGGTGGGCCGCGCCGGACGGCGCCCCCGGTCGAGCAGCGGCACGCCGATGTGATCCTCGAGCTGCTTCACCGCCTGACTGATCGCGGGCTGGGTCACGTTCAGCTCTGCCGCCGCGGCTTGGACCGAACCGGTGCGGGCGACCGCGGCGAAGGCGGTGAGCAGGCGAAGGGGCGGCAGGGCCGGCTTCATAGCATAACTCTGGGCTTA
Organism: Paracoccaceae bacterium; assembly: GCA_031398695.1. Classification (GTDB taxonomy): domain Bacteria; phylum Pseudomonadota; class Alphaproteobacteria; order Rhodobacterales; family Rhodobacteraceae; genus JAIYDJ01. Next base: position 533 of record JANNNU010000227.1, on the reverse strand, counting down.
TATTTAATTCAATGCAATCCGCGTTTCGCGCGTTCGAGAGTGGGCATAGCGTCGGCGGTGACGAGGGACTTGCGGCGAAAGGGCGGGACATGGACGGCGCGCAGATCGACACCGTGGTGCTGGAAGAAAACGGGCTCAGCGTGCTGATGCCCGACGGCAGGCCGGCCTACTTCAATTTCTGGTGGCTGCGGGACAATTGCCCGACTTCCTTCGACGCGGAAACGCGGGAGCGGACCTTCGACATCTTCCACCACGCGACGACGCCGCGCCCGGCCGACGCCCGGGTCGAGGGCGACGCGCTCGTGGTCGACTGGGCGAACGAGCCGCATGTCTCCCGCTATCCGCTCGACATGCTCGCCCTCTACGCCACCGGCGCGCCGCGCCCCGATCCCTCCGACCTGCCGCGCCGACCCTGGTTCGCCGACCACTACCCCAACCTGACCCGTGTCTCGCACCCCGCCCTGCTCGCAAGCGCGGACGAGCGGCGGCGCTGGATGGAGGCGCTTCTTGTAGAGGGCGTCGCCATCGTGACC
>JANNNU010000226.1:0-40808 GCA_031398695.1 Paracoccaceae bacterium | reverse complement strand
CTTGCGAGATACAAGCGCGGCGCGCTGACGATTGCGATCATGGATCCTTACGGCAACGACGCCGCGCTGAAGGCGATGGCGGATGCCGGCGTTTCGGCCTTTGCGATGGAGTTGATGCCGCGCATCACCCGCGCGCAGGTGATGGACGTGCTGTCGTCGCAGGCCAATCTCGCCGGCTATCGTGCGGTGATCGAAGCTGCCGAAGCCTTCGGCCGCGCATTCCCGATGATGATGACGGCGGCAGGCACGATCCCCGCGGCGAAGGTGTTCATCATGGGCGTCGGCGTTGCCGGCCTTCAGGCGATCGCCACCGCGCGCCGGCTCGGCGCGATCGTCACCGCGACCGACGTGCGACCCGCGGTCAAGGAGCAGGTGGAAAGCCTCGGCGCAAAATTCATCGCCGTGGAGGACGACGAGTTCAAGCAGGCGCCGCCGCCGCCGCCCGCCCCGCCCATCGCCCCGTCGCCCGACACCCCGGCCACAGATACCCCCCCCTCGGCGCTTCCCCGTCCAGCATCTCGCCGCAGACGAACACCCCCGGCAGCGCCTTCAACTCCAGCGCGTCGGTCACCGATCCCGCCGTCACCCCGCCCGCGACCGAAATCGCTTCGTCCAGCGGCCGCGGGCCGACCAGCGGCACCGGCAGCCGCTTGACCGCATCGACCACCGCCAACCCCGGCCCGAACTCCTGCACCAGCGCCACTGACTCCGCCGCCAACCCCAGCTTGCGCAACTGGTTCGCCCGCGTCTCGCCCGGCTTCATCCGCCCCAACCGCGCGGCGACCTCGGCCGCAGGGACATCCGGCATCAGGTCCAGCGCCAACCTCGCCCCCTCGCGTAATTCGCGCGACACGGCATAGATCCCGCCGCCCTCCAGCCCCCGCGCCGACACGACGAACTCCCCCCGCTCGCGCCGCGACCCGACCAGCAAGGCGCAACCCTTGACCGCCGCACCGAAAAATCGCGGCATATGGCCCGACCAGGCGACCGAAAACCCCATGTTCGCAGGCTGGAACGGCGCGACCCCGACGCCGCGCTCTGCCAACCACGGGACCCACGCTCCGTCCGACCCAAGCCGTGCCCAGCTCGCCCCGCCCAGCGCCAGCACCGTCACCGCGGGGCGCAAGACCTGCTCGCCCTGCGGTGTCAGAAACCGAAACCCGCCGCCCGCGTACCCATCCCACCGCCAGCGCACCCGGATCTCGACCCCCAGCGCCGACAGCCGCCCCAACCAGGCCCGCAGCAGGGGCGAGCCTTTCATCGCCTCGGGAAACACCCGCCCCGACGACCCGACGAACACCTCGCAGCCTAGCCCCCGGCACCAGTCCACCACGGCATCCGGGCCGAAGTCGGCCAGTGCGGGCGCAAGCCAATCAGCCCGGTACGTGGCCACGAAATCGGCGACCGCCTGATCCTTGGTGATGTTCAGTCCCGACTTGCCCGCCATCAGGAACTTGCGCCCGACCGACGGCTTGGCCTCGCATACGACGACCCGCCGCCCGGCCCGGGCCAGTTCTTCCGCCGCTATCAGCCCGGCAGGCCCCGCCCCGATAACCAGCGCGTCACCCACGCCGAAGCATGCCCTTGATCGCAGCCAGATGCGATCGGTCTGCCGCCAGCGCGTCCGCCGCCAAGGCATCCACCGCCGTCAGCAACCCCTCCGGTGCCACGATCCGGTCCACTAGCCCCCAGGCCAGCGCCTCGTCCGCCGCGATCCGGGCCCCGCCCAGCAGGATCATCGCCGCCCGTGACGGCCCGACCAGCGCCACCAGCCGCCCAGGGTCGGCCGGTTGCGGCAGATAGCCGAGCCGCATCACCGGATAAAAGAACGTGGCGTCGGGCACCGCCAGCCGCAGATCGCACGCCAGCGCCAGCCCGAACGCCCCTCCGGCCAGCGTGCCGTTCAGCGCGCAGACCGTCAGCCCGCCGAAGCCGGCCAGCGCCTCCGACACCCGGCTCCAGGCCGGATCGACGCCCAGCCCGGCCTGCATTTCGTCCAGATCGGCCCCGGCGGAAAACACCCGTCCCGCGCCGGTCAGGACCAGGACCGAAGCGTCCGCCGCCTGTAGAACCCCCGCCTCCAGCGCCCGCAGCATTGCGCCGGTCAGGGCATTGGCCTTGTCGGCCCGCGCCAGCGTGATCCGCCGCAGCCGCCCGCGGTCCAGGACGTCGATCATGCCAGCCCCGCCGCACGACGCACCGCCTCGTCGCGCAACTTCACATCGTCCCCGAGCCAGGCATCCGCCCCCACACCGCACATCCAGAGCAGCGCCCGCGCCGGCCAGTCGGCGGGGATGTGTACGGACGGGTCGAGCGCCGCCACCGCGTTCATTCCGCTGGCCCGGATCTTGACCTGCATCTCTGTCGCCACCGTTCCCGGCGACAGTCCCAACACCCGCAGACCCCAGCCGTGCTCTTCCAGATGCAGCGCGCGCGTCAGCATCAGCACCCCGGCCTTGGTCGCGCAGTAGGACGACCACCCTTCCAGCGGCTGATAGGCGGCGCCTGACGACAGGTTGATGATCGTCCCGGCCCCCTGCGCCTTCATCAGCGGCACGACGGCGCGGCACCCGTGAAAGACGCCCTTCAGGTTGGTGTCGACGGCCGCCGACCACGCGGCAGGGTCGGCGTCGGCCAGTCGGGCCATCGGCTCGATCACACCCGCGTTGTTGATCAGCACGTCGATACGGCCGTACCGCGCCACGACCGCTGCCATCGCCGCTTGCACCGCGTCCCAGTCGCCCACATCGCAGCCCAGCGCCATTCCGCCAAGGTCCGCCGCGAGCGACTCGATCGGTTGCACCGACCGCGCCAGCAGCGCGACGGACGCGCCCGCCCCTGCAAACACCCGCGCTGCCGCTGCGCCGATCCCCCGGCTGGCTCCGGTAATCACCACGACCTTGCCTTGCATACCCGCCTCCTTGCGTTTCGCTACCCAGTTAGCCCAATCCCGCCCGCGCCGGAAAGTCTTGACCGACGCACCGCACCAAGGGATGTTGCGCCCAGACGATTTTGATCATGAAAGGCTTCCTGATGTCCCACTGGAAACTTGCGGGCAGCACCGCAATGGCGGCATGTCTTGCCGGAACCGCAGCGTTTGCCGATGTGACGCCCGAAGAGGTCTGGCAGAACTGGCAGGACATGTCGGCCAGCTACGGCCAGACGGTCACCGCCACGTCCGAGGCCCGCGACGGCGACAGCTTGATCGTCAGCGGCATGTCCATGGCGCAGGCCGAAGACGGCACGTCCATCGACATGACCATCGACGAAGTCGTGTTCACCGACAACGGCGACGGCACGGTCGACATCACCATGTCCGACGCCTATACAATCGACATGACCGTGCCCCCGGCACCCGGCGTCGAAGGCGACAGCCCGACCAGCCTTACCATCGCCGTGTCGCAACCCGGCATGGTCACCACGGTAAGCGGCACGACCGAAGACACCGCCTATGCGGTCGAGGCACCCGCCATCACCATCACGCTCGACTCGATCGAAGGTGTCGATGCCGCCGCGATCGATGCGACCGCCGAGGCGACGATGTCCACCGTCGCGGGCAACTACACCGTGTCCGGCCCGGCAGACGCCAAGGTCATCGAGATGGAGTTCGGCGCCGAAAGCGTTGCCTTCAATCTGGTCGTCCAGGATGGCGAAAGCCAGACCGACGTGCAGATGACGGCGACCATCGCCGATCTTGGCGCGGCCTATGCGCTGGATCTGGCCGGCATGGCGATGATGGGCGACGATGTGGCCCAGGCGCTGAAGGCCGGAAGCTCGATCGCGGGCAGTTTCAGCCGCGGGGCGATGGACTTCGCGCTGGACGTCACCGACGCGACCGGTCCGACCCAGGTTACCGCAACCTCGCAGACCGGCGGCATGACCTTTGCCATGGATGCGGCCGGTCTGGTGTATGAAATCGCCGGGACCGGCACCGCCGTGACGATGAGCGGCCCCGACATCCCGGTCCCCGAACTCAAGGTCAACTACGGCGAAATCGCAGCCAACCTGTCGATGCCGCTGCTGGCGTCGCCCGACCTCACCGACTTCACCTTTCTGACCCGGATCGTGGATCTGTCGGTGTCGGAAGAGATCTGGGGGATGATCGACCCGACGAACGCCCTGCCGCATGACGCGGCCACCGTGGTGATCGACACAAAGGGCACGGTCAAGCTGACGTCCGATCTGGTCGACGATTCCGCGATGGCGGCCCTTGGCGATGCGGCACCGGGCGAGATCCACACGCTCGACGTGACCGAACTGCGCGCCAGCGTCGCCGGGGCCGAATTGACCGGTGCCGGGGCGTTCACCTTCGACAACACCGACCTGACTACCTTTCCGGGCACCCCAGCACCGACCGGCAAGCTGGACCTGAAACTGGTGGGCGGCAACGTGCTGCTCGACAAGCTGGTGTCGATGGGCCTGATCACCGAAGACGACGCCAACGGCGCGCGGATGATGATCAGCATGTTCGCCAACCCCGGTGCCACGCCGGACGAGTTGACGTCGACGCTGGAATTCAAGGACAAAGGCTTCTACGCCAACGGCCAGCGCCTGCAATAGGCGGCGCTGGCGCGCCCGACACGGTACGGGCGATGCCGCCCCCCTGCGCAAAGGGGCCCCCTTGCGCTCGGGGCGGAAACCATCACTTTGGGCGGGTGGCGGCAACGTCGCCCGCCTTCTGTTTCGCCCGACCCCTGCAAGGAACCCGCCATGCCCGCATCGCTTGCCGCCCTGACCGCCGCCCTTCTGGATGCCGCCCGTTCCGCGGGGGCCGAAACGGCGGATGCGATGGCGGTCTCGGCGGCGTCGGTGTCGATCGACATCCGCGCGAGTGCGCTGGAGCAGGCCGAACGGTCCGAATCGACCGAGGTGGGCCTGCGCGTGCTGATCGGCGGGCGACAGGCCTGCGTGTCGGCATCCGACATCGCACCCGCCACCTTTGCGCGGCTGGCCGAACGCGCGGTCGCCATGGCGCGCGAGGCCCCCGAAGACCCCTATGCCGGGCTGGCCGCCCCGGATCAGCTTGCCCGCGACTGGGACCTTGGCGCCTTCGAGCTTACCGATCCCGGTGCAGACCCCACGGCCGCTGCTCTCGAAGACACCGCCCGCACGGCAGAGGCCGCCGCGATGGAACAAGCGGGCATCACCCAGGTCGAAGCCTCGGCGGGGTTTTCGCGCCGCATCCTGCACCTCGCGACAAGCGCCGGGTTTTCCGGCGGCTATGAGCGCACCTCGCACAGCCTCTCGGCCGTCGCGTTCACCGGGGAAGGCACCGCGATGGAACGGGATTGGGCCGGGGAAAGCCGGACCTGGGCAGCCGACATGCCGGGTGCGGCACCGGTCGGCCACCTTGCTGCCGCCCGCGCCCTGGAACGGGCCGGGGCCACGCGGCCCGCGACCGGCACCTATCCCGTGCTGTTCGATGAACGGGTGGCCTCCTCGCTGATCGGCCACCTCCTGTCGGCGGTCAACGGGTCGTCGGTGGCGCGCGGGGCCAGCTGGTTGCGCGACGCGCTTGGAACCCGCGTGCTGCCGGACGGCCTTTCGGTGACCGAAGACCCGCACCGCCCGCGCATTTCCGGCAGCCGCCCGTTTGACGGCGAAGGCCTGCCAACCCGAAAACGCATGATCGTTCAGGATGGGGTGCTGTGCGGCTGGACGCTCGACCTTGCGACGGGCCGGCAACTGGGGATGCCATCGACCGCCAACGCGTCGCGCTCGACCTCGTCGCCTCCGTCGCCCTCCACCTCGAACATCGACCTCAGCCCCGGAACCGCCAGCCGGGCCGACCTGATCCGCGACATGGGCACCGGGTTGCTGGTCACCGCGATGATCGGATCGACGATCAATCCGACGACCGGTGACTATTCCCGCGGAGCGTCGGGGTTCTGGGTCGAAAACGGCGTGATCCTGCACCCGGTCAATGAATGCACCATCGCGGGCAACCTGCGCGACATGCTGCGGCGCCTGATCCCGGCGAACGACGCGCGGGAGCATCTGTCGACCCGCGTGCCCTCGATCCTGATCGAAGGGATGACGCTTGCCGGAACGTGATCTTGCCTTGCTGGTAGAGGCGGCGCACCGGGCAGGCAGGATCGCCCTCAGGTTCTGGGGCAACAAGCCGCGCGTGCGTGACAAGGGTGATGGCCAGGGCCCGGTGACCGAGGCGGACATTGCCGTCAACGACATGCTGCGCGACAGTCTGTGCGCCGCCCGCCCCGACTATGGCTGGCTGTCCGAAGAAACCCCGGACGATGCTGCGCGGCTGGCGTGTGACCATGTTTTCATTATCGACCCGATCGACGGCACCCGCGCGTTCATCGACTCGGATGCGGGGTTTTCCCACTCGCTGGCCGTCGCGCGCCACGGGCAGGTCACGGCAGCCGTGGTCTATCTGCCCGCAAAGGATCGCCTGTTCACCGCCACCGCGACGATGGACGCCCGACGCGACGAGGCCCCGATCCGCGTGTCGGACCGTACCGAGCCGGAAGGCGCGACGCTGATGACCTCGAAGGGCAATCTCGAGCCCGAACACTGGCATGGCCCCCCGCCCCAGGCGCAGCGGTTGTTCCGGCCCTCGCTCGCCCACCGGCTGTGCCTGGTGGCTGACGGCACCGCCGACGCGCTGCTGACGCTGCGCCCGACTTGGGAGTGGGACATAGCTGCGGGGGCGCTGATCGCGGCGCGGGCCGGGGCCACCGTGACCGACCGCCGGGGCGCGGCGCTGAGCTTCAACCGGCCGCAGCCGCAGGCAGACGGCCTGCTGGTAGCCTCTCCCGCCCTGCATGACCGGATCTTCGGTCGGCTGAAATGAAAAGGCCGCCACAAGGCGGCCTTTCCCAAACGATCGTTCGCTTTGATCATTTCTTTTTCGGCGGCACGAACCGCTTTGAGGTGTCTTTGGCATCTAGCCGCACGGGCGCAGGCTTGGCGCGCGCCGGTTTGGCAAAGCTCTTGCCTTCCGACGGGCGGGCGAACGGCTTGCCCTCGGCGGCATGCGACTTGAACCCGCCCGACCGGGCCGGTTTGCCTTCGGTGGTGCCGTGCGACTTGAACGCGGCCGATCGCGGCCGCGCAGGGCCGTCGTATTTCGGCGCGTCCAGTTTCGGACCGTCGGATTTCGGAGCCCAGCGCGGCTTCGGGGCGGCACCTTCGGCGCGCGGCGCATAGGGCGTCCGGGGTGCGGCGGCGTCGTCGCGCTTGACATACGTCTTGCGCGGGGCGGCGCCGTCTTCGCGTTTCACGTAGGGCTTGCGCGGGGCGGCACCTTCTTCGCGCTTCACATAGGGCTTGCGCGGGGCCTCTGCAGTGTCGCGCTTGACGTAGGGCTTGCGCTCGGCAACCGCCGGACGCGCCTCCTCGGCCTTGACGCTGCGCGGCGCGGCGGGGGCCTCTGCGGCGTCCTCGACGATGCGTGGCGGCTTGGGCACATAGGCAGGCCGGTCAGCCTCGACGCGCAGGGCGCGCGGCTTGACCTCGCGCGGGGATTCGTCGCGGGGCGTGTACTCGCGGTGTGTGGTGTCGGGGGGTGCGCTGTCGCGGGCGGGCTTGCGGGGGCTGCGTTCCGGGCGATCCATATCCGGCTCGCCTGCCAGACGCTCCATCGTCACGCCGCTCTCCAGCTCCAGTCCTGCGCCGAACTTGGCCGCGCGGTCGGCTGCGATCTGCACGAACGTGCGGTCTTCCTGCACCCGTATCGCTCCGATGGCATCCTTGGTGATCCCGCCCGCATCGCAGATCTTGGGCAACAGCCAGCGCGCCTCGGCCCGGCCCGACCGGCCCACCGACAGCGCATACCAGACCGAGGCCCCGAATTCGCCCCGCTCGCGCGGCGCCGTGGCGGCGGCCGACGGCACCGCCTGATCCGACAGCACATCCGGCGCAGCCCGGCCCATCCGCCACAGCCGCACGAACGCGGCAGCCACGACCGGCGCGCCGAACTGCGACAGCAGCGCATCGGCCATCGCCGCCTCGTCGCCCATCCCGGCGTGCAGCGTCGGATGATCCAGCAGGCGCATGTCGTCCTTGGCCAGGACCTCGTCCGCCGACGGCGGCTTGATCCACTCGGCCACCACCTTGGCCCCCTGCAACAGCCGCTGCGCCTTCTTGAACTCGGCCGGCACAACGATCAGCGCCGACACGCCCTTGTTGCCCGCCCGCCCGGTGCGGCCCGACCGGTGCAGCAGCGTCTCGGAATTCGACGGCAGATCGGCATGGATCACCAGCTCCAGCCCCGGCAGATCGATCCCGCGCGCGGCCACGTCGGTCGCCACACAAACCCGCGCCCGTCCGTCGCGCAAGGCCTGCAGCGCATGGGTCCGCTCCTGCTGCGACAATTCCCCCGACAGCGCCACAACCTGAAACCCGCGATTGCCCATCCGGGCCATCAGGGTGTTCACATTGGCGCGCGTCTTGCAGAACACCAGCGCCGTCTGCGCGTCATGGAACCGCAGCGTGTTGAAGATCGCATGTTCGCGGTCGCGCACCGCCACCGACATGGCCTGGTATTCGATGTCGACGTGCTGGCGCGCCTCGCCTTGGGTCTGGATGCGCAACGCGTCGGTCTGGAAATCGCGCGCGAGTGCCGCGATCTCTTTCGACACGGTGGCCGAGAACATCAGCGTGCGCCGTTCGGCCGGGGCCGCGCCCAGAATGAACTCCAGATCCTCGCGGAACCCCAGATCCAGCATCTCGTCCGCCTCGTCCAGCACCGCCGCGCGCAGGCCCGACAGGTCCAGCGATTTTCGCTCGATATGGTCGCGCAAACGGCCCGGCGTGCCGACGACGATATGCGCGCCGCGGTCCAGCGCGCGCTTTTCGGTGCGGTAGTCCATGCCGCCGACGCAAGTGGCGATCTGGGCCCCGGCCTGACCGTACAGCCACTCCAGCTCCCGCGCGACCTGCAACGCCAGTTCGCGCGTCGGCGCGATGACCAGCGCCATCGGCGTGTCGGCATACAAGAGCTTGTCCGCGCCGCGCAGCAGCTGGTCCGCAATCGCGATACCAAAGGCCACCGTCTTGCCCGAACCGGTCTGGGCCGACACCAGCGCGTCGCGGCCCTGCGCCTCGGCCGCCAGAACAGCCTGTTGCACCGGCGTCAGGCTGTCATAGCCCTTGGCCGCCAAAGCCGCTGCCAGAGGCGCGGCAATTTCCATGTCGATCATGTTATATCCCAAAGGGGGGGCCATTGCCCGCCCGTGAAGTGCCAAGTGAAAACGGCACCTCATTCCCTTTCGTGCTGACCTCCTCGTCAGCAGCACTGGAACCCTCGGGCCGTAGCGCGAGCCTTACAGCAAAACGCCCCCGCTGCATAGCCCTTGCCGCAATGGCCAGCCTGACCCCGCCCGACGCCGGTGCTACTACCGCGAAGCGCGCAGAAAATCATCGCGCCGCCTTGACCCTTCGCTGCCATAAGGTAGGGTGCGCGCTGTCTCAGACCGGAGCCCCAGATGACGCAGCGCCTTCACCTTGTTTTCGGCGGCGAGTTGGTTGACCCGCAGGCCAACGTGTTTCGCGACGTGGCGAATCTGCACATCGTCGGCATGTTTCCCGACTATGCGACGGCCTTTTCGGCGTGGAAGGCCGAGGCTCAGCGCACGGTCGACAACGCCCACATGCGCTATTTCATCGCGCACATCCACCGGCTGCGCGAGGCCGAACAGGCCAGCTCGACGACCGAGGCGATGCGGTCCTAAGACCTTGATCTTATGAGCACCTCTTTCGGCCTCACGCTGTATACGCTCGGCAGGGGCCGCGCGGCGGTGCAGACGCCGGTCTGGCCGGAGCGGCCGCGCGGCTCGCTCGTCTGGCTGCACGCCCCCTCGGTGGGCATGGTCGGCCCGCTCTTGGCCCTGGCCCGGCGCCTGATCGAGGAAGACGGCATTCCCGTCCTGCTAACGACCCCCGACCCCGTCGGTGACGCTGCAGCGGGGATGTCCGTCACGGCCCCGCCCGGCGACACGCTGCCCGAGGTGCAGGCGTTCCTGACCCACTGGCAACCCGACGTCATCATCCTGTCCGACGGCGAACTGCGCCCCGCCTTGCTGCACGAGGCCGCGGTGCGCAAGCGGCCGGTGCTGATGGTGAACGGTCGCGCGCCCCATTTGCCGCCGGGGCGGGACGGCTGGTATCCCGGGCTGATCCGGTCCAGCGTGGTGGGGCTGCGGTACTGCCTGGCGTTAGACGACACGGCAGCGCGCGCCTGGCGCAAGGCGGGATCTGCCACTGACCGAATCGAATCGGCAGGCCGGATGGAAGAGGAAAGCGGGGTCCTTCCCTACGTCGAGTCGGACCGCGCGGCGCTGGCCCGCACCTTTGCCTCGCGTCCGATCTGGCTGGCCGCCTGCGTGCCCGAAGCCGAAGAGGCGACGGTGGTCGCCGCACACCGCGAGGCGTTGCGCCTTTCTCACCGCCTGCTGCTGATCCTGGTGCCACAACACGCCGATCATGCAGAAGCTCTGGCACGCACCCTCGAGGCACAAGAGGGATGGTCGGTCGCCCGACGCAGCTGCGCCGATGAACCCGACGCGGAAACGACGGTGTATCTGCCCGAAGACGGGCTTGAGTTCGGCCTTTGGTATCGCCTGTCGCCCGTCACCTATCTTGGCGGCAGCCTGCTGGGCGACGGCTGCGCGCGCAACCCGCTGGAACCCGCCGCGCTCGGCTCGGCCATCCTGCACGGACCGCGATCGGGTCTGCACGGGGCGATGCTCGACCGGCTCGGAGCGGCGCGGGCCGCGCGCAGGGTGGCCTCGGGGGATGATCTGGTGGTCGCACTGGGGGATCTGCTGTCGCCCGACCGGGCCGCCCGGCAGGCGCAGGCGGCCTGGGCCGTGGCATCCGAAGGTGCGGACGTCACGTTGCGCGTCATCACCCTGATCCGCCGCATCCTCGACGGCGAAGCGTGATGCGCCCGCCCGCCTTCTGGTTCACCGCGCCTGACGATCCCACTTGGTCCGCGCGTCTGCTGGCACCACTCGGGGCGATCTACGCGGCTGCCACGGCGCGCCGGTTGCGGCAGACGGGCTGGCGTGCGGCGGTGCCGGTGATCTGCGTCGGCAACCTCAACGCGGGCGGCACCGGCAAGACGCCGACTGTCATCGCCCTGGTCCAGCGGCTTCTGGCTGCCGGCCACCGCCCCCACATCGTCAGCCGGGGGCATGGCGGGCGCGAGACCGGCCCCCTGCAGGTTGACGCCGTGCGCCACACCGCCGCGCAGGTGGGCGACGAACCCCTGCTGCTGTCAGCCTTCGCGCCCACCTGGATCGCCCGCGACCGCGCGGCCGGCGTGCAGGCGGCGCAAGCGGCGGGGGCCGGGGTGGTGGTTCTGGACGACGGCTTTCAGAACCCGCAGGTGGTCAAGGATCTGTCGATCGTCGTCGTCGATGCCGAAACCGGATTCGGCAACGGCCGCTGCCTGCCCGCGGGCCCGCTGCGCGAACCGGTGGCTGTCGGCCTCGCCCGCGCCGATCTGGTCCTGTCGATCGGCCCGCCCGCCGCGCAAGCCGGCTTTCGCGCGGACTGGGGCGCGGCGCTGGTGCAGCCGCTGCTGACCGCGCACCTGCAACCGCTCGCCACCGGGATGGACTGGACCGGCCTGCGCGCGCTGGCCTTTGCCGGGATCGGGCGCCCTGAAAAGTTCTTTCAGACCCTGCGCGACGCAGGCGCCGTCGTCGTGCAGACCGAGCCGCTGGCCGACCACCAGCCCCTGTCCCCGGCCCTGCTGCAGCGCCTGCACGCCGACGCGCGGCGGCTTGACGCGCACCTGGTGACGACCGAAAAAGATGCGGTCCGGCTCTCGTCGGCGTGGCGCGGCCAGGTGCTGACCCTGCCGGTGCGGCTGCGCCTGAACGACGACGCGGCGCTGACCGCCGCACTGAACCGCAAAGGCCTGAACCGCAAAGGACTGTCATGACCCCGGAATCCCGCGTGAAGGCCCTCGGCCTTGCCCTCCCCGACTTCGACCGCGACGGCTATTACGGCACGGCGAACGGCCCGATGAAGCCCTGGCACCGGTCGGGCAACCTGGTGTTCCTGTCGGGCCATGTCGCGATGGAGGGGGACCGGATATCCCACAAGGGGCGGCTGGGGGCCGACCTGTCGACCGAGCAGGGCTATGCCGCCGCGCGCCAGACCGGCCTGAACGTGCTGGGGGGGATCCGGCAGGCGGTGGGGTCGCTGGACCGCGTGGTGTCGATGGTGCGCTGCCTGAACTTCGTGGTCTGCACGGCGGAGTATGAGGAGGTCAACAAGGTCTCGACGGGCATGTCGGACCTGTTGATCGAGGTGTTCGGGCGGGACCTCGGGCTGGGGGGGCGGGCCACGATCGGGGTGATGGCGCTGGCGGGCGGGGTGTGTTTCGAGACGTGGGTGACGCTGGAGGTGGAGTGAGGCGGGAGACGACGGCTTCCGGGTGTGTCCCTTGAAGGGACATGTTCTGGAGTGTTTGTTTTCAAGGGGTTAGGGGTGTGGGATTAAGGGTTTGTTAGGGTTTGGGGGGGCGATGGACGTATTCTATGCGTAAGCCTTGCAGTTGCAGAACGAAGTGTCTTCCCTTACCATATGCATAAAGCATTTCAAAAGGTGTGGTGTGAAGCTCCAAGTTAATCCGATAGCCTTTGTGATCGCTCTAACCACAGTCCCTATTAATGCGGTGGCTGAAGACGTGAGTGGCCGTCAAGCTTTAGAGGCTTCAGCCCATAGTCATCAATTCTACTCCGAAAAGTTTGATGGAACCCTGCCATCAATTACCTACCTTGTTTGCAACAAGAGCGGTGATCCAAGCGATTTTTTTTGGGAAGGAGTTGGCTTCGGTGTAGGTGAGACTGAGCCAATACCAGGCCACTTCTGTGTTGAGAAGATTGACATGATTTCGCCCCAAGGTGATAAAAAACTAGAAGCTTATGAGGAAATAACTCGTGTCCACGTCCTCGACCGGTCTGCAAAAGTTCCGGCAATACTTTGGTGTAATTTTGGTTCAATTGATCGGTGCGAACAAAGTCTCCTTGCGAATTTTGGGAGATGGGCGTCAACGTTGCGGGCGTTTGGTGAGGGCGCAACTGATGATGCGTTCCCTTTCTTTTCCGCCAGTGTACAACAAGAGGGATCAAGATATTTTTTGAGAGTTAGTCGGCCCCCGAAGAACAATCGACTCGTCATTGTTGCAGTTGGTGCGCCAGTGGGAGCGGTTTCTTTCACGACAACTTTAGGAACAGAGCTCGTTCAAGGCAATCTGAGCGACATGATTACTCTATCGGAACGAGGAATTTTTTCAAATTTATCGAGTGAACAACCCGCCGCTATGATTGGGCCAAGTACTGATTTCGAGAATGGGGGTGAACTGTATGTAGATAACAAGAGCGGTGAGAACATTAGGCTTGTTATGTTGCTGGTAGGTGACTCAGGTTGGATCTTTCGAATCGACAGCCTTTTACTGCCTCAACTCTTCTAATGGCGATTGTCCGCGCATACGGCATGACGGGGCTTTATATCCTAATACTGGGTCCCCTTTCAAGATTGGTTTTAGATGCTCCTAGAACGGTCGGTGCCGCCGCTTGGATTTTTCAGTTTCTTTTGATAACACTTGCAAGCATAATCGCAGTTTTGAGTGTTACACTGTTTTTCACGAGATGGGAGTATCGAGAAAAAATCAAGAATAAAGGACGTCTAAAACTTGCAACAGAGATGAAAATGCGCAACAGGCAGCTTACTTTTGCCGTCGGTGGCGTGATTGCTATCCTTGCCTTAGTACTGATTGACAATTTGCCTGCCGCAGAACGATGGACGCCATTCAACGCAATGCTACTTTCTGTTTCGTTTTTGAGTGTGGGAGTAATTGAGTGCCTGCGCCTAAGGCACTCTAAGCCCTAACTAAGCCACTGTCAAAACACCACCACCGACCGAATACTCTCCCCCGACTTCATCAAATCGAACCCCTTGTTGATGTCCTCCAGCGGCAGGATATGCGTGATCATCGGGTCGATCTCGATCTTGCCTGACATGTACCAATCGACGATCCCCGGCACGTCCGTCCGCCCGCGTGCGCCGCCGAACGCCGTCCCCTTCCACACCCGTCCCGTCACCAGCTGGAACGGCCGCGTCTCGATCGTGGCCCCTGCCGGTGCCACGCCGATCACCACCGACACGCCCCAGCCGCGGTGGGTGCATTCCAGCGCGTCGCGCATCACCTTCACATTCCCCGTGCAGTCGAAGGAATAATCCGCGCCGCCGATCTGGTCGAAGGGGGTTTTCGTGAGGTTGACGAGGTGGGGCACCAGCGGGCCGTCGATTTCCTTCGGGTTGACGAAGTGAGTCATCCCGAACCGCTCGCCCCAGGCCTTCTTGTCGTTGTTGATGTCGACCCCGATTATCATGTCGGCGCCCGCCAGCCGCAGGCCCTGGATCACGTTCAGCCCGATGCCGCCGAGGCCGAACACCACGGCCTTGGCCCCGATCTCGACCTTGGCGGTGTTCAGGACCGCGCCGATGCCGGTGGTCACGCCGCAACCGATGTAGCAGATCTTCTCGAACGGGGCGTCGTCGCGAACCTTTGCCAGCGCGATTTCGGGCACGACGGTGTGGTTGGCGAAGGTCGAGCAGCCCATGTAGTGGTAGATCGGCGTGCCGTCGAGCATCGAGAACCGCGTGGTGCCGTCGGGCAGCAGGCCCTGGCCTTGGGTCGAACGGATCGCGGTGCAGAGGTTGGTTTTCTGGCTCAGGCACGACGGGCACGACCGGCATTCGGGGGTGTAGAGCGGGATGACGTGATCGCCCGGCTTCAGCGTCGTCACCCCCGGCCCGCAGGCGATGACCACGCCCGCGCCTTCGTGCCCGAGGATGGCGGGGAACAGGCCTTCGGGATCGGCGCCCGACAGGGTGAATTCGTCGGTGTGGCAGATCCCGGTCGCCTTGATCTCGACCAGCACCTCGCCGGCCTTGGGGTCGGCGAGGTTCACCTCCATGATTTCGAGCGGTTTTCCGGGGGCTACGGCGACGGCGGCACGGGTGCGCATGGGCAGACTCCTGCTGGGGTTTTGCGCCAAGCTGTGCGAAGACGGCGCGAAATGCAACGCGGCTGATCGGGTGGCGCGTCAGGCGGGGGGTCGCGGTGCGGTGGGTCGTTGTGGGTCTGTTGGCGGGTTGCGGGGGGGCCGAGGTAGGACAGGCGCTGCGCGTGGCGTCCGACCAGTGCGGTGCGGGCCAGGTGCAAGGCCTGGTCGGCCAGCCGTTCGTCGCACTGGCCGAGGTCGATCTGCCGGGGGACTTGCGGGTTCTTTATCCGGGGCAGATGGTGGTGGCGGAAGTTCAGCCCCGACGGCTGAACGCCGCGGTCGATGGCGCGGCGCGGATCAGGGACGTGTTTTGCGGATGAAATGGCTGGTGATGGTGGCGGGTCTGGCGGGTTGCGCGGCCGGACCGAACGGGGACGCGCCGAACGAAGGTGCGCCTGAACCGGCGTCCTGCGGCGCGGCGACGTTGCAGTCGCTGGTGGGGCAGCCCGCCGCCGTGCTGGAGACGATGCGCTTTGGTCAGCCGGTGCGTATCGTGCGGCCCGGAACGGCGATGACGATGGACTATTCCGAAGGCCGCCTGAACATCGAGATCGACGCAGCCGAACGGATCACCCGCGTCACCTGCGGATAACGCCGTCAATACAGCGTCTTGCGGTAATCCTCTTCCAGATCGGCGTCGATCTTCAGCATTTCGGCAGGCTCGGGCGCGCCGGTGGTCTGGTCGAGGATCATCTTCGCGATCGAGGGCATTTCGCGCCGATCCTGCTGGGCGTCGGGGTTCCACAGATTGGCCCGGCGAAACGCCTTGGCGCAGTGCAGGAACACCTCTTGGACCTGCACCACGATGGCGACCAGCGGCAAGCGGCCGTTCACCGCCATCAACGCCAGTAGGTCGGGCTCGCGGCTGATCCGGGCCGTGCCATTCACCCGCAACGTGTCGTCGAAGCCAGGGATCATGAACAGCAGCGCGACCGCAGGATTGGCCAGCAGGTTGATCTGGGTATCCAGCCGGTTGTTGCCCGGGCGGTCGGGGATCAGCAGGGTCCGGTCGTCGAGGATCTTGACGAAGCCGTTCGGGTCGCCCCGCGGGCTGACATCGGCCTTGCCCTCGGGCGACTGGGTGCCGATGCACAGGAACGGCGACCGTGACACGAACTCCTTCGCGTGCCGGTCCAGCCGTGTCTGCGATTTGATGACCGCAAGCGTGTGGGTCGGCGGGAAGAGCGCCCGCAGAGCCTCGGCATCCCGGATCAGAAACTCGGGCTTCAACGTGTGGTTCATCTCCATGTTCCCTACCTTTTGCGACCGGTCGGCCTGAGGCCGTGACTGAGGCTGTGACTGCGCCTGTGACTGCGGCCGTGACTGCGGCGATCATAGCCAGCCCGCGTGGCAATGTCTGCCCCCCGCCATATCGGTGCGCGGTCGGGTCTTCGGTCCTCGGCGCGGGCGGGGTGCGGCACGGCTACCGCTCTTGCGCGCCTTTTCCGTTCAGGATCTGCGGGCGATACCTGGCGATACGCGCGTCGCGGGTGGCTTGCGTCCTGGCCGATGACAGGGCGATGACGTAGCTTTTCTGCCGCCCCGGCGTCAGCGCGTGAAACGCTTCGGCCAAGTTCGGGTCGGCGTCCAGGGCGTCGATCAGATCGTCGGGCAGGGCGACTTCGGTCGGGGTCTTGGGCGGTTTGATCCCGGCCTCGGCATAGCCTATGGCCTCGGTCAGGGTGGCGCGGATGTCGCAGTGCTGCGCCAAGACCTGTGCCGTGTCGGTAAAGCAGAACGTATCCGGGTGCCGCGTGTTCGGGCCCTGGCGCACCAGCAGGCCATAGTCGTTGCGCAGCAGGCCGGCATGGAAGAAACCGAGGCGGAAGCTGGTTTGAATCGCGCCGATGATCGCGATGTTGCGCCCGGCGTGGGTATAGCACGGATGCCCCCACTTCACCGTTTCGCCCAGCCCTGCATCGCGGCAGATCCCGCGCAGGTCGGCCAGTCCGCTGGCCCAGCGGCGGGTCGAACAGGCGGGTGTCGCGTGGCGGGCACAGCGGCCACAGCCTGCGGCAAAGTAATCCTCGATCAGGGTGATCATGCCGGCTCCGGTCACGGCTTCGCGGTGACTTCAGCCGGCCTTTCGCGGTTGGGCCAAAGACCGGATGCGGAGACGCGTTACAAAAAGGCCCCCGGACAGCGCCGGGGGCCAAAAGGCGCGCGGCGGGGCCAGCCTTACAGGCGATACGCCTTGTGGCACGACGAACACGACCCGCCCACACCGGCCATGCCTGCACCGATGCTTTCGGTACTTGCGGGGTCGAGCGCGGTCGCGGCATCCGTCAGGGCCTTGGCCTTGACCAGGAAGTCCTCCCAGTTGGTCCAGACTTCGGGCCGGGAGTCCTGTTCGGGATCTGTCGTGGCCGTCATGAACTTTGCCTCGATGTCCAGCGACGCGGCCACCAGCGCGTCCTTGGCGGCTTGGGCCGCGGCGGCATCGAAGGCGACCTTGCCGCCGGCCATGTCGCCCAGCGTCTTGGTCGATCCGCCGACCACCTTCATCAGGTCCTGCCGGGCGATCACGTTGGGGTCGGTGGCCGCAGCATGGGCAAGCGTCAGACCGGTGGCAAGCACGAGTCCGGCAAGAACGAACCTGACGGCGGAGGGCACGGAAAAAGTCACGGAAAAGCTCCTGTTTTAGATGACCATATGAGGTTAGGCGGCGGCGTTGCGGTTCACCTAGACACTTTGGCGCGAGACGGTGCCGATCACGCGAATGTCATCTTGCGCAAACCGGTGCCCGTGGCGGTGCGGGGTTGGCAAGACCGGAACATTAAGGGAACACTTCCGGTCATGTCGCACCGCCGAATCCTGTCGCTGTGGTTTCCCCGTCTCGCGGCCGAGCGAAGGCTGCGCGCGCGGCGCGTGGTGTTGCCGATGCCGTTCGCCGTAGTGGGGGATGTGGGCGGCGCGCAGGTGCTGACCTCGCTGAACGACGAGGCGAGCGCGGCAGGACTGCGCGCGGGCCAGCCGCTGCGGGATGCCACCGCCATGTGCCCGGGTCTGGTGACGGTGCCAGCCGATCCGGTGGGGGATGCGGGGTTTCTGGCCGCCTTGCGGCGGTGGGCGGGCAAGTTCAGCCCCTGGGTCGCAGAAGAGCCGCCCGACAGTCTGGTGATCGACCTGTCGGGCTGCGCGCATCTGTTCGGCGGCGAGGCGGCGCTGCTGGCCGAGGTCGAGGCGGATTGTGCGGGCCTCGGGATCAGTCTGCGGGCCGGGGTCGCCGACACGCGGGGTGCCGCCTGGGCGCTGGCGCGCTATGCCGGGCAGGCCGGGGTGCCCACCCGCAACGGCGACGCGATCGAGCAGGAGGCGCGGGCAACCCGGTCGCGCGCGGTCAAGCGCCGGGGGTGGGAACGGGGCGGCACGGCCCCCTCTACGCCGCCCGGCCCGGCCTTGCCGCAAGGGGTGATTGCACCGGCCGGGGGCGCGCGGCAGGCGATTGCGGGGCTGCCGCTGGCCGCCTTGCGGCTGGCCCCGGACGTGGTCGAGGGGCTGAACCGACTGGGCGTGCTGCGGGTCGAGGATCTGGTGGCCATGCCCCGCGCGGCCCTGGCGCGGCGGTTCGGCGCGCCCGTCGTGCGGCGGATCGACCAGGCGCTGGGGCTCGACCCCGAGCCGGTGGCCCCTGCCCGCGCACCGCTGCATTTCGCGGTGCGGATCAGCTTTCCCGATCCGATCGGCCTTGCCTCGGACATCGAGGCGGGGCTGGATCGCCTGCTGCCGGTGCTGTGCGCGCGGTTGAAGGTCAAGGCGCGCGGCGCGCGGCGGGTGCGGCTGCAGGCGATGCGCAGCGACGGTCAGGTGGTGGGGATCGAAATCGGCCTGGCGCGGCCGACCGATCTGGCCGACCGGATCAAACCGCTGCTGATGCTGAAGCTGGACCAGATCGACCCCGGATTCGGCATCGACCGCCTGCGGCTGGAGGCGGTGCAGACCGAACCCCTGCACGCGGTGCAGCATCGCGGGCATCTTGATGCCTCGGTGGCGGCCCTGGCCCGGCACACGGTGAGCGGCCAGTTCGACGACCTGATCGGCAAGCTGGGGGCGCGGCTGGGGATCGATGCGGTGGTGCGGCTGCACCCGGCCGAAAGCCACATTCCCGAAAAGGCATCCGTGGCGCTGGCGGCGGCGTTTTCGGTGGCGCATCCGGCACCCTGGCCCGCCCCCGCGACGCCGCGCCCCTTGCAGATGTTCCGCCCCGAGGGGGTGACAGCCCCCGGCGTGCCGACCCCGCCCGACCAATTTCGCTGGCGCCGGCGCGATCTGACGGTGCGGATGGCGGTGGGCCCCGAACGCATCCTGCCGGAGTGGTGGCTCGACAATCCCGACTGGCGGTCCGGCGCGCGGGACTACTGGCGGATTGAAACGGCAGAGGGACAGCGGCTGTGGCTGTTCTACGCGCACGGCGGCGAGGTGTCGGGCGGGTGGTTCTGCCAGGGCGTGTTTGCGTGACGCCCTGCCTGCCCCGATCCGAGGCCTAAACCGTGCGGCCAAACGCGGCCAGTCAGACCGGCCACCCTAGCCGAACCCGCGCACCAGGGTCCGCCCTGAATGTCCGATCAGCGGCTTGGCTTCGTAGGGTTCGACGATCCGGCGCGGCGGCGGGGTCAGCCGATCCGCCCCGTCCGACATCAGCACGCATCCATCCGCGGTAAACAACGCCGGGCACCCCAGATCCAGCGCGACCGACGATGTCACCGCGCGCCGATGTTCGGCCAAAGCCTTGCGCCCGTCGATCAGCGCGCCCGCCGGGATCAGCACCTCGTCTTCGCTGAAGTGATACTCGACCAGCGTGCCCGACAGCATCACCGGCTGGTCGCGCGACACCAGCAGGTCGCGCTCGGCACCATAGAACGGCGCACGCAGCAGCACCGGGGCAAAGAACCCGGCGCTCGGCAGGTCGCGGTGGGTCACCCGCAGCAGCGGCAGCGGCCCGTCGTCCAGCGTCAGGATCCGGTCGCCCGGTCGCAACCGGCCCGCGGGCACCGGCCCGGCCAGCGTGTCGACCAGCGTGTTCAGCCCGATCCACGGCGCGCGGTCCGGCAGGCTTGCGCCTTGCGTCGCCCCGAACCACAGCACCGCCGGATGGCGCTGGATCATGCCGACCCCAGCGCACAACCCCTGCAGATCATCCAGACCCATCGGCAGCGCGTCGCGCCCGGTGGCCCAGACGGGCTCGCCGCCCCCCGACACATCCAGCTGCATCCGCCAGTGATCGCGGGTCGTGTCGAACGCGAAACTCAACCGGCCCACCCCTTGCGCCAAGGGCAGCGGCCCGGCAAGCACGTGGCGCCGCACGGCTGACCCCCGGCGATGCAGAACCATCAGCCCCACCTCGGGCTCCAGAAACACCGACAGGGTGCGCAGACCCGCACCATCGGTCTGGTGGTTCAGAATCACCACGCTTCCCGTCAGCGGCAGCGCGAATTCGATCACGAAGATCCCCCGCGGGATGATTGCGCCCGTGGTGGCGAAACGCGGGTCGCGGCGGTCCGACAGGGCGATCCAGTCGCTCACGCGGAGATGTCAGCGGGATGGGTCCACATGCCTGCCTCGTCATCGGGAGACGTCCCCGCTCGCGGGGACGCATCCGGGGTTTTCGGGCACGTTGGCCCGCTGTCTGTCCTGCCTCGGGACGTTTCTTGCGTGCAAGATACGGGCAACGCAGCGCGCTGTCATGCGGTTTTCCTGAATCCGGCCGGTTGTGACGCGCGCCCCGACCCGCTATCGCTGGTGCGGCAAGGAGCCTTTGATGCCGCACACCCCCGTCGACCCCGCCGATCTGACCGCCCGCCTGATCCGCTGCCCCTCGGTGACGCCAGCCGAAGGCGGCGCGCTGGATCTGCTGCAGGCACTGCTGGAGCCTGCCGGCTTTCACTGCACCCGCGTCGATCGGGGCGGGGTGGCCAATCTTTACGCCCGCTGGGGGGTGGCCGGGGCCAACCGCAGCTTCGGCTTCAACGGCCACACCGATGTGGTACCGGTGGGTGACACCGCGGCCTGGACCCAAGACCCGTTCGGGGCGACCGTCGTCGATGGCTGGATGTATGGGCGCGGCGCGACCGACATGAAATCAGGCGTCGCGGCCTTTGCGGCGGCGGCGGTCGATTTCGTGCGGCAAACGCCTCCGGACGGCGCGGTGATCCTGGCCATCACCGGCGACGAAGAAGGCGACGCCACCGACGGCACCGTGGCGCTGCTGGACTGGATGGCGGCGCAGGGCGAGCGGATGACGCATTGCCTGGTGGGCGAGCCGACCTGCCCCGACACGCTGGGCGACATGATGAAGATCGGCCGCCGCGGGTCGATGACCGCGCATTTTTCGGCGCAGGGCGTGCAGGGCCATTCCGCCTATCCGCACCGCGCCAAGAACCCGATGCAGGCGCTGGTGCGCCTGCTGGCCCGGCTCGAGGCCGAGCCGCTCGATGCGGGCACCGCGCATTTCGACGCCTCCACGCTGGCGATCACCACGATCGACTGCGGCAATCCGGCCACCAACGTGATTCCGGCCCAAGGGCGCGCGACGGTGAACATCCGCTTCAACGACGCCCATTCCGGGGCCAGCCTGTCGGACTGGCTGCGGGGCCATGCCGCGGCGGTCGCGGCTGAAACCGGCGTGCAGATCACCCCCCGCATCACGATCTCGGGCGAAAGCTTCCTGACCCCGCCCGGCACGTTTTCGGCGCTCGTCGCGGGCGCGGTGCAGGCCGAAACCGGGGTGACACCGCAGATGTCGACTTCGGGCGGCACGTCGGACGCACGCTTCGTCAAGGATCACTGCCCGGTCGTCGAATTCGGCCTGGTGGGCCGCACCATGCACCAGATCGACGAACGGGTGCCGGTCACGCAGATCCACGCGCTGAAGGCCATCTACGGCCGCATCCTGCGGGACTATTTCGCGTGACGCTGTCGATTGCCCTGACGAGCGATCTTGCCACCTGCCGTGCCCTGCGCCGCACCGTGTTCATCGAGGAGCAGGGCGTGTCCGAGGCGGACGAACTCGATGATCTGGACGACGCGGCGCTGCACCTTCTGGCACGGCGCGACGGTCGCCCGGTCGGCGCGGCGCGCTTGCTGCTGGGCGGTGACACTGTCAAGGTCGGCAGGGTCTGCGTGCTGGCCGACCAACGCGGGCAGGGTCTGGGGGCCGCGCTGATGCAGGCCGCGGTCGCGGTCGCGCGCGAACTGCCCGGCGCAAAGCGGGTCAAGCTGGGCGCGCAGACCCACGCGCTGGGGTTCTACGCCAGCCTCGGGTTCGTGGCGCAGGGGCCCGAGTATCTGGACGCCGGCATCGCGCACCGCGACATGGTGCTGGTTCTTTAGCCGTCAGTCGAAGAACGGGTTCATCTGCGCCACGATCACCGAGTTTTCGTCCAGCGCCCGCTGCATCAGGGCGCGCTCTTCCGGCTCGATCTCGTCGCCGTCGGCCAGCCGTTCGTCCAGCGTGCCATAGCCCGACACGTCCAGCGGCGCCAGATCGGCCTCTTTCAGAATCGCCACGGTTTCGCGCACCGCCTCGGCCTCGTCCACGCCGCTGGCATAGACCACCAGCCCGGCCCCGGTCGATTTGGCCGGCAATCCGTCGCCGGCCTTGCGGCCCACCTCGACCAGCAGCGTGTAGACCTGCTGCGGGCGTTTCACCTTTTCCGGCTTCGTTTCGTCCATCACATACCCCCCTAGACCACAGGCCAGCCGTCGATCACCGCAACCGCCTCTTCTGCCGTTTCGACGAACTGGAACAGCGCGAGGTCGCGTTCAGCAATCACCCCGGCCTGCGCCAGCGCCTGCCAGTTGATGATCTTTTCCCACCATGCCTGCCCGAACAGCAGAAACGGCACGGGCTTCATCCGCCCGGTCTGGATCAGTGTCAGGCTTTCAAACATTTCGTCCAGCGTGCCGAACCCACCCGGAAACACGCAGATCGCGCGGGCCCGCATCAGGAAATGCATCTTGCGGATGGCAAAGTAGTGAAAGTTGAACGACAGGTCCGGCGTGACATAGGCGTTGGGCGCCTGTTCATGCGGCAGCACGATGTTCAGCCCAATCGACGCGCCGCCCGCATCGTCGGCGCCACGGTTTCCCGCCTCCATCACACCCGGGCCGCCACCGGTGCAGATCACGCCTTCGCGGCCGCCGGTCAGCAGGCTGCGGGTCGTCATCACGGCCGCAAATCGCCGCGCCTCGTCATAGTAATGCGACAGGTCCGCCAGTTCCGGCGTCCGCGCGGTGTCGCGGCGGGCGGGGTCGGGGATGCGCGCGCCGCCGAACAGCACGATGGTTGACGTGATGCCAGCCTCGTCCATCACCAGTTGCGGCTTCAGCAGTTCCAGTTGCAGGCGGACCGGGCGCAATTCCTCGCGCGTCAGGAAATCCAGATCGGCATAGGCCAGCCGGTATGCGGGCGCGCGGGTCTGCGGCGTGTCGGGCACATGGCGGGCGGTTTTCACATCCTGCTTGCTGTCACGAAACGGATGGGCGCGGGGTTCGTCTTGCATGTTGGCCTTCGGGCAGCGGCGCATTGCGCGGGTCAGATGCAAGCCTTATAGCCCATTGCACCAACCGCAAACCGCTAAACGAGGCCTGCCTTGACCCAAGCCGCCATGACCGAAGCCCTGGAGCCCGCCATCAACGCCGCATGGGAGGCCCGCGACAGCCTGTCGGTGACCACCGAAGGCGCGGCGCGCGACGCGGTCGAGGCGACGCTGGCGGCGCTGGATGCAGGCACGCTGAGGGTGGCGGAAAAGCGTGGGTCGGATTGGCACGTCAACCAGTGGGCCAAGAAGGCGGTGCTGTTGTCGTTCCGGCTGACCGACATGGGCGTGATCGGCGGCGGCAACGGGCAGGCGACGTGGTGGGACAAGGTTCCGTCAAAATTCGACGGCTGGGGGGAAAACCAGTGGCGCGATGCCGGTTTCCGCGCGGTGCCGGGCAGCATCGTGCGGCGGTCGGCCTATATCGGGAGGGGAGTGGTGTTGATGCCGTCGTTCGTGAACGTGGGTGCCTTTGTCGATGAAGGCACGATGGTCGATGGCTGGGCCACGGTCGGGTCCTGCGCGCAGATCGGCAAGAATGTGCATCTGTCGGGCGGCGTCGGGATCGGCGGCGTTCTGGAACCGATGCAGGCCGGCCCGACGATCATCGAGGACAACTGTTTCATCGGCGCGCGGTCCGAGGTGGTCGAGGGCTGCATCATCCGCGAAGGCTCAGTGCTGGGGATGGGCGTGTTCATCGGGCAGTCCACCAAGATCGTCGATCGTGAAACCGGCGCGGTGATGTATGGCGAGGTGCCGGCAGGGTCGGTGGTGGTCGCGGGGTCGCTGCCGTCGAAGAACGGGGTAAACCTGTACTGCGCGGTGATCGTGAAGAAAGTCGATGCACAGACCCGGTCGAAAACCTCGATCAACGAGCTGTTGCGGGATTGACGGTCGGCGGGGTGAACCCCGCCCTACCCGGCAAGCGCAGGCATGATCACGCCGGCACGTCGAACCGTTTGGCGATCCGCCCCACCACGCGCCCGTCCTTCAGCGTGATGTCGGGTTCGGTGCCATAGTCGACGAAACCGCGTTTGGTGTAGTAGCCAAGGCCGACGACGTTGTCAGCCCGGATCACCGCCAGCAGGGTCGGCACACTATGCGCGCGCGCCCAGTCTAACGTGGCCGCGAACAGCGCCGCCCCGACGCCACCGCGCTGGATGTCAGGGTGAACGAACGTTCCGATATCGCCCCAGCGGTCGGGCATGCCGGGATAAAGCCCCAGAACCTGAAACCCGATGATACGGCCCGCCTCTTCGGCCACATGGGCGCACAGAACGTTCGGCCCGGTCAGATAGGCGCGGGCCAGATCATCAGGATTACGTTCCACCTCGTGCGCCGTGGTGCCACCGATGCGAATCACGGCGTTCTGCAACTCGGTCATGCCTGCGGCATCGCGCAGTTCGGCAGGGCGAACGATCATTCGTTTATTCCTTCGGTCACGGTCACAAAATCCTCGCGGGCATACCCCTGTAGATACAAAAGCGCGGTCAGGTCGCCGTGGTTGATCCGGATGTCGCATTGCGCGGCGACCGACGGCTTGGCATGCAGTGCAATGCCCGCGCCCGCAAGCCCCAGCATGCCCAGATCGTTCGCCCCGTCCCCCACCGCCAGCACATCGGCAGGCGTCAGACCCAGAAGGGCGGAAATCTCGCGCAGCGCCTGCACCTTGGCCTCGCGGCCCAGGATCGGCTCGGCCACGCGCCCGGTCAGAACCCCCTGATCCACCAGCAGCACGTTTGCGCGGTGCTCGTCGAACCCCAGCCGTGCCGCGACCGGCCCTGTGAAAGCGGTGAACCCGCCCGACACCAGCGCGGCATGACCGCCCTGCGCCTTCATCGTGGCCACCAGCGCCCGACCGCCCGGCGTCAAGGTGATCCGGTCGCGCAGCACCTGCGCGATCACCGTCCCGGGCTGGCCAGCCAGCAGCGCGACCCGCTCGCGCAGCGCAGCCTCGAACGCGATCTCGCCGTTCATCGCCCGCGCCGTGATCGCCGCCACATGCGCGCCCACGCCCGCCTCGTCCGCCAGCTCATCGATGCATTCTTGCGCGATCATCGTGCTGTCCATGTCGGCCAGCAACAGCCGCTTGCGCCGACCCGCGGCAGGCTGCACCACCAGGTCGACCCCGATCCCCTGCAGGCCCTGCCACACCTCCCACCGGTTCGCCGGAACAGCCGGGATCGCGAACTCTGCCGCCACAGCCGGATCGAGCCAGACCGCATCGCCGCCGCCCCACGCGTTGCGCAGCGACTCGACCGTCATGCGGTCCAGCACCGGGCGGGCAGGGTCGGTCAGCAGCGTGGCAATGTACATCAACGGTCCTGGTCAGCGTCGGTTTCGGGCGGTCAAACGGCGCTTTACGCCGATTTTTCCGCTTGCGCCACCCCGCCCGACCGGATAGCCCGGCGGGTGGGAAACCCCTCCCCAACGAGGGGCGTTTATCTGGAAGGATAGCATGTCTGATCTGCCCGAACCGGCGTTGCGCCCGGCAAACCCGCGCTTCTCATCTGGCCCCTGCGCCAAAATCCCCGGATATTCCCTCGATCTGCTCGCCGACGCCCCCCTGGGCCGGTCGCATCGGGCGAGCGTGGGCAAAGCCAAACTCAAACAAGCCATCGACCTGACCCGCAGCATCCTTGGCGTGCCCGACGGCTACCGGATCGGCATCGTCCCGGGGTCCGACACCGGCGCGGTCGAAATGGCGATGTGGACGCTGCTGGGCGCGCGCCCGGTCGAGATGCTGGCGTGGGAGTCGTTCGGCGAAGGCTGGGTGACCGATGCCGTCAAGCAGCTGAAGCTTGACGCCCGCGTGAAGATCGCCCCCTACGGCCAGATCGTCGATCTGGCGACCGTCGATTTCGATGCCGACGTGGTGTTCACCTGGAACGGCACCACCTCTGGCGTGCGCCTGCCCAACGGCGACGCCATCCCCGCCCACCGCAAAGGCCTGACGATCTGCGACGCGACCAGCGCCGCCTTCGCGATGGAGTTGCCGTGGGACAAGCTCGACGTCGTGACCTTCTCTTGGCAGAAGGTGTTGGGCGGCGAAGGCGCGCACGGTGTGCTGATCCTGTCGCCCCGCGCGGTCGAGAGGCTGGAAACATACACGCCCCCGTGGCCGCTGCCCAAGATCTTTCGCCTGACCTCGAAGGGCACACTGATCGAAGGCATCTTCGCAGGCGAAACCATCAACACCCCGTCCATGCTGGCGGTCGAGGATTACCTCGTGTCGCTGAACTGGGCGAAATCCATCGGCGGCCTGCCTGCCCTGATCGCCCGCTGTGACGCCAATGCGGCGGTGATCCACGCGTTCAGCGCCGAAAACCCGTGGCTGTCGAACCTTGCCGAGGACCCGACGACGGCCTCGACAACTTCTGTCTGCCTTAAATTCACCGACCCGCGCATCACCGATGGTGCGGCCTTCGCCAAGGCGGTGACGAAACGGCTGGAACAGGCCGGCGTGGCGCTGGATGCGGGCAGCTACCGCGATGCGCCCCCGGGTTTGCGCATCTGGTGCGGGGCGACGGTGGAAACGGCGGATGTTGCCGCCCTGATGCCGTGGGTCGCGCATGCGTTTCATGCCGAGATTTCGGCGCAAGGTTGATCGCCAGAGTCGGGGTGAACCCCGACCTACGTAGGGCGGGGGTTCACCCTGCCGTTCCCCCAACAATGGAGCCCCAAATGGCACCCCGTGTTCTCGTGTCCGACGAACTTTCCGAAACTGCCGTCCAGATCTTCCGCGACCGTGGCGTCCAGGTCGACTACATGCCGAAACTCGGCAAGGACAAAGATGCCCTCTTCGCGATCATCGACCAGTATGACGGCCTCGCCATCCGGTCGGCCACCAAGGTCACCGCCAAACTGCTGGAAGGCGCGTCCCGGCTCAAGGTGATCGGCCGCGCCGGCATCGGCGTCGACAACGTCGACATTCCGGCGGCGTCCAAAAAGGGGGTGATCGTGATGAACACACCCTTCGGCAACTCGATCACCACAGCCGAACATGCCATCGCGATGATGTTTGCCGTGGCGCGCCAACTGCCCGAGGCGAATGCCAGCACCCATGCCGGCAAGTGGGAAAAGTCGCGCTTCATGGGCGTGGAGCTGTTCAACAAGACGCTGGGCGTGATCGGCGCGGGCAACATCGGCGGCATCGTCTGCGACCGCGCGATCGGCCTGCACATGAAGGTGGTGGCCTACGATCCCTTCCTGTCGGAAGAGCGCGCGAAAACCCTGGGCGTGACCAAGGTCGAGCTTGACGATCTACTGGCCCGCGCCGATTTCATCACCCTGCACGTGCCGATGACCGACAAGACGCGCAACATCCTGTCGGCGGAAAACCTCGCCAAGACGAAAAAAGGCGTGCGCATCATCAACTGCGCGCGCGGCGGGCTGATCGACGAGCAGGCGCTCGTCGCGGCGTTGCAATCGGGCCATGTCGCAGGTGCGGCGCTCGATGTGTTCGAAACCGAACCCGCCACCGAAAGCCTGCTCTTCAACCTGCCGAACGTCGTCGTCACCCCGCATCTGGGGGCCGCAACGACCGAGGCGCAAGAGAATGTCGCGTTGCAGGTGGCCGAACAGATGTCGGACTACCTGTTGACCGGGGCCGTGCAGAACGCGCTGAACATGCCGTCGGTCACCGCCGAAGAGGCGGCAGTGATGGGGCCATGGATCAAGCTCGCCAGCCATCTGGGTGCCTTCATCGGCCAGATGACGGATGAGCCGATCAAGGCGATCAATATCCTCTACGACGGGACGGTGACCACGATGAACCTGCCCGCGCTCAATTCGGCCGTGATCGCCGGGGTGATGAAGGCGGCGAACCCGGATGTGAACCTCGTGTCGGCCCCCATCGTCGCCAAAGAGCGCGGCATCCAGATCTCGACCACCCGGCAGGACAAGTCGGGGGTGTTCGACGCCTACATCAAGGTGACGATGGTCACCGACAAACGCGAACGCTCGGTCGCGGGCACCTGTTTTTCCGACGGCAAGCCGCGCTTCATCCAGATCAAGGGCATCAACATCGACGCCGAAATCGGCGAGGACATGCTTTACACGACGAACGAGGACGTGCCGGGCATCATCGGCCTTTTGGGGATGACGCTGGGCAAGAACGGCGTGAACATCGCCAACTTCACGCTCGGCCGGTCGGGGGCGGGGCAAGAGGCGATCGCAATCATCTACCTCGACCAGCCGATCAACCCGAAGGTCGTCGAAACGCTGGAAAACACCGGCATGTTCCAGCAGGTCAAACCGTTGCGTTTCGATGTCTGACCCCGCCGGAAAGGATCACCGATGAAACGCGCCGCACTGCCGTTCGTTCTGTTTCTGGCCGCCTGCGACGGCTTTCCCGAAGACCGGGCGAAAGCCTGCCTTCTGGAAACGGCGCGCGAGGCGACCGAAACCCTGACCTCGGCGGGAACGTTCGTGCAGAACCTGACGCGCGACCCCGCGCGCCAGGCCTTCGACATCGGGGCGATGACCTTCGCCGAGATCGCCTTCGGCACTTGCACCGAAACGGCCCCCGACGCCTTTGACTGCGCGGTCGAATACCGGATGGATTTCTCGGGCGACGGGGGGCAGGCGCTGGTCGATCTGGCCGCGGCGCTGGGGCAGGACCTCGAGGCGCCGCGGCTGGAAACCTGGGCGTTCCGCTTTGGTCCGACGGTGACGGAGTGCAACCCGGTGTGACCGCGCCGGACCGGAGGCACCCTTGCCCTTTCGCACCGGCGCCAATATCCCTCTGAGGCGTGGGGCCCAGTGCCCCGCGCCACGCAATCGGTCCGCGGGCACGGTGCCTGCGGCAGGAACGGACAGCGCATGCACACCTACGCCATCGGCGACATCCACGGCCATCTCGACCTGCTTTGCGTCGCGCATGATCTGATCGCGGCCGATGCGGCCCGCTATGGCGCGGCGCCGGTGGTGCATGTCGGCGATCTGGTAGACCGGGGGCCGAATTCGGCGGGCGTGATCGCGCTGCTGCGCGCCGGGATCGAGGCGGGCCGCGACTGGATCGTGCTGAAGGGCAATCATGACCGGATGTTCACGACCTTTCTGGCCGACCCGACCGCGCAGGACCCGGGCCTGCGGGCAGACTTGTCGTGGCTGCATCCGCGTCTGGGCGGCGCGGCGACGCTGCACAGTTACGGCGTGCGCAGTGCCGGCGACCGCCCCGTCGCGGCCGTCCACGCTGATGCGATCGCGGCCGTCCCGGCGGCCCATGTCGCCTTTTTGAACCGCTGCCCCGCGATGTATCGGCGGGGCGACGCCTTGTTCGTGCATGCAGGCATCCGCCCGTTCGTGGCGCTGGATCAGCAGACCGAAACCGACCTGGTCTGGATCCGCGAGCCTTTCCTGTCGGAACCCGCAAGCCACGGCCCCCTGGTGGTGCACGGCCACACCGCGCTGGCCGCCGCCACGCATTACGGCAACCGGCTGAACATCGATTCGAGCGCGGCCTACGGCGGCCCGGTCTCTGCGGTGGTGATCGAGGGCCGCAAGGCATGGCTGCTGACCGAAGACGGCCGGTTCGCGCTCAATCCTCAGGGTGGTCGCGGCCGATAAGCCGAACGATCGATCGCAGGCCAAGCCAGCCGAACAGCAGGGCCGGGATCGCGAACACCTCGAACAGCGCCGGCCCGCTGGGGCGCCGCACGATCAGGGTCAGCACCATCATCGCCAGCCCGCCTGCCGCCACGACCAGCCAGAACCACAACTCGCCCCGTGTCGGGCCGAACTTGCGCGGCTCACGCATGGGTGGATCCGCCCGACGCGGCCTCCCCGGTGACCCGTCCCCGCAGCGCCAGGGCCGCCCCCGCCATCAGCCCGGCCACCCCGGCAATCACCCAAAAGAACCCGACCTCGCCCAGCGCACCCGACACCCCCGTCAGCAGCAACGGCGACACGATTCCCCCGACCAGACCCGCCGCGATGATGGTGGGTGCCACGCGCGGATCATCCCCCATCCGCGCCTGTGCCGTAACGTAGAACCCCTGAAAGAACAGCGCCGCCGATGCGCCAAGACAGACGAAGAACACCGGCGGGCTCACCAGCGCCGCCGCCACCGCCAGCCCGCAGGCGGCGGCCATCGCGCCGGTGAACAAGGTGAACGCGCCCACCAGATGCGCGGTAAAGATCAGCACCACCCGCGCGCCCAGAAACGCCACGAAGAACGCCGACAACAGGCGCGCGGCATCGACCTCGGTCTGGCCGGCCGCGATCAGCGCACTGGGGCCCAGACCGATCAGACAAGCCTCCATCCCGATCGCAACCGCGCCGAACCCCAGGATCAGCCAATCCGGACGGAACCGGCCCGTGGCCTGCACCCCGGCCACCCCGCCACCCGCCCGCGCAGACCCCAGCCAGACCAGCGCGCAAAGCCCCGCGATCAGACCAAAGGTCCACCCCGGATCGGTCCCCAGCGCCACGAACACCAAAGGCGCCGCAATCGCACCGACCCCGAAACTGGCGTTCAGAAGGCTCATCATCCCCGGCCCGCGGGCCCGGAACGCCCGCAGAAACCGCGGGTTGAAGACGACCGTCGATCCGCCATACCCGATGCCGAACACCAGCGCGCCCAGCAGCGTGGCGCTCCACCCCAGGCCCGCGGCGATCACGGCGGCCCCCAGCCCCATGACGGCCAGCACCACCCGCGGCCCGATCAGCGCGCCGCGCAGATACATTACCGCCACGCCAGCAAAACAGCCGACCCAATGCGCCGAAACGACCAGCCCCGCCGTCCCCACGCCGATGCCATAGGCACGGTCGAACGCCGGCATCGCAGGCCCGTAGACCGACTGCCCCGCGCCCATCAGCACAAAGGTCGCGGTGCCTGCGAACAGCAGGCCAAAATTGTCGGTCAGGGCCTGTCGCACACGATTTTCCTTTGCGCTGTGCTGCGTTTCCCCCGCCGCCGCGGCGGTGTCAATCGCTGCGGCTTGCACGGCTGTGGGATTTGCGTCAGCCTTGCCACGAACACACGGACAGAGGCCCAATGACCGACATCGTCATCCTTTCGGCCGCGCGCACCGCCATCGGCAGCTTTGGCGGGTCGCTGTCAGGCGTGCCGCCGATCGACCTCGCGGCGGCGGCGACCCGCGCGGCCCTGTCGCGCGCCGGGGTCGAACCGGGGCAGATCGGCCATGTCGTGTTCGGCCATGTCATCAACACCGAACCACGCGACATGTATCTGTCGCGCGTCGCGGCCATTGCGGCGGGCATCCCCGACAGCGTTCCAGCGATGAACGTCAACCGGCTGTGCGGGTCGGGGGCGCAGGCGGTGGTGTCGGCGGTTCAGGCGCTGATGCTGGGCGACGCCGCCATGGCGCTGGCCGGCGGGGCCGAGTGCATGAGCCGTTCGCCCTACATCCTGCCCGCCGCGCGCTTCGGCCAGAAGATGGGCGACACCCGGGCGCTCGACATGATGACCGGCGCACTGACCTGCCCGTTCGGCACCGGACACATGGGCGTCACGGCCGAAAACGTGGCGGCGCAGTACGGCATCACCCGCGCCGATCAGGACGCCTTCGCGTTGACCAGCCAGACCCGCGCGGCAACGGCGATCGCCGAAGGGCGTTTCGAATCGCAGATCGTGCCGATCGAGATGGAAAGCCGCAAAGGCACCGTCCGGTTCTCGGTCGATGAACACCCCAAGGCGACCTCGGCCGAAGCGCTTGCCGCCTTGCGCGCGGTATTCCAGAAAGACGGCACGGTCACGGCGGGCAACGCCAGCGGCATCAACGACGGGGCGGCGGCGCTGGTTCTGGCACGGATGGCGCCGGGGATGGCACCGCGGGCGCGGATCATGGGCTATGCCCATGCCGGCGTCGATCCTAGGGTGATGGGGCTTGGCCCGATCCCGGCGGTGCGCGCGCTGTGCGCCAAGCTTGGGATGGCACCCGGCGATTTCGATCTGGTCGAATCGAACGAGGCGTTCGCGGCGCAGGCCATCGCCGTCTCTCGCGACCTTGGCCTCGATCCGGCGCGCGTGAACCCGAACGGCGGCGCGGTGGCGTTGGGGCATCCGGTGGGCGCAACCGGCGCGATGCTGGTCGTCAAGGCGCTGCACGAGTTGGAGCGGACGGGTGGCCGCACTGCGCTTGTAACCATGTGCATCGGCGGCGGTCAGGGCATCGCCCTGGGGATCGAGCGGGTCTGAAACGTCATGCGCAAAGCCGTACGTAAGCCATACGCGATGCCGACGTAGATCATACCCTACTGCAGCCGCACCTTTGCCCGCGCCGACCGCCCCTCGGCATCGATCACCGACAGGGTCACGAAACCGCGTCCGGGGTCCGACAGCATCGCCTGCCGCGCGCGCATCTGCAGCGCCACCGGACGGCCGTCCACCAGCCAGGTAAACGGCGCGCGACCGCCCGCGACCCGCACCATCAGCCCCTCGGCCAGCAGTTCCACCTCGGCTCCGTCGGGCGGAAACGCCACGGCCGGGCCGTCGGGATCGGGCTGAAACGCGGCGTTGCGCGACCGGAATTTCTGCAACGGCTGCGGCAATTCCACGTTTGAAACCAACAGCGTAGCAGATGGCGCGGGCGGCTGTGGTGTCAGGTCGGGCTTCAGCCGTGCAAAAGCCTGAAACAGCACGGGCGCGGCCAGATCGGCCCCGAACGCCCCCGGAACAGGCGTGCCATCCGGGCGGCCCAGCCAGACGCCGATGACATGGGCCCCGTCAAACCCGATGGCCCACGCGTCGCGGTGGCCATAGCTGGTGCCGGTCTTGTAGGCCAGCCGGTTTTCCGGCGCGCCCGGCGGCGGGGCCAGCCCTGCCAGAATATCCCCGACCTGCCACGCCGCCGAGGCCCCCAGCACCCGCTGTCCCTCGGCCCGCTGCCCCTCCATCCGGTAGGACAGCGGCAGCGACACACCACCCCTTGCGATGGCGGCATAAAGTTGCACCATGTCCTGCAAGGTCACCCCGACCCCGCCCAGCGACACCGCCAACCCCGGCTGCCCCCCCGGCACCACGAAATCGACCCCGGCCCGGTCCAGCGCCGCCAACAGTTTGGCAGGCCCCAACGCTTCGGTCAGTGCCACGACGGGAATGTTCAGCGACAATTGCAGCGCCTCGCGCACCCTTACCGCGCCGTGATACTGCCGGTCGAAATTCTGCGGACGGTAGCCCGCAAAATCGCTGGGCCTGTCGTCGATCACAGTTTCCGGATGGGCCAACCCCTCGTCGAAAGACAGACCGTAAATCAACGGCTTGAGTGTTGATCCCGGGCTGCGCAGCGCCGATGTCATGTCAACGTAGCCGCCGCGCGCATCCGAAAATCCGGCCGAACCGACCGAGGCGAGGATCTCGCCAGTCAGGTGGTTCGCAACCACCAGCGCCACCCCCAACCGCGCGCCCTGCCCCGCCACCACATCCGCCGCGAGGGTTTCCAACGCGACCTGCAGGTTACGGTCGATCGTCAGGCGATGGCGGAGCGAGGCCGGATCATCCCGCCGCGCGCGATCCGCCAGATGCGCGGCGTGGGCCGGAAAGGCCTTGCGGCGCGCCGGCACGGCTTCGGTCCGGGCGGCATCGACTTGATCCGGCTCGAAAGTACCGTCCCGCGCCCCCCGCGCCAGCACCCGGTCGCGGGCGATGGTCGCCCGGTCCACCGACCGGTCGGGGCGGCGCGATTCGGGCGCCTGCGGGATGGCCACCAGCAGCGCCGCCTCGGCCGGTGTCAGGCGGGCCGGTTCTTTACCAAAATACGAAAGGCTGGCCGCCCTCACACCTTCGAGGTTGCCACCAAACGGTGCAAGATGCAGATAAAGCTGCAGGATTTCCGGTTTGGTCAACCGCCGCTCCAACGCCAGTGCCACCCGCGCTTGCCGCAGTTTGCCCACCCAAGCACCGGTCCCCGACTCTTCCAGCAACCGCGCGACCTGCATCGTCAGCGTCGATCCACCCGACACCACCTGCCCGTTCCACAGCGCCTGCCCCACCGCCCGCAGCGCCGCCTTCGGGTCCACCCCGGCGTGGTCGTAAAACCGCTTGTCCTCGTAGGCGACCAGCAGCGCGAGATAGCCCGCGTCTACCGGCCCTGCCGCCAGCCGCCAGCGCCCATCGGCCACGGTGTAGGCCCGCAGCAGATTCCCTTGGCGATCCAGCACTTCGACCGAGGTTTGCACCATCAGCGACGGCAGGTCCGTGGCATCGATCCAGTCATCGAACCGATCGCGACCAAACGCGGCCAGCCACAGGCCCGCCGCCGCAGCCAGCAAGATCCGCCTGGGCTTCACTCGGCGATCGTCACGCGGCCGGTTTCGGATCGCGCTTTGAAATCAGGACGATACATATCCTCGACCGAGGCTGCGGGGTGGTGGAACGCCCCCGGTGACACAGCCCGCACGATGTAGGCAAGCTTGAACGGGTTGGGATCGAAGCGGTCGATCGCGGTCAGAAACCGATCCTGCCGGAACTCGCTGTGTGCCACGTTGGTCTCGGTCTGCAGCCAGTCGAGGTTGGCGACCGCCCCCCCGGTGATCAGGTTCGGGTTGTCGATCTCGAACCCGGCGGGCAGCGGATCGGTGACCATCAGCCGCGCCTCGCCACGGGCGAACGGCGTCACCTCCAGCACCACCACCAGCCGGTCGCCCACGGCGACCTTGTCGAGCGGCACCGCCTGCCCGTCCATCGCGTAGTACGTCCGGGTGATCGCATATCCGTTGCCTCCCGCCGGCTCAGGCTGCAAAGGCACGCCATAGCTGGTGATCGTCAGCGTGGTGTCCGCGGCAGAGGTGTTGGTGACGACGACCGGTCGGGTCACCGCGCCGTCCAGCACCTGCACCAGCGGCCCCGTGGCGGGGGCGCCGTCGATCGTGATCCCCTCCGCTCCGGGTCGGTCGATCAGGGCGTTGGCGGCGAGCAGGGTCCACGTCGCCTCTTGCGTCGACAGGGCACGGGTGCCGGAGATCCGGTCGGTCAGCGCCTCTCGGTCGACCGCCGTCGATCCCGATTCTGCTGAAAGCGTCAGCACCGCCGCCGCGTCGCGATAGGCGGTGCCATAATCGGCGCGGAAGATCTGTTCGGTATCCGTCCCGGTCTGCGCCTGCAGCGCCGCCGCCGCCTTGCGGAACATCGCGTCTGCGCGCGGCTGGTCCCCATAGCTGGCCAGCGCCGCGCCGAGTTGCGCCTGCGCTGTCGGGGTGGCAAAGGCATCGCCCTTGACGTCGGCGTAGTATCGCAAATCGCCCACCGCCGCAGCCCCTTCGCGGGCCAGAACCATCAGCGCATAGGCCAACGGCTCGCCGCCGGTATCGAAATCGGCATAGTAGTTGACCTGATTGCGCAGGTTATCCAATGCCTGCCGAAACGCTGCGTCCGGCACCGCAAATCCGCGGGCCCGCGCGCGGCTGAGGAAGT
Organism: Paracoccaceae bacterium; assembly: GCA_031398695.1. GTDB lineage: Bacteria > Pseudomonadota > Alphaproteobacteria > Rhodobacterales > Rhodobacteraceae > JAIYDJ01. The sequence goes on along the minus strand of JANNNU010000226.1, from coordinate 4,845 downwards.
CGGTGACAAAGGCATCCAGCCACATGTCGCCGTCCTGCGGCCCCCAAAGACCGAAGCCGCCACTCGAAGACTGGTTGGTCAGGACCTCGGCCACCGCCTGCTCGATCCGTGCGGCGATATTGTCGGCGCCGGGAAGGCGCATCGCTTGTGCCACCGTGTCGAAGTAGAGGAGCGGCAGCGCCTTCGACGTGATCTGTTCGGTGCAGCCATAGGGATAGCGGTCCAGCGCCGACAGCACACCGGGGGCGTTCAAGCGCGCGATCGGGCCCACGGCCATGGTTGCCCGGGCCGTCTGCGGGTCAAGGCCGGCATAGGCATTCTCGTCGAAGGTGAAGCTTTGCCCCCGCGCGAGGTCGAGCCGGGACACCCGCACGATGGCTGGGTCGTTGACCTGCACCGGAATCGTCAGCCTCTTCCTCAGCTGCTTGCCGTCGGGCGTCACGAGCGCGACTTCGATCGTCTGCAGACCCGCCGCGCCGGCGGTCACCGGAATGGCATAGACCGCCTTGGCCTTGTCGCCCAGATCGAACCCGGACGGCACGGCGCCCAGCGTCAGGCCGCTGGACGACACATCCAGCGACATCCGGCCGGTCGGGCCGGTCGCGTGAACGATCTCCAGCAGCAGACGCGACTCGTCGCCCGGTGCCAGAAAGCGCGGCAGGCTGGCGGTCACGACCACAGGGTCGCGGACCAGCACATCGGTGCTGGCCTGCCCGACGCCACGGTCGGACCAGACGACGGCCATCACCTTGACCGTGCCGTTGAACGACGGCAGATCAAAGCGGGCGCGGGCATACCCGTCGGCGCCGACCTGCACCGGGCCGGTGAAATAGGCCACCAGTTCCTCGGTCGGCGGCGGCGACTGCAAACGGGCCTGTGCGCCCGCATCCCCGCCCGAGCGGACCGTGCCCGCAGCGCCGTTCAGTCCGTCGATCAACCGGCCATAGATGTCGCGGATGCCCACCCCCAGCTTGCGCTGGCCAAAATAGTGGTCCTGCGGATCCGGGGCGGCAAAGCGGGTCAGGTTGAGAATACCGACGTCTATCGCGGCAATCGTGGCAAAGGCGGTGTCACCCGCCGCCACACCGTCCACCTTGACGGCGATCTCCATCGGGCCGCGCGGAGCGGCCTCGGCGGCCGTCTCGATGGTCGCTTGCAGCGCGCGTGCGCCGGGGTCGATGCTGGCATGGGTCAACCCCAGCGCGCGGGCCGGGTTGCGACCCGCCGCCACGTCCATCGGTCGCACGACCTGCGCCGTGACATAGACGCCGGTTCCCCAGTCATCGGTCACCTCGATCGGAATCAGGTTTTCGCCCTCGACCACCTCGACCGCCTGCATGGCGATCAGGCGGTTCGACAACACGGAAATCAGCGCGGTTCCGGCGGCGCGGGGCACGACGCGCAGCATGGCGGTGTCGCCGGGCTTGTAGGCGTCGCGATCCAGCGACAGCTCCAGCGTGTCGGGCGTGGCCGACACGTCGGCGGGCGCATACCAGCCGGCTTGGAAGGTGGTGGAGGTTGCCGCGACCTGACCGTCACTGCGTTCGACCAGCAGTTCGTATTCGCCCCACTGCACGGGGGCCGCGATGTCGACCGGCCCCGTCGCCAGGGCAACGTCGCCCTCTGCCACGACGGAGCGCGAGGTCACAGGCTCCCAGTTCCAGTTCCCGAAGCTTTGATACCACTGATAGGTCGTCTCGATCCGCGTCAGCGTCCAGCGCGCCGCCATCGGGGCGGGGGTCAGATCGGGGCCGATGCCGATGACCTGAAAGCGCGCTTCGGCGCCTTCGGCCACCACATCCTCGAACAGCGGTTTCAGGCCGATCATCGGCTGCGACGGCGTCAGAAGGCGCGACACGCGGCGTTCGACCGGCCGGCCCGACCCTTCCGCGACGCGGACCGTCACGCGCGCCTCAAGCGGGCGCAGCGGATCGTCGACCTCGGGAAGGGCAAGGTCGATCGTCGCCTGTCCCGCGGCATCGGTGCGGATGTCGCCAAAGCTTTCCTGACGCGCGTCGAACGGCTCGTCATGGCGACCAAAGGCGAAACCGGGAAACGCGTCCAGGGCCTGCGCAGCCCGCAACAGGACTTCGCCTTCGACCGCCAGATCGGCACCGGGCGCGCCGAACAGATAGCGCGCGTCGACGTCAAGTTGCGGCGCATCGCCAAGGCGGATGGGGGCATCGGCCAGCGTCAGGTCGAAGTCGATCCGTTCGGGCAGGAAATCCTCGACGAGGAAGGTCGTGGCGGCAAGCGCATCCGCCTCGAGGTCCGCCTTGACCTCCAGCCGCCAGACGCCACGCGGGGCCGACCCCGCGATGGGCAGGCCAAAGACATACCCCCCCGCCGTATCGTTGGCCTGCGCCCGGGAATATTCGACCCCATCCGGCCGCAGCACGATCGCCGTCAGCGGCAGACCGGTGATCGCCTCGGACCGGCCATCGCGGGCCAGGGCTGTGACATGCACCGTTTCGCCAGCGCGGTAGGCGCCGCGGTCGGTCGCCAGAAACACATCGACCGGAGGTGCCGCTTCGCGCCCCTCGACCCCGCGGTCGGACAGATCGAACTCCGGTTCGGTCAGCGACAGGAACGCCACGTCGCCCGACCCTTCGCGCAGCACCACCAGCGCGGGCACAGCGCCGCCCGTGCCCGCCAGCAAGCCCGCATCGAACCGGGCATAGCCCGTCGCATCCGTCATGGCCGTGCCCAGAATTTCATTCGCCGTGCTCAGCAACTCGACGCTCACGCCGGGTTTGGCCACGGCCGTGCCCAGCGATCGCACGAACACATGCAGCGCATCCGTGCCCGTCAGGGTCGTCAACCCCAGGTCCGACACAACAAACCATTGCCAGGCGGCGGGGGTCACGTAGGGATCGACCCCCGGCACGGCGGCCTTCAGCGCGTAGATGCCGGCGGGTTGATCGGCCAGTGCGGCATCCATCGGCAGGCGGGTGGTGACATCTGTATTGATGTCCTGACCGACTTCAGCCGTACCCGTCCAGATCTGCGAACCGACTTCGCCGTTGAAGTACCCCTCCTGATAGTCGGCCATCGGTGTGCCGAAGTACCCGTTCTGCAAGGCGCGCAACAGGTTGCGGTCGGTGACTCGAAACAGCGTCAGGTCCAGTTTGGTGGTGTTGACCGTTTCCACCGGCAGCGAGGCCCCGCCAGTCTGCGGCAGCACATAGCCGCGGCCCGGAAACCGCACGCCGGGGCTGCGGTCGCGGATGTAGGCGGTGATCGGAACCGATCTGGTCAGCGTCTGGCCGTCGCCCGCCGGCAATCCCTCGCGGAACGTGACGGTCAGCCGCGCGCCGCGCATGACGCCCTCGACGCAAAGTTGGCGATACCCGTCGAATGCGACCGACAGGCCGGGTTCGGGCAACTGGACGAAGTTTGCGTACTCCACCCCGGCCGCCACCAGATTTTCCGAGAAGTTGGCGCAGATGCGGGGTCGCGGTGTATCGGTCTGAATCTCGTTGTCGACGATGCGGAACCCGTATTTCCCGATCGCGTCTTCCAGCGCCACCGCCGTGTCGTCGCGCGCTTGCAGCGTTTGCGCGAGGCGCAGCGCCTGCACCGTGTCACGCCCGCGCCCGATGACCTCGGCCGCCTGACCCAGCGTGACCAGCACGGTGTGCTGCAGCGCCGCGTTGTCCGCGCGCAGATAGGCGTTCATCGCAGCCTGGAACGCCCGTTCGCGGTAGGCGCCCTGATCGGGTCCCGTCGCATTGCCCGCCGCCAGCAGCAGCCGTGCATAGTCGGTCCAGCTTTCGGCCGCGTCCGTCAGGTTCAGCGCTGCCCCGGTAAACCGCGCGGCCAGATCGAAATCGCCCTCCGCTTCGGCTGCTGCGGCCGAGGCTCGGTGTTCATCGGCAGTCGAGGCATCGGTGACGTGCGCGTTGGCCATGGCTTCCGCCTGCGCGGTGGCTGCGGCGATGTCCCAGTCCGCCAGAAAGCCCAGTTCCGACCGCCGGGCCTGCGCGCGGGCTTCGACCCCCGCCGGGGCCGTGACGACAAACCCCGAATAGGCCCCCTGAAAGAAGGTCGGCGCGCCGGGATTGGCCTTTGAAAAGCACGAATTGTTGTTGGTGTTGAAGGTGAAGGCGGTGCACTGCGCGCTCGACAGGCAGGCCCGTTCGCACGCCTCGAGCGTGGTGTCGAAAAAGGTCGCGATATCGCCGCCGGGCAGATCGGCGTCCTGGCTCAGCACCAGCCGCTTTTCCGGCACGATGGGTTGCGACAGGGCCACGCCGCCGATCATCGAAAGCACTGTCACAGTTGCCAGAACAAGACCGCGCATCGAAAATCCTCCCAGATTATCTGTGTCGATCGTCGCATGGCGACCCGCCGATTGGCAAGGATTCGGGCCGGTTGCGGCACGCCATCGCGGCTAAGGAGGTGTTCATCTAGTTGCGCCAAGTTGGCCGAAGTTTGCAGGCAGTCGCGCGCTGCACAAAGGCGGATCGAGCTGGCATGGAAATTGCGGAACGGCTGGCGAAGGAACGCAGGGCAAGACTGGCGGCCGAACGGCTGCTGGAACAGAAAAGCCGCGAGCTGTTCGCCGCGAATGCGAAACTGGCGATGCATGCGCGGTCGCTGTCAGATCAGATCGTCGAGCAGCGCGAGATGGCCAAGTCGGCGCTGTCCGAGGCAGAGGCGCTGAAGGGACAGAACTCGCGGTTTCTGAGCGATCTGGACCGGGCCCAGACTGCGGCCGTGATCGCCGAACGAAGACTTTGGGAATCGGTGAACACCCTGCGGGACGGCTGTGCGGTCTATGACAGAAACCTGCGCTGGGTGGCTGCAACTCGCGCGGACCTCGCTGGGTTCGACGGGCTGGGC
>JANNNU010000215.1:0-1640 GCA_031398695.1 Paracoccaceae bacterium | reverse complement strand
AATCGCGGCTCGAGTCGGGCGTGCCCTTGGGGTAGCGGATCGTGCCGGGCTTGCGGTCGGGCGGCACCGACACGTCAAAGGCAGCAAAGTTCGTGTCGAAGTCGCGGTCTGCGGAAAAGTACTCTGGCGCGGGCGCGCGCGCGCGGGGCGTGGCGACAATCACTGAACGAAGTGTGGTGCCCTGCGCCTGTTGCCCCTCGACCAGCGAAATAGCCCCACGCGTGCCGCAGCCAAGCAGCAAACTAGTCAGTAGCATGACCAGGCCAAGTCGTCGCATGACGCTCATAGTTGTAGTCATGGGCACTTCCCTACGTCGTGGCCTTGGATTTTGCAGCCAGCGCCGCAGCCTCGGCTGCGCTGGAAATCGCCGCCGCCTCGGACGCTGCGGCCGCCGTCGCGATCGACCGCGTATCGGCGTCTGACAGCGGTGCGCCGTGCGTATCGACGCTAACGCGCACTTCACGCCGGGCAAAGTTGATGCCGGCAGCGGCAAAGTCGGCCTGTACCCGTTTGTAGATCTCGCGCTGGATCAGGAACTGCTTTGCCTTCTCGGGCCTGAACATGAACTTGCCGCGCAGCACGATTCCTACATCGTTCACCTGGCTCACGCCCTTGTACTTGAAGGGTTGAATGAAAGCGTCGGTAAAATCGGGGGTGTCGTAAAGATCCTGTCCGATCCTCTTGAATATCTTGCGAACCTTTTCGATGTCGGTATCAAACGGCACGGTGAAGACCTGCTTCATCGTGCCCCAGTCGCGACCGAAATTGGTGATCGACGAGATGTTGCTGTAGGGAATGCAGTGGATCGCCCCGTCCGACTTGCGCAAGAGCATCGAGCGCAGCGCGATCTTTTCCACCGTGCCCTGTACCCCGCCCGCATCGATGTACTCGTTCTGGCGAAAGGCATCGTCGATCAGGAAGAACACGCCCGACACGACGTCGGCCACCAGCTTCTGTGCGCCGAACCCGATGGCAATCCCGGCGATGCCCGCGCCCGCCATGAGCGCCGTCACGTTGACCCCGAGATGGGCAAGTGCTGTCAGTACGGTCACGGCGATGATCACCGCCTGCAGCGCCCAGCTCATCGGCGGAAGGATCGTGCCAAGGCGCGAAACCGAGCCGCCGGCCGGCCCCTCGTCCACCTCAAGCGCCTCGTCTGCCACTTCGACCGCGGTCTCGTTCGCGAGCTTGCGGTTGACGACGAGGCTCGCCACCTCGAGCGCGACATAACCGAACAGCAGGATCAGCAAGGCTCCCACCAACTTGCCGGAAACCTGCCCCTGCGAGTCGGCGCCGAACAGCGTCACGTCCCAGAGCCAGGCAAGGATCATCACGATGGCCCCGAACACCACCACCCGCGCGACGCGGACATAGCTGTGCCACGCCGCCTCATAGGCTTCGACGGCACGGGCGCCCGACCCGCGCATCGGTGGAACGAGGATCCGCACGGTCGAGCGGATCAGCGTGTCGCAAAGCGGCGCAAGCAGCAGAAGGCCGAGGCTGAGGAAGTGATGGCCCTGACGGATAACCTCCTCTTTGCCGATGGCTCCGGCAATCGCGCCGACGATCCAGGTCAGCGCGATCATTGCAACGGCGAAGCCCGGATAGGCCCAGACGACCCAGGCCTCTCCCTTGGACAG
>JANNNU010000203.1:0-25121 GCA_031398695.1 Paracoccaceae bacterium | reverse complement strand
CGCCAAGCGTAACAAGCCCCGGAGGCCGCAGCAGATGTCGATGTCGGATGCACACGATCCTGCATGGCCCGCCGAATGGGCCTCGCTTTACGATCAGATGGACGTCGACCGCAGCTTGCATCGCGCTTTCTACGCCGGACTCGTGTCACCTGCCGTCTCGTCGCTGCTGGATCTGGGGTGCGGAACCGGGTCGATCACGATGGACATGGCCGCGGGACTGGCGCCGCGTGGCCGCGTCGTCGGCGTCGATCTTTCGGCGCGGATGGTCGATCTCGCACGCGAGCGTGCTCCACAGCACGAATGGTACGTCGGCGACATCTGCGATCCACCGGTGACCGGGCAGTTCGACCTGATCACCTGCTGCTTTCACACGCTGCAGGCGCTGCTCGACGAGGCTGATCTGGCCCGCTGTCTGGCGAATGTCGCCCGGCTGATGGCGCCGGGCGGTCGGTTCGCCTTCGACATCTATCGCCCGAACCTTGCCTGGCTGACGGCGTTGGAGCCCCTTCCCACGATCGCGAGGCAGTTTACCGACGCGTCGGGTCGGGCGATGAACGTGATCGAGCATGGCGCGCGGTACGATCCCGACCGCAGGGTCGTGTCGGGGTCCTGGGGGTTGCAGGACGCCTTGACCGGCGAGTCCGTGTCCGTCGCGCCGATTACCCAGCGGCTGAAGCAGTATTTCCCCGAAGATGTCGCCCGTCTTCTGTCCGGGGCCGGGCTGAAAAGCGTGGCAGAGTTCGGCGGGCTGGATCGCAGCGCCGCGCAAACCGGCAGCAAGTTGCAGGTGCACATCTGCACCCATGCCTAACTGGTCCGGGGCCTGACCGGTCCAGGCGCAGATCCGACTGACCCATGCACCGTGCGGTCACGCCGTGCGGCGCGGCCCGTCTTGAACCTCACGCGACGGCGGTGCAGGTGGTGACGTGATGCAAGGCCTGCATCACGCTCGCCACATCGGCGGCTGACAGGTCCGGTGCCATGGGAAGGCCGATCAGCCGCTTGCACAGATCGTCGGTCACCGGGACGGGGTCATGCGCGCAACCGGCAAAATGGGGTTGCACGTGCAGCCCGGCCTCGTACCACCGCCGCGTCTCGACCCCGGCGGCAAGCAGGTGGTCTTCGGCCCGCAGAAACGTCCCCTGATCGTCGGTTTCGAACATGGCATAGGCCGAGCTGATCTGCGGCGGCAGGTGCAGCTTTCCCGACAAGGCCGTGCCGCGCGCCGTGTCGCGATAATGTCCCGATGCCACGGCATACGACCGGCGTGTTGCGTCGAACCCGTCCAGCATCGCCAGTCCGACGGCCGCGTGGTATTCGCTCATCTTGGCGTTCAACCCGCCGACAAGGCTTTGTCGCCCCAGCCGAAAGCCGAAGTTAGCAAGCTGCACCGCACGATCCTGCCCGTCGGCGTTGCGCCAAAGGATCGCCCCGCCCTCGCCGGTCGAAAAGGTTTTCGTCGCATGAAAGCTGACCGTCAGGACGACCGTTTCGGAAATCAGGTCGGGCCGGTCGAGGATCTGCTCGAACGCGGCGGCGGCGTCGACCACCACCGGCAGTCCGGTTTTCGCGTGCAGCGCCTCCAGCGCGCGCATGTCGGGCATCACCCCGTAGGCAGCCACCGGGACGATCAGCCCGACCCGGTCAAGCTGGGGGTGGTGGCCCAACGCCTCGGCGTCGACCGCCCAGGTGTGCGGGTCGATATCCACGAAATACGGCTGATAGCCGCACCGCTCCACCGCGAGGCCGGTCGCGGCAAAGGTGAACGAAGGCACCAGTGCCAAGGGGCGCGCGGGATCGGGTTGACCAGCCGCGGCAAGGATCGCTACTTCCAGCGCCGATGTGCCCGACGCCGAAGTGCGCACGGTGTGTTCCGGATGGCCCAATCGTGCCGCAAGCCGCTGTTCCAGCAATTGCACCAGCGGACCGCGGTTGGTGTACTGGCGACGCCCGTCGATGCGGCGAATGTAGTCTGCGATCAGGTCCGCCGGGGGCAGCAGCGGTCGGCACACGGGGATATAGTTTTCCTTCATACCACTCCCCCTTTAGCGCTGGACGGTCCGTGCCTTCGGGAACCGGGGGCGCTGCCCTGTTTCGTTCGCTGCCCACCCTTGCGGATTACACTTTGGACCTTGATGAGTAAAGTGAGCCGAATAGCGCAGGCCGGGTGCAGGGTGCCGGGCCGGGTCTTGGTCACCCGCGCAGTGCCTGCGCCAGCGCGTCCAGACCGCGCCGCAGCAGCGCGTCGGCGGCGGGTTGGCTTTCCGCCTCGGCATAGAACCGCAATTCGGGTGCATTGCCCGACGGGCGCAGGTGCACGATGCGCCCGTCGGCCAGCGTGATGCGCAGACCGTCGGTCCGGTCGATCGACCGTTCCGTGCCGAACGGGCCCAGAAAGGCCGCCCGCGCCGACGCATCCATGTCGAGCCGCGCGACCAGCGCCTGACCGACGTCGCTCGGCACCTCTTGCAGCCGATCCGATGCGGTAAAGCGCGGCGGCTCATCCGCAACGAGGGCGGCCATGCCGATGCCGCGACCGCGTGCCCGAACCAGAGGGGCGATCAACGGCAACAGGGCGTCGCGGGTCATCAACGGGGCCAGCGGGCCTGCCGGGCCTTGCGCCGCGAAACCCAGCAGGAAGCCACCGTTCGCCTCGTATCCCACCACGCGCCCGCCCGCCGCCTCCATCGCTGCGATGACGAAGGGCGAGCCGATCCGCGTGCGGATGATGCGGGCGAACTGCCCCGAAGCCTCGACCCCGGTGTTCGACGAAACCGGCGTCACCACGATCTCGGCCCCCACCGCCGCTGCGGTGATCTGACCCAGCACGTCGCCCGGGATGACCTGACCGGTGGCATCGGTCATCAGCGGCCTGTCGCCATCGCCGTCCGTCGATACGATCGCATCCAGCCGCTGCGTTGCCGCCCATTGCTGCAACAGACCTCGCGTTTCGGCGTCCACCGCTTCGGTATCGACCGGGATGAACGTGTCCGACCGGCCAAGATCGACGACCTGCGCACCCAGCGCGGCAAGGATATCGTGCATCAGATCCCGACCCACGGCGGAGTGGGCATAGACGCCGATCCGCAGGCCGGACAGGCAATCCGCGCCGAACGCATCGAGATAGCGCGCCTTGTACGCCGCACCGGCAGTGACGTTCCGGATCACGCGCGCGCCGACACCGTCGTGCGCGGTCTGGGCGGGGTCCGTCCCGTCCCGCAGGGCGGTCAGGATCGCCGCCTCGTGCGCCTTCGTGATCTCACCCGCCGGGGTATAGAACTTCAACCCGTTGCGGTCATCGGGGATATGGCTGCCGGTGACCATCACCGCACCGCACCCGTCGGTCATCGACGCCAGCGCCAGCGAAGGTGTCGGCACCGCTCCGCACGCATTGACCGGCAGACCAGCCGACTGTGCGGCCTGCTCTACCCAGCCCGCGATCATTGCGGACGACGCGCGCCGGTCCTGCGCCACGTAAAGCCCGCGGCCGACCGGGCAGGATGCGATGAATGCGCTGACATGCGCCTTTACCAAGGCTTCGGTTAGGTCCGTGACCAGACCGCGCAGGCCGCTCGTTCCGAATTTGGGAGGCATGGCTGGATCCTGGCACGATTGCCCGGGGCGTCGGGCACCCTGACCCTATCCGGTGCACCCACGGCTGTGCAATCCTCGTGACGCGGCCGGGGCTATGGCAGTCCTGATCGCCGGGCCGCCAGCCGAAAACCCGTGCGCGATCCCGGTTGCGGGCCCGAAGGATCTTATTCGAGTTGTGGTTTCGACGCCCCCGCCTAAGATGATTGCAATCAGGGAGATACGGCGATGCCGGTCAATCGCGCAGCGGTGCGCATCGTCGCCATCGGCGAGTGCATGGTCGAAATGGCACCCGGCGAGACCGGAACCTACGCCATGGGTTTCGCCGGGGATACGTTCAACACGGCATGGTATCTGCGGCACAGCGTGCCCCCGGACTGGCAGGTCGACTACGCGACCGCCATCGGTGACGACCGCGTGTCGCAACAGATGCTGGCCTTCTTTCACGCCGAAGCAATCGGCACGGCCCATGTCCGCCAGATCCCGGGGTCCGGGGTCGGATTGTACATGATCACGCTGGACGGGGGCGAGCGCAGTTTCACCTACTGGCGATCGGCCTCTGCCGCGCGGCATCTGGCGGATGACGGCGCAGCCCTGGCTCGCGCGCTCGACGGGGCAGGGCTGGCCTATGTTTCGGGGATAACGCTGGCCATCCTCGACGCGCCGGCGCGCGCGCGGTTGCTCGCCGCGCTGGCGGAGGCGCGCCAGACGGGCACGCTCTTGGCGTTCGATCCCAACATGCGGCCCCGGCTGTGGCCGGACCCGGCAACCATGCGCGCGACGATCACGCGCGCTGCCGGTGCCATGGATATCGTCCTGCCGTCGTTCGACGAGGAGGCCGCGCAATTCGGCGACCCCGATCCCGGCGCGACGGCACGCCGTTATGCGCAGGCAGGATCCGCGCTGGTCGTCGTTAAGAACGGCGCGGCAGAGATGGTGGTCAGGCAAGGCGACCTCGAGACGCGGTTCACCCCGCCGCCTGCGCCGCGCGTGGTTGATTCGACCGCCGCCGGCGACAGTTTCAACGCAGGGTTTCTGGCTGCCTATCTCGGCGGAGCCACGCCTGTGATTGCCGTCGAGGCTGGTGCGACGCTCGCGCGGCGGGTTATCGGCGCGCGCGGCGCGTTGGTGCGGGGCTGACGCTGCGTGGCAAACCGGGGTTTGCCGCGTTATTCTGGATGACTTGGTTCGGGTCATCCGGTAAACCGCCCGGACGCCGCCGTGGTTGAAAGTTTCGTCGCATGCATAGGCTTGTTTTCAAACCCTTTCACAGTCCAGCCGGGCGGTGTGCATGAGGGTGCTGGTGTTCGGAACGACCGGTCAGGTTGCGTGCGCTTTGCAGCGGCAATGCCCCGGAACCGTCGATCTGGTGCAGGTGGGCCGGTCCGAGGCGGACCTGACCGATCCCGCAGCCTGTGCCGCGGTCATCGCGCAGTCGCAGGCTGACGTGGTGATCAACGCGGCCGCCTACACTGCGGTCGATCGTGCCGAAAGCGAAGAGGCTTTGGCCCTGACGGTCAATGGCGCGGCACCCGCGGCGATGGCGCGCGCGGCGGCGGTGCGGCGCATTCCCTTCCTGCACATCTCGACCGACTATGTGTTCGACGGCGGTGGACGCACGCCCTGGCAGCCGCATATGCCGACCGGACCGTTGGGTGCCTATGGCCGCACCAAACTGGCCGGCGAGCAGGGTGTGGTCGCTGCGGGGGGGACGCATGCGGTTCTTCGCACCTCGTGGGTCTTTTCGGCGCATGGATCGAACTTCGTGAAGACGATGCTGCGCCTCGGCCGCGAGCGTGATGCCCTGCGGGTGGTCGAGGATCAGATCGGCGGCCCGACGGCGGCGGACGATATCGCGCGTACGCTGCTGCATATCGCGGCCGAGTTTCATGCGGGGCGCGGCACCAGCGGCATTTTCCACTATTCGGGTCGGCCCGACGTCAGTTGGGCCGACTTTGCCCGCGAGATTTTTCGTCAGGCCGCCCTCGATGTGACGGTGACGGGCATTCCGTCGTCCGAGTATCCGACACCGGCCATGCGCCCGGCGAATTCGCGGATGGATTGCACGACACTGGCAGAGGCGTTCGGTATTCCGCGGCCCGACTGGCGGGCGTCGCTGACGTCTGTGCTAGCAGAATTGAAAGAGGTCTGACATGGCGCAGCGCAAGGGCATCATTCTGGCGGGCGGGTCGGGCACGCGGCTGTACCCAATCACGATGGGCATCTCAAAGCAGCTGCTGCCGGTCTATGACAAGCCGATGGTCTATTATCCGCTCAGCGCCCTGATGCTGGCGGGCATCCGCGAGATTGCCATCATCACGACGCCCGAAGACCAGTCGCAGTTCCAGCGCCTGCTGGGCGACGGGGCGCAATGGGGGCTGAGCCTGACCTATGTCGTGCAGCCGTCGCCGGACGGCCTGGCCCAGGCCTATATCCTGACCGAGGATTTCCTGGACGGAGCCCCATCGGTGATGGTTCTGGGCGACAACATCTTTTTCGGCCATGGCCTGACGCAATTGTTGTCGGAGGCGGTCGCACAGGAAACCGGCGCGACGGTGTTCGGCTATCAGGTCGCCGACCCCGAACGCTATGGCGTGGTGGAGTTCGACGAGACGGGGCAGGTGCTGTCCATCATCGAGAAACCGCGAAAGCCGGCGTCGAACTATGCCGTCACCGGGCTTTACGTGATGGACGGATCAGCCCCCGAAAAGGCGCACCAGGTGCAGCCCTCGCCGCGGGGCGAGCTTGAAATCACGTCGCTGCTGGAGATCTATCTAGCCGAAGGCACGCTCACCGTCCAGAAGATGGGGCGCGGGTACGCCTGGCTCGACACCGGCACCCACGGCAGTCTTCTGGACGCGGGAAATTTCGTGCGCACCCTTACCATGCGGCAGGGCTTGCAGGTGGGCTGCCCGGACGAAATCGCGTATCAGAACGGCTGGATCGACCACGACATGCTGCGCGAGCGTGCACGCCTTTTTGCCAAGAACGACTACGGCGCCTATCTGCACCGCGTCCTGAAAGACTGAAGGACGGGTTCGCGGTCGGCGACCTTACTGCGCGGTCGAATAGGACGTGTTCAGATACTGCACCTCGGGGCCGATCCACTGCTTGGAGCTGGCAACCCGGCCGGTGCCATCCAGCGCATACTGGTTCTGAAACGACACGCCATCGCTTTGGCAATCCTCGATGAACTGCCCATTGGCCGACCGGCCCATGGTGCAGGTCGCCGCAACCGGTTCGGGCTGATTGTCGGGCGTCAGATACCGGCGCTTGACGACGTAAGATCCGGCCTGCCGACCCGCCAAGGCATTCAGCGTCGGGCCGACGTCGCTGCCCATGACATCGAAGCCGAGACCGCGCGTCGCGACCACCACGCCGTTCTGCATCGACACCGTCACGTTGTCGCCGGTCGCCCAGGTTTCCACGCCCTGATTGCGGGCTACCAATACCAGCGTCGCCTCGGCCCCGCGGGTCGGAATCCCGACGGTCAACAACGTGTTGCTCAGCGGGCGCACGAATTCCGAAAGCGGCGGGGACTTGGGTTGCAGGGCCGTGCAGGCGGTCAGACCACTGGCTGCCACCAGGACCATCAGCATAAACTTGCTCATTTCCAGAACCGTCCCCAACTTGCATCCAGTTCCGTCGCCTGAAGATCGCGCACCGTGCCGTAAAGCCGCCCGGGCACGCCCAGTCTTGCGCCGCCATCGCGGTTGATCGAATTGATCGTAGCGTTCAACTTGGTCTTCGACGGCTTGCCGGTCGCCCATTCCAGCGGAATGCTGACCAGAATGCCTTTGTCGAACGACCCCTCGCCGAAGTCTTCGGCCGAAACATTTGTCTTCGTGGCATAGGCGGCGATCTTGAAGCCGTTGTCGAACTCGCGTCCCAGCGTCAGCGTCGCGCCGACGTCGCCTGCCAGATACCGGCCCACGTCAAGCTGCGCCTGATAGTCGTCGCCGAAATCGTAGTAGGCCGACAGATGGCCGGTCACGATGTCATAATCCTGAAAGCCAAAGGCGTCGTCGTAATCCCGCTGGACGGCGTAGTTGACTTCCGCCCCCACGGCCAGTGCACTGGCCGGCGGCTTCCACAGCACCTCGGTCGAGACGCCGCCGAACATCGTTTCAAGATAGCCGACCGTCACCCGGCCGAACAGGTTGGTGGCCGGGCGAAAGTAATAGGCGCCTGTCAGTTCGGCCAACGACGTGTCCGACGCCCGCGCGTAAAGCAGCGCGTTGGTGCGCACCGGTGGCAGGGCAGAGCTGCCGAACCGCACGTTGTCGGCGATGTTTCCGATCAGACGCTGCTGCACCAATCCCGAAAAGACCAAACCCGGCAGCGGTTCGTACCGGGCCGAAAACGCGAGGCCCGCGTCAGCCCGGATCGGCTGATCGGGATCGAACAGGTCGGGCTTGATGTAGGGGTCCACCGAAAACTTCGTGACGGGGTAGTCCAGCCTGGAAAACGCCAGCCGGTCAGTTTCGTCGGCAATCACCGTGCGCGCCCGCAGCCGTTCGGGGGCAGCTTCGTCGAATTCAAGCCGTTCCAGATCCGCGCGGCTCATCAGGATCGACGACACCGGGATGCCGTTTTCGGACAGAACGACCTTGAACCGGTCGATGTCGCGCGGCGCCAGACGCGTCAGAACGCGAGCTGTCCGGCCCGTGGCCTGCGAGGCGCGCGCGTAGCCCTTGTTGCGGATGCTGACGGTCAGCAGATTTCCCGTCGCCTCGAAGCCTTCAAGGCGGATGCCCTCGCGCTCGAGGTTTGTTTCAAGACTGGTCCGGAAGGCCGCATCGTCGACGTCCCCCCAGGTTGCCGCCGCCACTTGATCGCGCGGCACGATCGGAACCGGAGCCGGGTCAAAGCCGCTGCCGCCGCGCGACTGCTTGGGATTGATCAGGTAGTTGACCTGAAACCCGAATTCCGACCCGTAAAGGTATTGCGCCGACAGGCGCGTGCGGTCATTGGCCTGCCAGGAAAGCCCCAGGTTGAACGGCGACTTGCGGTCGAACGCGGCGTCATCCTCGTTTTCGTACGCATCGGAGGAGTATTCGGCGACCAGCCGCAAACGGTCGTTGACCATCCATTCGATGCCACCAAAGAAGGCAGCGTCGCCCCGGAACCATTGGGCCGAGTTAAGCTCTCCACCTAGACCGGAAAAGGGGTCGCGCGTCTCGAATTTTTCGCCCAGAACCGAAAGAGGATTTGTAAAACTCCCATGCGAGCCCAATCGACCCCAGCCCAAACCGGCGGTCGCCCGGATGTTGCGGCCCAGCGTCTTTGACGCGACCAGATACTCGCCCGCGAGCACCCCGGTGCCAAGGATATCATTCAAACCAACGGCAACGGCCGGCAGATAGGTGCCTTCATCCAGCAGCCTGTACTGCAACGAAAAGCTGCGATCCCAAGTATCGACCGTCTCTCCGTTCGACCGGAAGCCGTCGATGCCGACGTAGCGAAACGTCGTCGACAGGCGGTCGGACACCTGAAACGTTATCGCCGCCCGGTACTGCTGGCCAAACTGGCTGTAGGACAACGCAAATTCGCCGTCCGGCCGCCCGAACGCCGACGGCATCTCCACAAGTCCGGGCACGCCGATGGTGTTGTATCCCCAAGCCAGATCAGTTTGTTGCGCCAAGGCGGTTCCGGAAGAGCAAAGCGAAAAGACACTGGAGGCGAGCACGAGTCCGAAAGGAAGCCTTCGTTGCGTCATAAGAGTTCCTTTGGCGGCCATGGGCGTCCGATGCTGATCTGCGGTGCAAGGCGTCGGCCGAATGGTCAGGTGGTCCTTGGCGCGGTTATAGCGTCAGTCGCCGGGCATCACCATAGTTTTCGATGCGCGTGCCGCGTGGCACGGGGGTAGCCTGGCGATTTTCGGCGGGCCGGGCAGGGCGCGGCGCCATGGCCGACAGGACAGAGTCGCAGCAGCGCGGCGCCTCTTTATTCGAACCGGCAGAGTGGCCGCCCCGGTGTGGCAAGCCACGGGCGCAGAACGAAAAAAGTGCCGCCAGTAGACCCGGCGGCACTTTTGGATTTGTGCGGAAAGGGACGACGTGCCCCTTCGACCGAGATATCAGTCAGCGGTGCCGGTCGACGTGGTGGTCGAGCTCGAGTCGTCGTCGTCGCCCAGACCAGCAGCGAGTGCCAGCAGCAGAATGCCGCCGATGATCGCCGGGGTGCCGAGACCAGCCGAGCTGGGCGCAGCTGCGGGAGCCACAACAACGGTTTCAGCATCGACGGCAGCAGGGCCACCGGCGAGCGCGAACGAGGACGAAGTAGCCAGGACGAGGGCGGCCAGGGTAAAAGCGCGGGACATTCGGAAACTCCGTTTATTAACATCATTTTTAGCCGTAACACATTTCGGGAGGCTGTAAAACAGTTTTGGTTCGCGGCTGCAGCACTGTTGCCCCATTGCACCGTTGTCCGCCGATGGCCGGTGCGTCTTCGGCGCCGATGCGCCGACAGGTCGGGCCACGACTCCCTGATACGGAACCATTGCTGCGAGCGCGTTCTGCCGTACGCTGCCGCGCCACGCATGGCCTTGCTCCGTCACACAGCCCAGTCTAGCCTGTGAAAGACCCGAAACCGGAGCGTTCCATGACCATCACCGACCGCCTGAACGAGCTTGGCATCACCCTGCCCGATGCGCCGGCACCAGCGGCCAATTATGTGCCGTTTGTGGTCAGCGGCTCGCAGGTCTTCATCTCGGGCCAGATCAGCCAGACCACCGCAGGCCTTACGAAGGGCCGTCTGGGGCATGATTTCAGCATCGAACAGGGGGCAGAGGCTGCACGGTCCTGCGCCATCTCGCTGCTGGCGCAGCTTGGCAAGGCCGTCGACGGCGACTGGAGCCGAGTGGTGCGCGCGGTGAAACTGGTGGGCTTCGTGAATTCCACCCCGGATTTCACCGATCAGCCCAAGGTGATCAACGGCGCTTCCGACCTGATGGTGGCGGTGCTGGGCGATGCGGGGCGCCACGCGCGCTCGGCGGTATCGGCGGCATCGCTGCCCTTTGGGGTCGCGGTGGAAGTCGAGGCGATTTTCGAGATCCGCTGATGCACGCGCCGCTGCCGCCAGCCTTCTGGTCCACGCCGATCGCCCATCGCGGCTACCATGATCGCGATCGGGGCGTGATCGAGAATTCGACCTCGGCCATCGGTGCGGCCGTCGCGGCAGGCTATGGTATCGAAATCGACGTTCAGGTCGCATCGGACGGCGAGGCAATGGTGTTTCACGACGAAACGCTGGATCGGCTGACCGGCCAGACCGGCGCGGTGAACACCCTCAGTGCCGACGAACTCTGTCGGATCGCCCTTCACGGCAGCACCGACACCATCCCCCGGCTGTCAGAAATCCTGACTCTGATCGACGGTCGCGTTCCGCTGCTGATCGAGATCAAGGACCAGTCGCTGTCCCTGACCGAAACCGATGGCCTGCTGGAGGCGGCGACCGCCCGCGCCCTGCAACGCTACAGCGGACCGGTGGCGGTGATGTCGTTCAACCCGCACAGCATGACGCGGATGGCGCGCCTTGCGCCGGAGGTGCCGCGCGGGCTGACGACCTGCGCCTTTGATCCGGACGACTGGCTCCCCGCCAGCCCGGAAACCTGCGGTCGCCTGCGCGACATTCCCGACTATGACGCGATTGGGGCCAGTTTCATAAGCCACGAGGCCGCTGACCTCGCGCGCCCGCGCGTCGCGGCCCTGAAATCGCACGGCGCGGCTGTCCTGTGCTGGACCATCCGGTCGCCCGATTCCGAGGCGGCCGCCCGCAGCATCGCGCAGAACATCACCTTCGAAAGCTATGCCGCCCGGCTGCCGGCTTGACGCAACGGGCATGCGAACCACCTGCATCACCTGTTCATAAATATCCCACGGGGGTGCGGGGGTGTGAAACCCCCGCCGCCAGCCACAATCGGAACCTGTCATGCCCCATTCCGCCCAGCACGACGGCCTGATCCTGCACGACAGCCTGACCGACATCGCCGGCCCCGAATGGGACGCGGTCGCCTGCCCCGAGGCGGCAACGGGCCGTCCGGTCGATCCGTTCACCACCCACCGCTTTCTGGCAGCGCTCGACCGGTCGAACTCCACCGGCACCGGGTCGGGCTGGCAGCCCAAGCCGCTGATCCTGCGCGACAAGGGCGCGATCATCGGCGCGCTGCCGATCTATGCCAAATCGCACAGCCAGGGCGAATACATCTTTGATCACGGCTGGGCCGATGCGCTGAACCGGGCCGGGGGGCGGTATTACCCGAAACTGCAAGTCGCGGTGCCCTTTACCCCCGCGACGGGGCGGCGGTTCCTGTGTGCCCCGGACACGCGCGACATGCTGGTGCAAGCGGCGATCGAGATCACTGCTCAGAATCGTCTGTCGTCGCTGCACATCACGTTCTGCACTGCAGAAGAGGCCGAGGCGCTAGCGGGCAAGCATGACCTGATGCACCGGGTCACCCAGCAATTCCACTGGGAAAACCGCGACTATGCGACGTTCGACGATTTCCTCGGCGACCTGTCGAGCCGCAAGCGCAAGATGATCCGCAAGGAACGCGAAACGGCGCGGGCGTCCGGCCTGACCATCCGCGCCCTGACCGGCGCGCAGATCGAGCCGGCGCATTGGGACGCGTTCTGGGTCTTTTATCAGGACACCGGCAGCCGCAAATGGGGCACGCCGTACCTGACCCGCCGGTTCTTCACCGAAGCGCAGGCGGCGTTGCGCGACGACATGCTGCTGGTGCTCGCGTTCGACGGCGACCGGCCCGTGGCCGGGGCGCTGAATTTCATCGGGCGCGACACGCTGTTCGGCCGCTACTGGGGCTGCATCGAGGATCACCCCTGCCTGCATTTCGAGTTGTGCTACTATCAGGCCATCGACTTTGCCATCGCGCAGGGCATGGCCCGGGTCGAGGCGGGCGCGCAGGGCGAACACAAGTTGGCGCGCGGCTATCTGCCGGTGCCGGTCCATTCGCTGCACTGGATCGCCGACCCGGGTTTCCGCAGCGCCGTGGCGCGCTATTTAGACGGAGAGCGGCGGGCGATCGATCACGAGATCGAGGTGCTGACCGCCTATGGCCCGTTCCGGCGGGTCAACAGCGAAGACTGACAGGCGAGGACCGACATGGCCGAAAAGTTGCAGGACCGCGACGCGCTGAAGCCGCTTTACGCCAACGGCTGGTCGGACGAGCCGGGGCGGGACGCGATCGTCAAGACCTTTGCCTTCGCGAACTTCGTCGAGGCGTTCGGCTTCATGACCCGCGCGGCACTCTGGGCGGAAAAATGGAACCATCACCCGGAATGGTCCAACGTTTACAAGACCGTGACCGTGACCCTGACCACCCATGACGCCGGCGGGCTGTCCGATCTGGACGTGACGCTGGCCAGCAAGATGGACCTGCTGGCCAAGACGTGAGTCAGAGCGCGGCGAGCAGGGCCTCGCCCCCCGACGCTTCGCACACGCCGGGGCTTTCCTCGACGTGCAGCACCTTGACCACCCCGTCCTGCGCATAAAGCGCATAGCGTTTGGAGCGGTCGAAGAACCCGACCGGTGGCGCGGTAAAGGCCAGACCGACCGCCTTGGTGAAGGCCGCATCCGCATCGCCCAGCATGGTGATCCCGGCGGCGGTGGCCCCGGTGGACTCGCCCCATGCCTTCATCACGAAGGGGTCGTTGACCGACACGCAGATGATCTCGTCTACGCCCTTGGCGGCAAACTGGTCGGCGGTGCGGATGAAGCTCGGGACGTGGGCCGTGGTGCAGGTGCCGGTATAAGCCCCCGGCAAGCCGAAGATGACCACGTTTCGCCCGGCCAGTTTCTCGGACAAGGTAACCGATGCCGGTCCGGTTGCCCCGATGTGCAACAGGGTTGCGTCGGGCAGCTTGGCCCCTTCGGAAATCGTCATGTGCCGTCCTCTCGCGTTGCGTTCTGATTGCCGCAAGTTATAGGGTTTGCGGCGGGGACGACCAGAGGAAACGGGCGACATGCAGGTGGTGGTGATCGGGGCCGGACAGGCGGGCGCGGCGTTGGTCGCACGGCTGCGCGGGCAGGGGTTTGACGGCGGCATCACGTTGATCGGAGACGAGACGGCGCCCCCCTATCAGCGCCCGCCGCTGTCTAAGGGCTATCTTCTGGGCGAGATGGCGGCCGACCGCTTGTGGCTGCGCGGGCCGGATTTCTATGCCGAACAGGGGATCGAGGTCCGGTCCGGCGCGCCAGTGACGGCGATCGACCCTGCGGCGCGGCAGGTCACAGTCGGTGGCGCGGTGTTGGCCTATGACCATCTGGCGCTGACCACCGGGGCCATCCCGCGCCGGTTGCCCGCCGCGATTGGCGGTGATCTGGGTGGGGTTTACACGGTGCGCACGCTGGCCGATGTCGATGCGATGCGGGCCGAGTTTGCGCCGGGGCGGCGTGTGGTCATCGTCGGCGGCGGTTACATCGGGCTGGAGGCGGCGGCGGTCGCATCGAAACTGGAGCTGGACGTGACCGTGCTAGAGATGGCGCCGCGGATCTTGCAGCGGGTGGCCGCACCGGAAACCTCGAACTATTTCAGGGACTTGCATGGCCGCCACGGCGTGTCGATCCTGGAGTCGACCGGGCTCGACCGGCTGCTGGGCGAGGGACGGGTAAGCGGCGTGCAATTGTCCGACGGGCGCACGCTGCCCGCAGATTTCGTGATTGCCGGGGTCGGGGTCGTGCCCGCCACGGCGCTGGCCGAGGCGGCGGGGTTGCAGGTCGAGAACGGCATCCGGACCGATGCGCTGGGGCGCACTTCGGACCCGCGCATCTGGGCGGCGGGTGATTGCGCATCGTTCCCGCACGGCACGGGTCGGCTGCGGCTGGAGTCGGTGGGCAATGCGATCGACATGGCAGAGGCGGTCGCGGACAACATGTTGGGGGCCGACACGCCCTATACAGCAACGGCTTGGTTCTGGTCGGACCAGTATGATTGCAAGCTGCAGATCGCGGGACTGAACGCGGGCTATGACCGGATCGTTGTGCGCGGGCCTGCGGACGATGCGGTGTCGCACTGGTATTTCGAGGGCGCAACGCTGCTGGCCGTCGATGCGATGAACGATCCGCGCGCGTATATGGTCGGGAAGCGGTTGATCGAGGCCAACCGTAGCGTCGACCCCTTGGCCCTGCAGGACCCGGCGGTCGACCTGAAGTCGCTGTTGCGCTGATGCGGATCATCGGCGGGCGGTCGCGGGGGCTGCATCTGTCACCTGTGGGCGCGGGCGATGCCGCGGCGCGGTTGCGGCCCACATCGGACCGTGTGCGCGAGTCTATCTTCAACCTGTTAATCAACGGTGGATACGCGGACCCGGTGACCGAGGCGCGCGTGCTCGACCTGTTTGCTGGCACCGGCGCGCTGGGGCTTGAGGCGCTGTCACGTGGCGCGGCGCGGGCGTGCTTTGTCGAGGATGGGGCGGTGGCGCTGGGATTGCTGAAGAAGAACATCGGGTTGATGCGGGCCGAAGACAGCGCGGACGTGATCCGGCGCGACGCGACGAAACTGGGCCGTGTTCGGGGGGACCCGTTCGATCTGGTGTTTCTGGACCCGCCGTATGGACGGGGGCTGGGCGAGGCGGCGCTGGCATCGGCGCAGGCGGGCGGGTGGCTGGTCGGGGGCGGGCTTGTCGTCTGGGAAGAAGGTCTCGCACCCGTCGCGCCGCCCGGGTTCGACGCATTGGACCAACGCAAGTATGGCGATACGGTCGTGACCCTGTTGCGGGTGGCGTGACGCCTTCAAACGGGTTTGCGAAACGTCAGGGATGTCGGCCGGTCAAATCCCGGATGCGCCGTCGCCGCAACCTGCCGAAAGCCAAGGCGCTGAAAAACCGCATGATTTTCCAAAAGTTCGACACGCGTCTGCAATTCAAGTTCGCGAAATCCAAGCGCGTTCGCGCGGCGTGCGGCCTGGTCGAGCAAGCGGCAGGCGTGGCCCCGGCCTTGCTCCGGTGGATCGACCGCGAGCTTGCCGACATAGAGCGCGTCGGTCTGCGGCGTCAGGAACACGCAAGCGACGACCGGCGCTCCGATCACCCAGATCTCGCCGTGTCGGGCGTGTTCGGCAACAGTCTGCGGTGTCAGGCGGTACAGGGACGAGGGCGGGTCGATCCGCCCGTCCATCCCGGCAAAGGCCCGGTGGATCAACGCCAGAAGGGCGGGCCAGTCGTAGGGATCGAGTGTCTGATGCGGGGTCATGGCGCCAAGGAAAGCCAGATTGCACCCTGTTACAAGCCGGGACGGCGTGCGGGGGTGTAACCTGTTGAACCGGATACGAAAACCAAGGGTGCGCAGCATATGGCCCGCGTCTGGCGAACGTATGGTTCACCTCATGCGGTCACGAACCGCACCGGACCGTTAACCGATTGCCGCGAATCGGCCCGGCCGCGCGCCGGACGGGTTCAAGATGTTGTGGGTAACTTTGCCCCAGCCGCCAGATCAGGTGGCGCGCTGTTGACTCTGCGCCCAGCTTGCCCGATCTTTTTCGCTCACCTCGCAAGGACACCTCCGTGCGCCTGACCCGCCTGCGCCTTAACGGCTTCAAGAGCTTTGTCGACCCGACCGACCTGATCATCCATGATGGATTGACCGGGGTGGTGGGGCCGAACGGCTGCGGCAAGTCGAACCTGCTGGAGGCGCTGCGTTGGGTGATGGGGGAAAACCGGCCGACCGCCATGCGGGGCGGCGGGATGGAGGATGTGATCTTCAACGGCGCGGCCAGCCGGGGGGCGCGGGCGTTTGCGGAAGTGGCATTGGTCATCGACAATGCCGACCGCACCGCGCCCGCGGGGTTCAACGAGGCGGATCAGATCGAGGTCATCCGGCGCATCACGCGGGATGCGGGGTCGGCCTACCGGGTGAACACGCGCGAGGCGCGGGCGCGGGACGTGCAGATGCTGTTCGCGGATGCCTCCACCGGCTCGCACAGCCCGGCGCTGGTGCGGCAGGGGCAGATTTCCGAGCTGATCAGCGCCAAGCCCAAGGCGCGGCGGCGGATCCTGGAAGAGGCGGCGGGGATATCGGGCCTTTATCAGCGGCGGCACGAGGCTGAGTTGCGGCTGTCTGCCGCCGAGCAAAACCTGTTGCGGGTCGACGACGTGCTGGAGGCGCTGGCGCAACAGTTGTCCGTCCTGGTGCGGCAGGCCAAACAGGCGGCGCGCTATCGCGAGATCGGGGAAGAGCTGCGGCGGGCCGAGGGGATGCTGCGCTATCTGCGCTGGCGCGAGGCGGATGTTGCGCGGCTGGAGGCCGAGGGTGCCCTGCGGCTGCGGCTGACCGAGGCGGGGCGGGCGGAACTGGCGGCGCGGGTTGCAGGCGAGGCGCGGCTGGATGCCGAAGACCGGTTGCCACCCTTGCGCGAGGCCGAAGCGGTGGCAGGCGCGATCCTGCAGCGGCTGACCTTGCAGCGCGAGGCCTTGAGCGTCGAGGAGGCCCGCGCGCGCGGAACCATCGAGGCGTTGCAGGGGCGGCTCGCGCAGTTGGCGCTGGATGCCGAGCGCGAGGCGGGTCTGACGCGCGATGCGGGCGAGGTGATGGAGCGGCTGGCCTGGGAGGTCGAGCAGTTGGCCCGCGCCCACGAGGGGCACGAGGCTGCGATGGCCGAAGCAGGCGAGGCATCGCGCGCGGCGGCGGGGGTGCTGGCGGCGGCGGAGGCGGCGCTGTCGGAGGCGACCGAAGATGCGGCGCGGCTGGCGGCGCGGCATCAGTCGGTGCAGCGGCTGATCGCCGATACGCGCGCGGTGCTGGAACGAGCCGAAGGCGAGGCGGCTCGGGCAAAAGGGGCGGTCGCGGCGGCCGAGGTGGCGGTGGCCGAGGCTGACGCCGGTTTCGACGCAGCCCAAGAGGCGGCCGAGGCGGCGGCAAGGTTGGCCGAGGCGTGCGACGAGGCGCTGGTGCAGGCCGAGGCGGCGCGGTCCACCGCGCAGGCGCGCGAAGGCGAGGCGCGGGCGGCGCGCAGTCAGGTCGAAGGCGAGGCGAACGCGTTGCGCGCCGAAGTGGCGGCGTTGCAGCGGCTTGTCGCGCGCGAGGCGGGCTCGGGGTCGGCGCTGCTGGACCGCGTGAGGGTGCAGCCGGGCTACGAGGCGGCGCTGGGTGCGGCTCTGGCCGACGATCTGCGGGCGTCCGAGGTGGACAGCGGGTCGGGCTGGCGGCGGCTGCCGGATTACACCGTGGCGCAGGCGCTGCCGGACGGCGTGAAAAGCCTTTCCAGTGTCGTGCAGGCTCCGGCGGTTCTAACCCGGCGGCTGGCTCAGATCGGGCTGGTGGAGGATGGCCGTTTGCAGGCGGCGTTGTTGCCCGGACAGCGGTTGGTCAGCCTTTCGGGCGATCTGTGGCGGTGGGATGGGTTCGTCGCGGGAGCCGAGGCGGCCCCGTCGGCGGCGGCGTTGCGGTTGCAGCAGATCAACCGGCTGGCGGCGTTGCAGCGCGATCTGGCCGAAGTCGAGGTGCGGGCGGCCGAGGCGGTTGCAGCACACGAGGCGGTGCAGGGCCGGTTGGCCGATCTGGCGCGGGCGGACCAGATGGCGCGGGACGCACGCCGCGCCGCCGAGGCGCGGCTGGCGGATGCGGCGCGCGGGGCGGCGCGGGCGGATGCCGATCGGTCGCTGGCGCGCGGGCGGCTGGAGGCGGCGGTGCTGGCGGTCGCGCGGTTCGACGACGAGGCGCGCGAAGCGCGCGACCGGCTGGAGGAGGCGCGGGCCGGGGCCGAGGATCTGGGCGATCTGGACGACGCGCGGCTGCAGGTCGAGCGCGTCAGGATTTCGGTCGAGGCCGCGCGCTTGACGATGCTGACGCGGCGGTCGGCGCTGGACGAACGGCGGCGCGATGGCGAGGCGCGAATGCGCCGGCGGGCCGAGGCGCTGCGCGAACAGGCCAGCTGGCAGGCGCGGGCCGAAACGGCAGGCAGGCGCAGCGCAGAGCTGGCCGAACGCCGCGCCGAGGTCGAGGCGGAGCTGGAAGAGGCTTTGGCTGCCCCTGAACACATCGCTGTTCAACGCGAGGCCTTGACCGAGGCGATGACCGGCGCGGAAGACCGGCGCAGGCTGGCGGCGGCCGCGCTGGCCGCGGCGGACGCGGCGCTGCGCACGGCCGCCCTCGCCGAACGCGAGGCAGAGCGGCTGGCCGGCGAGGCGCGCGAGGCGCGGGCCCGGGCCGAGGCGCGCTCCGATGCCGCGCGCGAGGCGACGTCGCTGGCCGCCGAACGGATTGCCGAGGAAACCGGGGCGACGCCCGAGCAGCTTCTGTCGACGCTGAAGATCGAGGTAGACCGGATGCCGCCCGTCGATCTGCTGGACGCCGACGTATCGCGGCTGAAACGCCAGCGCGAGGCGCTGGGCGCGGTAAACCTGCGGGCCGAAGAGGATGCCAAGACCGTCGAGTTCGAATATGACACGCTGGCCGCGGAAAAGCTGGATCTGGAAGAGGCGATCAAGAAACTGCGCGCGGGGATCGCCAGTCTGAACCGAGAGGGGCGCGAGCGGCTGCTGACGGCGTTCGAGCAGGTAAACGCCAATTTCGCCACCCTGTTCACCCACCTGTTCGGCGGTGGCGAGGCGCGGCTGGTTCTGGTCGAATCCGACGATCCGCTCGAGGCGGGGCTGGAGATCATGTGCCAGCCGCCGGGCAAGAAGCTGGCAGTCCTCAGCCTTTTGTCGGGGGGCGAGCAGACGCTGACCGCGCTCGCGCTGATCTTTGGCGTGTTTCTAGCCAATCCCGCGCCGATCTGCGTGCTCGACGAGGTGGATGCACCGCTCGACGATGCCAACGTGACGCGGTTCTGCGACCTCTTGGACGAGATGACACGGCGCACCGACACGCGGTTCCTGATCATCACTCACCACGCAGTCACTATGGCGCGGATGGACCGGCTTTTCGGCGTCACGATGGCCGAACAGGGGGTGTCGCAACTGGTCAGCGTCGATCTGAAGAAGGCGGCGGCGCTGGTCGCGTGATCAGCCCAGCACCTGCAGCCGATCGTCGAGCGTGACGGTGCCGTCGCGTTCGACCGAACACAGAATGCCGCGCAGACGCAAGGCCGCGTGGCCCGGTGCGGTGATCCAATCCTTGGCCGCCGCGCCGTAGCGGGCCTTCCATTTGACGCATCCATCGTTGAATTCGTCAGACACGCGCAGCACGGCCGTGCCCGCTTGCAAGAGCGTTCCTTCGGGCAGGTTCGCCACGCTGCAATCGAGGTCGGCCACGATGGAGTCGCCGGGATGCGGGGTGCCGTCACGGTCGCGCCAAACCAAGTTTAGCACGCGAGCGGGCAGGATCGAAACCTGGATGCGCGGGTCGGGTGATCCATCGGGCAGGCGCAGCCACGGCTCGGTCAGCCATCGCTCGCCCGGGATGCCCTGATCGCGCGTCAGGCGCAGCGCGTGCGGAAACGTGCGCAGGTTCCGGCCGGGGCGAAAGCACAGCATCGTCACTGGCGCGTTGGTTCTGGGGGCGGCCAGCACATGCGGCAGCGCGGCGGCCAGTGCGGCAGCCGTCACGGGATCAACGGGCATCGGGCAGCTCCACCGTCGGCCAGGCGTCGGCTGGCAGGCGCAGGCGCATCTGTTCGCGCTGCACCGCCGCGCGTTTCTGCGCTGCAGCAAGACCGTTCTGCGCGCTGGTTTTCGGCATTTGGCTTTTCGAGGACTCACGAATTTTCTTGCCGAATACGCCTTGCGAAAGGTCCGACTTCATCAACGCCGGAGCCTGCCGTGCTCCGTTGAAAAACACTTTCACAGAATCATCAGGTAGGCCCGATGATAATGCCTTTTGCACCATCGCGGTCAGGAAGGTCGGAAAATCGCCGCCGCACGGTGCGCATGTGGCGGGGTGCGCAAGGTACACAGGCAGAAGGGCGGTCAGGATCAGGCGCATTGCAGGCTCCGGCAAGGGTTTGGGCAGCCTAACAGCAGGCTTTGCGGCGCGAAACCGGGTCTGTCGCCGGTCGGCTGTAGCTTGTGCGTCACAATGGCCGCGCATGGTCCACAGATCGCCATGCTATCTTGATATTAACCATTTCTGGGTCAGGATTGCGCAGACGAGGGGGGCGCGATGCTGGAATTCTTGCCGAAAGAGGTGCGCGACGGGCTCGAGGCGGCACGGCAGCGCGACCGCCGGCGTCAGGCGCGGCTGCGGGTGCAGGTGGGCGGCGCGGTGTTTCCGGTGCGGCGGCTGACTGACAGCGAAATGGAGCTGGATGCCAGCCTGACGCCGCATCTTCGCGGTCTGGTCGATCTGTTCGACGGCGCGCGCCACATCGCGCAATGCCTGATCGTGGCCACCACGCAAGACAACGGTGCCCTGATTTGCGAATTCAAGCGGCTGACCAACGTGACCGAAGGGCCGGCGCTGGACTACTGGCGCGACGAACACGCGCCGATAGCCCTGTTGACCAAGGGCCGGACCTAGCGCGCCCGGTCTAGGCGGCGGTTTCCAGACAGTGCCGCCGGAAGGCGCGCTTGAGCATGTCAAGCTCGGCCCGCAGCAGATCGACCTCGGCGCGAATGTCATCCTCCATCGCGACGCCGGTGATGACGGTGAAATGCGCCAGCTTTTCGCCGCTGATCTTTTCGCGGATCACGAACGTCTGCACGCCGTCGGTCAGTACGGTCGCGGGGATCGGTACCTGGACGGCATAGTCGCCCGGGCGGTTGTCGATCGGCGTGATCGTGACGCCGGGAATTTCGGTGTCGTGCAACAGGACCTGAAGCGCGGGTGTGCCGGCCGCGCCGGTCAGGACGCCGTCCCACATGCCTGCGCGGATGCGGGTCTTTGTCAGGGTCAGATCGGGCATTTCAGACTCACAGTTCGGCGCGCGGGCGGCGCGAGAAGGTCACGTCGCGCAGGATGATCTGGTTCATTTCGGGGCCTTCGAAAATCAGGTCGATCCACAGCTTTTCGACCCGCTTTTCGTTCATCTTGGAATAGGCGAGGTCGAATTCGACCGCCACCTCTTCTTCGTTCAAGGGCAGTTCTCGCACGATCTGTTCGACGTTCGGACCATGCTTGATGTTCAGACGCGCGAAGATTTCGAGCGGCTTTTCCATTTCGACGATGACATCCATCCGCAACAGATGTTTGAGCTTCAGCCCCCGCGCGCCTTCTTCGGGCAGGTCGATCACGAGGCTCAGGAACGAGCCGTCGAAGCGGAACACGTCCATCCGGAAGCCGAACGGGGCAATGTCGGCCGCGCGGGTGTTGCGGATCTGGCGCACCGTCAGTTCGGATCGGCGGCAATCGTGAAAGATCGTGGCACCGTCGCAGATCGGTGCCTTGCCGAGGACCGACGAAAAGCCGGGAACCGAGATCGGGCCTTTCCACAGGTCGGGGCGCCACGACCAGTCGGTGCCCATCGGCTTGCGCATCACATTGGAGCCGATCACCGGCAGGGCCAGACGATGTTCGGCGAGGTGGATCACCCGGTCGAGGTTGCGCCGCAGCCCACGCGCCCGCGCGCGCAGCACGCGCAGCGTTTCAAGGTCGGTCTGGCCTGCCTGATCCGCCGCCTGCCCCCAGCGCCGCAGCACGCGCTTGTGCAGGAACCTTTCGATCAGTCCCGCCATCCGTCCCCTCATCGCCGTCCTTGCCCTGTCAGAATCCGACGTTTCCGATTGTTGATCAACTGGATACATCCCTTGTATTGCGCGTTTTTGTTAACGACTCCACCCCTAAGCCGGGGCCGCGTGCAAATCCTTTTCGCCGCCGCCCTGTGGGTCCGTGCAGGCCCCCGATCAGTTGGCACGGCGCATCGCGGCCAGCGTGGCATCCAACAGCGCCCGCCCGGCCGCGGGCGCCAGCGGCGCGTCCTGCGTTCCGTTGGCAGAGATCGTGACCAGCCGCCCGTTCAGCCCCACCACGGCGCGCCAATACTCGCCCACCGCCCGGTCCCGCAGGCGCAGAAGATAGGCATCGCCGGCGCCGAGCGCCGCCAGCACCGTCACATCCTGCGCGCGCCCGTTGCGGCTGAGCGCGGCGCGTCCGTCGGCCGAGGTGAAATAGGCGGTCAGTGCCTCGCCGCCCGCCGCCAGAACGCCCGACGACGCAGCCGGTCCGATCGAAATGGTCAGCAGCGCCGGGTCCACCGCCAGCGCGAACCGGCAGCGCCCCAGCAGTGCCACGGCAGTGTCGCCTTGTTCGCGCAGCGATGCCGGATCGACGCAGTAGCCGCGCGGACCGGCAAGCGCGATGGCCCCGCCCAGCAGATCGGCCGGGGGGCGCGACAGGGGCAGCGTCGACGGCTCGCACGCCGCCAGCCCGACGATCGCCGCAAGGCAGATACCGTGCAGGGCGGTGCGAACGCGGCGGAGGGCGGGCAGACGCATCGAGGGGACTCGGGTTACAGGGTCGAGCATGGGCATAGGCGACGGCGCGGGTTGCAGCAAGCCGTCTGGGGCGCAATGGCCGATTTGGTCGCCCGGCAGGCTGGACACCACGCACCACCTGTGACGAGATGAGATCATCCGTCGGAAGGGACCGCGATGACCGAAACCTCAGCCGTGCACCGGACCGCGACCCTGCTGGCCGGCGCGCCCGATCTTTACGCGGCGCTGCGCCGTGCCGCGGCGGACGGCATCGCGCCGTTGGCCGATGTGGTGCAGGTGCTGGACGCTGCCGATCCCGCGACGGCGCACCGGTTGCGGTCGGTCGACGCGGGGCTGCTGGCCGCGGTGCAGCGGGCCGGGGCGGGTCTGCCTGCGGTAGCCGAAGCACCGCAGGTTGTCGCCCATCTGGCGCAGGTTGCTGCCGCGCCGCTCTTTCGGCCCGATGTCGCGACCAGCCGCACCATGGCGCTGCTGACGGCGGGCGAGGTGCCGGGGATGCCCGCGTTTTCGGACCGCGCCTTCGATGGTTGGTTCGCGGCACAGGGCGTGCCCTATGGCCTCGGGTCTTATGGCGAGTATCGCACGGTCTACCAGACGGACCAGTTCGCGGACGCCGCCAGTCCCGAACGGCGCTGCATGCATCTGGGGGTGGACGTGTTTGCCGCGACCGGCACCCCGGTTCATGCACCGTTGGACGGGACGGTGCTGCATCTGACCTACAACGCCGATCCGCTGGATTACGGCCACACGCTGATCCTGCGGCATGACGGGGGGCTGGCACCGTTTTTTACGCTTTACGGGCATCTGAGCGCCACGTTGCCGACCCTACTGCGGGTCGGGGATACGGTGCGGGCGGGGCAGGTGATCGGCCATCTGGGCGACTGGCCCGAGAATGGCGGCTGGGCGGCGCACGTGCATTTTCAGGTGATGACCGACATGCTGGCGCAGACGGGCGGCAACTTCTTTGGCGTGGGGCATCAAAGCCTGTGGGACGTCTGGCAGGCGATCTGCCCCGATCCCAACCTGATCCTGCGCATCCCGCCCGCGCGGTTCTGTGTTGCGGCCGCCTGATCGATGACGCGCACGCAACGCTGCCCTGTGCGCGTGGGTGGTTGACACCGCGCGTGCGGGGGCGATGGTCCGACCCCGAGCAAACCGGGGTGCGCCATGACGGATCGAGACGCGAATCGTGCCCTGTGGGCGCTGCTGGCCGGCAATCTGCTGATCGGAACCGGCGTTCTGCTGCCCGCAGGACTGCTGTCGGTGATGATGGCGGATCTGGGCATCGCGGCGGGTCAGGCGGGTCTGATCGTCACGGTGGGCGGGCTCGTGGTGGGGTTCGGCGCGCCGGTGCTGGCGGGGCTGACGTCGCAGGTGGATCGGCGGTTGCTGCTGGCCGTTGCCTTGGGACTTTACGTGCTCGGGCATGTCGGCGCGGCGGTGACCAGCGATTTCGGGCTCCTGCTGGCGTTTCGGGCGCTGACGGTGGTGGGGGCGGCCATCTTTACCCCGCAGGCGGCGGCGACTGTGGGGCTGCTGGTGCCGGCGGACCGGCGCGGCGGGGCGATCGCCTTCATTTTCATCGGCTGGTCGCTGGCGTCGGTGCTGGGCATCCCGCTGGGGTCGCTGGCGGGCGAGGCGATTGGCTGGCGGGCGACCTATCTGGTGATGGCGGGGTTGTCGGCGCTGGGGATGGTGCTGGTGTGGCGTGTGGTGCCGGGCGGCCTGCGGGTGCAGCCCCTGGCGCTGGCGTCGTGGGCGCGGGTTCTGACCGACCTGCGGCTTTTGTGCGTGCTGGCGGTCACGATGTTTTCGATGTCGGGCCAATTCACGCTCTTCACCTATGTCTCGCCAATCCTGACGCAAGGCTACGGTCTGGGCGCAGACGCGGTGGGGCTGACGTTTCTGGCCAGCGGCGCGGCGGGGGTGGCGGGCAACTATGCCGCCTCGCGTCTGGCGGGGCGGTTCGGGGTCGAGCGCAGCATCCTGGCCGCGCTGGTCAGCGTCTGCGCCGGTTTGCTGGTGATCGCCGCCGGCTGGGGCAGCTACGGCGCGTTTCTGGCCGGGGTGTGCCTGTGGGGGCTGGGCGGGTTTGCGGCCAATTCGCTGCAGCAAAGCCGTCTGGTGTCGATGGCACCGGCGCTGGCCTCGGCCACGGTCGCGTTGAACACGTCGGTGGTCTATCTCGGCCAGTCGCTGGGC
>JANNNU010000200.1:0-2193 GCA_031398695.1 Paracoccaceae bacterium | reverse complement strand
CTCGAGTATCTTTACGTCAACATGGGCGGCAACGATTTCAACGCCAACCTGACGGGCGGTCCGTTCAGTGCCGCGGCCCCCAGCACCAATGCGCGTGGCTCGGACGAGGATTTCGATTTCGGCACCCTGCAGGTCCGGGTGTCCTACCGCTTCTGATCGCGCTGCGATCGCGCAAGGGGCCCTCACCGGGCCCCTTGCTTGGGAGACGTCTGTCTGGCGTCGCCCTTGCGCGAAACGCTTACTCTGCCGGGACGCGCAGACCCTCGTCGGTCAGCGGATGCGCCAGACGCGGCAGCATCTCTTTCGGGCAGACTTGTAGGAAATTGCCCCGCTCGTTGGCCCAGTCGCCCAGGATGCGCGTCGCCTTCACCGATCCGGTTTCACGGGCATGCCGTTCGATCAGGCCACGCAACTGCGCCTCCCAGTGCGGATGACCCAAGCCGCAGGTGACAAGGCTTTCGAGGTTGATGAAATCCTCGGCCACCCCGGTCGGATCATAAAGATACGCCATCCCCCCGGTCATCCCGGCGCCGAAGTTGGCCCCGATCCGCCCCAGAATCACCGCAACCCCGCCCGTCATGTATTCGCAGCCGTTCGATCCGCAGCCTTCGACGACCACCGAGGCACCCGAGTTGCGCACCGCAAACCGCTCTCCGGCCCGGCCTGACGCGAACAGATAGCCGTCCGTCGCGCCATAAAGCACTGTGTTGCCGATGATCGTGTTGTCGGCGGCGATCAGCGGCGAGGCCATCTGCGGGCGCACCACGATGGTGCCGCCCGACAGCCCCTTGCCGACATAATCGTTGGCGTCGCCCATCACTTCGATCTTCAGCCCCCGCACCGCAAAGGCCCCCAGCGACTGCCCGCACGACCCGGTCAGCTTTACCGTCAGATGGTCGGGTTGCAGGCTGTTGCGCATCCCGAACTTGCGCACGATATGGGATGAGGCCCGCGTGCCGATGGTCCGGTGCGTGTTGCGCACGGCGTAGCTGAGCTGCATCTTCTCGCCGTCCTCAAAGAACCGCGCGCCATCCTTGACGATTTCCGCGTCCAGCGCGTCGGGCACGTGGTTGCGCGGCTTGCTGCGGTCGAAGGTGATCTTGCCCGGCCCGTCCACCGTGATCAGCAGCGGGTTCAGGTCGAGGTCATCGAGATGCGCCGCCCCACGCGACACCTGGGTCAGCAGATCGGCCCGCCCGATGATCTCGTCCAGGCTGCGCGCGCCGATGGAGGCGAGAATCTCCCGCACCTCCTGCGCATAGAAGGTGATCAGGTTCACCACCTTGTCCGCCGTTCCGGTGAACTTGGCCCGCAAAGCCTCGTTCTGCGTGCAAACTCCGACCGGGCAGGTGTTCGATTGGCACTGCCGCACCATGATGCAGCCCATCGCGATCAGGGCGGCGGTGCCGATGCCGTATTCCTCGGCCCCCAGCATCGCCGCCATCACGATGTCGCGCCCGGTGCGAAGGCCGCCGTCGGTGCGCAAGGTCACCCGCTCGCGAAGGTTGTTCATCGACAGCACCTGATGCGCCTCTGTCAGCCCCATCTCCCACGGCAGACCGGCATACTTGATCGAGGTGCCCGGAGAGGCCCCGGTGCCGCCGTTGTGGCCCGAAATCAGGATGATGTCCGCCTTGGCCTTGGCCACACCCGCCGCGATGGTTCCGACGCCCGACTGCGACACCAGCTTGACCGTCACCTTGGCGCGCGGGTTGATCTGCTTGAGGTCATAGATCAGCTGCGCCAAATCTTCGATAGAATAGATGTCGTGGTGCGGCGGGGGCGAAATCAGCGTCACCCCCGGCGTCGAATGCCGCAACCGCGCGATCAGGGCGGTGACCTTCATGCCCGGCAGCTGCCCACCTTCGCCGGGTTTCGCACCTTGGGCGACCTTGATCTCCAACTCCTCGCACGCGTTCAGATATTCGGCCGTCACGCCGAAGCGGCCCGAGGCGACCTGCTTGATCTTGGCCGACGGGTTGTCGCCGTTCGGCTCGGGGGTGAAATGCGCCGGGTCTTCGCCGCCCTCGCCGCTGTCGGACTTCGCCCCGATCCGGTTCATCGCCACGTTCAGCGTCTTGTGCGCCTCGGGGCTCAGCGCACCCAAGGACATCCCCGGCGTCACGAACCGCTTGCGGATGCTGGTGATCGATTCGACTTCTTCGATGGGAACCGGCTTGCCAAGCGTCTTGA
>JANNNU010000198.1:0-1803 GCA_031398695.1 Paracoccaceae bacterium | reverse complement strand
GATCGCGGTCAGGACGGTTGCCGCGGCGCCAGACTGGCTGCTGTGGCCCGACGGGTATTCCGGGAAGGGCGGCGTGTTCAGGATCGGCTCCCACTTCGGGTCGATGACGCGCTTGATGTAGGTGATCGGGCGGAGGAGGTTGACCTCGTACTTCGCAGCCCAGCAGGCGATGAACGCATCCGCCACCGCCACGCCCAGAACCGCCAGCGTGGCGGCCAGCTTTTCGGCGGTAAGACCGTCGCGCCGGGCGATTTCAAGCACGATGGAAATCCAGTGACCGGGCGGGGTTGGCGACAGCATCGGGTCATCCGACCAGAACCGCGCGATCAGGCGCTGCTCGTCGGTGAGGGACTTCACCGTGTCGTAGACCTCTTGCGCCGCAAGGTAGAACTCCGAACCCGGCTCCTCGCTGTACTCGGGCGGAGCCGAAACGCCGCAGGCGGTGCCCGAGGGCATCGCAAAGGGCCGGACCTTGCCCCAACCGGGCAGAAGCGGGGCCTGCTGCTGGCGCACAAGGCTGGTCGGTACCCAGTCCTGCGGTCGGGTGCCGGGGGTGTAGTCGCGCGGGAAGCCCATGTTGTCGATCACCGCGCCACCATCACCTGCGGCCCAGTCCAGGATATGCGCCGCCACCGCCTCGCCATGCGCCATGCTGCGGGCGATCACCTCATCCGCCATCCCGTCGGCAGCTTTCGCGCCCATGACCCGCGTCATCGCCTCCATCGCCCGCTGGCCGGTCGGGCCGGTGTTTGCAAACAGCGCCTGCACGGACTTGGCGAGCGCAGCGTGAAGGACGCAAACCTCGTCATGCTCCCCCGCCTCGCGCGCCGGAAGGGCGGTCAGATCGGTCACCTGGCCCGCCAGCGACATCAGTGCCGGGTTGCCGGTGGCCAGCGCCTCATGTGCGGCGATGCCGATATAGGCGAAGGCACGGCTGGCAACCGGGGGGGTGTAGGTGGCGGTGTGCCGGACCAATTCCAGGATCAGGCGGTGCCAGTCGATCACCACATCGCGGGCAAGTTCGACGCGGTCGGCGGCCAGCACCGGCTCCGCGCCAATCGCAAAGGGCGCGGCCACGGACAGTGCAATGAAATGACGGCGGTGAATGTGCATGTGGCTTCCTCCCAGGTCGACTGGTTTTGTCATGCGCCAGCTTGAGTTGGCAAGCGTGATGTGAGGCGCCTAGCCGCGTCCCGTCAGCCAGTTGCCAAGCCCGGCCAGCCGCGACGGCCCCGCCCCCGGCCGCGCCTCGCGCCGGTCGGCGGCATTCAAAAGCGCGTACATGCCGGTGACCCCCAGCCAGCGGAAGGGCTCCGGCTCCCACGCCCGGACCCGGCGGTTGACCCATGGGAGATGCACAAGGTCGGTGTCGCGGCCCAACGTCAGGTCAGCCAGCGTCCGGCCCGCAAGGTTCGAGGTCGAGACGCCCACGCCGACATACCCCCCCGCCCAGCCAAGCCCGGTTTCCGGATCAAGCCCCACCGTCGCGCACCAGTCGCGCGGCACGCCAAGGACGCCGCACCAGGCGTGGTCGATCTTCGCCCCCGATGCCGCCGGAAAATGCCGGTGCAGGATCGCGGTCAGCCGCCGGATCGTCTCGGGGTCCGGCGCGCCGTTGGTGTCGAGGCTTGATCCGAAACGGTAGGGTACCCCGCGCGCGCCGACGGTGATCCTCCCCTCGCGCGTGCGCTGGCAGTAGCAATAGGCATTGGCGAAATCGCCGATCACCTCATGCCCCTCCCAGCCGATCTGGGCCCAGACCTCGGGCGGCAGCGGTTCCGTCGCGATCTGGGCCGAGTTCAG
>JANNNU010000187.1:0-14479 GCA_031398695.1 Paracoccaceae bacterium | reverse complement strand
CGATGCAGGTGGTCGAGGCGTCAGTGCAGACGATCTATGGCAAGGTGCGGCTGAAGCGGCGATAAGGGCAGCATGACCGCGCCTTCCGCCCCTCTTCCGATCGACGATGCCCTGCCGGCCCTGCGCGCCGCGATCGCTGCCCGCGGCATGGCGGTTTTGCAGGCCCCGCCCGGTGCCGGCAAGACCACGCGGGTCCCCTTGGATCTGTTGGCGAGTGGGCTGGTCCGCGGCCGGATCGTAATGCTCGAGCCGCGCAGGCTCGCTGCGCGGGCGGCAGCCGAGCGCATGGCCGAAACGCTGGGCGAACCGGTGGGGCAGACCGTGGGTTACCGTATCCGGGGCGAGGCGGTGGTGGGTCCGCACACCCGCATCGAGGTGGTGACCGAAGGTATCCTGACCCGGATGATCCAGTCCGACGCCGCCCTGCCCGGCATCGGCGGCCTGATCTTCGACGAATTCCACGAGCGCAGCCTCAACGCCGATCTGGGGCTGGCGCTCGCGCTGGAAATCCGCACGTTGCGCGACGATCTGGTGCTGGTGGTGATGTCGGCGACCCTGGATGCCGCACCGGTTGCCGTCTTGATGGGGGACGCGCCGGTCGTCACCTCGGCGGGGCGGGCGTATCCGGTCGAAACACGATGGCTGGCCCGTCCGGTCGATGCCTCGATGCGCTACGAGGCGGCGGTGGCGGGGCTGATCCGCAAGGCTGTCGCGGAAACGGCGGGCGGGGTGCTGGTCTTTCTGCCCGGCGAGGGCGAAATCCGTCGCGTGCTGGGCATGCTTTCCCTGCCTGATTGCGACATCCGCCCCCTGTTCGGCGCGATGGAGTTTGCCGCGCAGCGTGCGGCGCTGGCGCCCAGCGACCGGCGCAAGGTGGTTCTGGCCACGTCGATCGCCGAAACCTCGCTGACCTTGCCGGATGTGCGGGTGGTCGTTGATGGCGGACGCGCGCGCCGTGCCCGTTTCGATGCGTCGTCGGGCATGTCGCGGCTGGTGACGGACCGCGTGACCCGGGCCGAGGCCGAACAGCGCCGCGGCCGGGCCGGACGTGTCGCGGCGGGCCTGTGCTACCGGATGTGGACCAAAGGCGAAGAGGGTGCGTTGGCTGCCTTCCCTCCGGCAGAAATCGAGGCGGCCGACCTGACCGGTCTTGCGTTGGAACTCGCGCTTTGGGGCGCGGACGACCTGCCGTTCCTGACGCCGCCCAATCCCGGCGTGCTGACCGAGGCCAAGGCCTTGCTGACCGATCTTGGCGCGCTGCAGAGCGGCTCGATTACCCCGCATGGCCGACGGCTGGCCGCCCGACCGCTGCACCCGCGTCTGGCACATATGCTGGAAATCGCAGGCTCGGGGGCGGCCTTGCTGGCTGCGTTGCTGGCCGAACGCGACCCGCTGCGCGGGGCCCCGCCCGACCTTGCCTTGCGCGTGGCGGCAGTCACCGACCCTCGTCGGTTCGAGGCGGAACACAGCTATCCCGTGGCGCGTCCGGTGGTGGAGCGGGTCCGGGCGGAAGCGCGCCGGTTGAAGGGTGGCGTGGATGCCGGGCTGTCGCTGGCGCAGATGGCGGCGCTGGCCTATCCTGATCGCATCGGGCTGCGTCGCAAGGGCGATGCGCCGCGCTGGTTGCTGTCGGGCGGCAAGGGGGCTGCCATGCTACCGGGCGGACCGCTGGCGCAGGCCCGGCTGATCGTGGCCACCGATTTGGACGGCGATCCCCGCGAGGCACAGGTTCGGCAGGCTGCCGCGATCTCGGATGCCGAACTGCGCGCCGTGCTGGGCGACCGGATCGCATGGCACGACGTGTGTGCGTGGTCGCGTCGCAAAGGCCGCGTGGTGGCGCGTCGGGAGGAACGGCTGGGGGCCATTGTGCTGGACGACCGCCCCTGGCCCGATGCCCCGTCCCACGCCCTGTCCTGCGCGGCACTGGAAGGTCTGCGGCTGCTGGGTCTGACGTGGACCCCCGCCGCCCGCCGCCTGCGCGCGCGCATCGCGCTGGCCCGCGCTGTGGGCTGGCCCGAGGTGACCGATGCCGCCCTGCTTGCCGACGATAGCCTGCTGCCGTTTCTCGACCGGGCACGCAGCGAAAGCGACCTGCGCACCCTCGATCTGACCGAGGCGCTGAAGACCCGGATCGGGTGGGACCGCATGGCCGAGGTGGACCGCGCCGTGCCCGCACAGTTCGAAACGCCGCTGGGTCGCAAGGTGCCGATCGACTATGACGGCGACACGCCCGCCATCGAGGTACGGTTGCAGGAAATGTTCGGGGTCACCCGGCATCCGGTCGTGGGTCAGGCGCGCCTTGCGGTGAAGATCACCTTGCTGTCACCCGGTCATAAACCGGTTCAGGTGACATCCGACCTGCCCGGCTTCTGGGCGAACACCTATGCCGACGTGCGCCGCGACATGCGCGGGATCTACCCGCGCCATCCCTGGCCCGAAGACCCGACCCAGGCCGAACCTACCCTGCGCGCCAAGCCGCGTGGCACCTGACCTACCTGCTTTCACATTGGCCCAAATATCCCACGGGGGTGTGGGGGTGTGAACCCCCCACTCTTCGGCGCGGGTGTGAAACCCCCACGCCCGCGCCACCCCATGACGCGGCGTTGGGCGTGACAGAACCTCCACCCGCGCTAAGGTGACGCAAAGGGAGATCAACATGACTGACTTTCCGCACCTGCTGGCCCCGCTTGACCTCGGCCATATGACCCTGCCCAATCGCGTTCTGATGGGGTCGATGCACACCGGACTGGAAGAGACCGGCGACTGGAACCGCGTGGCCGAATTCTATGCGACCCGGGCGCGCGGCGGCGTCGCGCTGATGGTCACCGGCGGGATGGCCCCCAACCGCGAAGGCGGCGTGTTTCCGGGCGCGGCGGGACTGTTTTCTGACGCCGACATCGCCAACCACCGGATCGTCACCGACCGGGTGCACGACGCGGGCGGGCGGATCGCGATGCAGATCCTGCATGCCGGGCGTTATGCGTATGGCAAGGACTGCGTGTCAGCGTCGGCGCTGAAGTCGCCAATCTCGCCGTTCGTCCCGCGCGAGCTGGATGAGGACGGCATCGAAAAGCAGATCGCCGATATCGTCACCGCCGCCACGCATGCCCGCGCGGCGGGTTATGACGGGGTCGAGGTGATGGGGTCCGAAGGGTATTTCCTGAACCAGTTTCTGGTCACCCACGTGAACCGCCGCACCGATCGGTGGGGCGGGTCTTACGAAAACCGGATGTTCCTTCCGGTCGAGGTCGTGCGGCGGGTGCGCGGGGCGGTCGGTGCCGATTTCATCCTGATCTACCGGATCAGCTTGATCGACCTGATTCCCGACGGCTCGACCTGGGACGAGGTGGTGCTGCTGGCACGCGCCATCGAGGCGGCCGGGGCCAGCTTGCTCAATTCCGGCATCGGCTGGCACGAGGCCCGGGTGCCGACGATCGCCACGTCGGTGCCCCGTGCGGCCTTTGCGCATCTGACGGCGCGGCTGCGGGGCGCGGTTTCGATCCCGGTAATCGCATCGAACCGGATCAACACCCCCGCTGTGGCCGAAGGCATTCTCGCGGCGGGGCAGGCCGACATGGTCAGCATGGCGCGACCCTTTCTGGCCGATCCGGATTTCGTCGCCAAGGCCGCGACGGGACGCGTGGCCGAAATCGCGCCTTGCATCGCCTGCAATCAGGCCTGTCTGGACCACACGTTTTCTGGCCGGATGACAAGCTGTCTGGTCAACCCCCGCGCCTGCCATGAAACCGAGTTGCGCATCGAGCCCGCCGCCGAGCCGAGGCGGATCGCCGTCGTGGGCGCGGGGCCGGCGGGCATGGCGGCGGCAATGACTGCTGCGGGACGAGGCCATGGGGTGGTGCTGTTCGAACGTGCGCCACAGGTCGGCGGGCAGTTGAACCTGGCCCGCCGGGTGCCGGGCAAGGAAGAATTCGACGGGCTGGTGGACTGGTTTGCCACGATGCTGGACCGCTCCGGTGTCGAGGTGCGGCTGAACACCGAGGCGTCCGAAGCCGCGCTTGCCGGTTTTGACCGGGTGATCATCGCCACGGGCGTGGTGCCGCGCGATCCGGCCATCGCAGGACAGGAGCGGGCGCTGAGTTACATCGAGGTGCTGAATGGCGCGCCGGTCGGACCGCGCGTCGCGCTGGTGGGCGCGGGCAGCATCGGTTTCGATCTGGCCGAGTATCTGACGCATCACGGGGTCAGCCCGACGCTCGACCCGGCGCTGTGGCGGCGCGAATGGGGGATGTCGGACCCCGACACCGATCGCGGTGGCCTGACCCCGGCAAAGCCCGAGCCTCCGGCCCGCGAGGTCTGGCTGTTGCAACGCCGTGCCGAAAAGCCCGGGCGGGGTCTGGGAAAGACCACCGGGTGGATCCACCGCGCCAGTTTGCAGTCGAAGGGCGTCCGGATGATCGGCGGAGTCCGCTATGACGCGATCACTGATGCGGGGTTGCAGATCCATCGGGATGGGGCGGCGGAATTGCTTGCGGTCGATACGGTGGTGCTGTGCTCGGGTCAGGTGCCCGAACGCGGGCTGGCTGATCGGCTGATCGCCGCGGGAATCGCCGTCGATGTGATCGGCGGGGCGGATGTCGCGGCCGAACTCGATGCCAAGCGGGCCATCGATCAGGGCGTGCGATTGGCTGCCGTCATCTGACGCGGGGCGCGAACAACTCGGCCCACAAGCGCCGCGCTTGCCTGCCCGGTGGCGCAGGAATGGGATTGCGGGTTGGTCCCTTGCGGGCCGGGGCCGTGTAACAATGCGTGAGCCGGGCGGGGGTTTCGCCCGCCGCGACCTTCCCCTATGACCGCCCTGCGCAATCGGGAGCAGGGCATGGGCGACGACCGGCAACAGGCAGGCATCGGGCGGTGGGCGGTGGCCGCGATGTTCGGGGCCAACGGTCTGGTCATGGGGGCATGGGCGCCGCAGATTCCGCTGTTGTTGCCGCGCCATGGCATCGACGAATCCACGCTGGGTCTGCTGATCCTTGGCCTCGGGATCGGTGCGGTGGGGTCCATGCTTTATTCGGGGCGGCTGATTGCGGCTTACGGCTCGCGCCGGGTGGTGACGGTGTTCGGTGCGCTGCTGGTGCCGGTCCTGCCGCTGGTCGTCTTTGCGCCGAACGTCGCGTTGCTGGCGCTCGCCATGGCGCTGATGGGGGCGATCGTGGGGTGCATGGATGTGGCGATGAACGCCAACGCGGTGATCGTCGAACAGCGGCTGGGCCGCGCGATCATGTCATCCTCGCACGGGTTCTGGAGCCTTGGCGGGTTTTTCGGCGGCGCGCTGGGCGGGCTGGTGCTGGCGCAGATCGGCGCGGGGGGGCAGGCGCTGATCGTGGCGGCAGTCGTCGCCCTGATGGTGGCCGGGGCCGCGCGGTTCGTGATCGCCGATGATCCCGCACCGGCCCTGGGCGACAGGGCCGGTCAACCGGCCGCCAGAACCGCCCTGTTCCCACGGCACGCGATCTTGTGGATCCTTGGCACGATGGCCTTGTTTTCGATGGTGCCGGAAGGGGCCGTTCTGGATTGGGCGGCCCTGTATCTGGCCGAAGAACTGGGCGCGGGCGTTGCCGTTTCGGGACTGGCGTTCGGGCTCTTTTCGGCGGCGATGGCCCTGATGCGCTTTGCCGGTGACGGCATCCGCAACCGGTTCGGGGCGGTGCGCACCTTGCGGATGTCGGGGCTGCTGGGGGCGGCTGGGATGATGCTGGTGGCGGTCGCGCCGAACGACGTGGTGGCGCTGACCGGGTTCGCGATCAGCGGGCTCGGCGTGGCCAACACCGTGCCGATCATGTTCTCGGCCGCGGGCAACCAGCCCGGAATGACGTCCGGCGCGGGGATCGCCACGGTCACGATGCTGGGCTACTGCGGTATCCTCGTCGCGCCATCTTCGATCGGCTTCATTGCCGAATCCGTGGGATTTCGCATAACTTACGGGGCGCTGGCGTTGCTGTTGCTGGTTGTGGCGGCCTTGGCGGGACGGGCTGCCGCCGCCGACGGCAGGGCTACTGCCCCGTGACACCCATATAGTCCATCTTGCCGACCTCGACCCCGTTGTGGCGCAAGATGCAATAGGCGGTTGCCGCATGGAAATACACCTGCGGCAAGGAAAAGACCGTCAGGTACTGCAAGCCCGGCATCGCCACGTCCTGCCCGCGCATCTTGATCGTCACGATGCGGATGTCCGCGCCATCGAAGGCCGGCGGCTTCAGCCCCAGCACATAGTCGCGGGCCTTCTGGACCCGGGCCGTCAGCTCTGCAAAGCTGGTCTCGACATCCGGGAACGCCGGCACGTCGGCGCCCGTCAACCGCGCCCCGGCCCGCGCGCTGAAATCGCAGGTCAACTGCACCTGCCGGGTGAAGGGAAACATGTCCGGATAAAGCCGCGCGGTCAGCAATGCCGACGGGTCGATCTTTCTGGCGCTGCAGTGCGCCTCGGCCTTGGTCAGGATCGCGGCGAGCGCGTCCAGCGTGCGGGTCAGCGGCGGAACGGTATAGGCAAACATCGCGGTTCTCCTGATCGGGTTGCCGGCACGCTAGGCCAGTCGGGCCTGCCCCGCCAGTCCAGTTCGGTGCGGGTTCGGCCCCGATGCGCCCGGCGCAACCGCGACCGACCGCCGGTGTCACACGCTGCGCAGCCGCTCCAGCAGATCAAGACTGGGATACCCGTCAGCCACCAGCCCGACCGCGCGTTGAAACGCGCGCACGGCGGCAATCGTCAATGGACCGATCTTGCCATCCACGCCGCCGGGATCGAACCCGGCCGCCGCCAGCCGCTCTTGCATCTCGACCCGTTCGGGCAGCGTCAGCGCGCGATACTCGCGGGGCCAGCCCGCCTGGATCGGCGCGCCGCCGGCGATCCGATCCGCCAGATGGCCGACGGCGATGACATAGGCATCGGCCGTGTTGTATGTCTCGATCACCTGAAAGTTAGAGAAGATCAGAAAAGCCGCCCCCCGCGCCCCACCGGGCAGAAGCACCGACGCCATCCCGTGATCGGGCAACGCCCCGCCCTCCCACGGTATGACCCCCAGCGCCTGCCAGTAGGCAACGGACCGTTTCACCCGCTCGCCGGTCTGGGCATAATCGAACCCCGGCGGCAGCCGCACCTCCAGCCCCCACGGGGCACCCTTGGTCCAACCGTTGCGGGCCAGATAGGCGGCGGTCGACGCCAGCGCGTCTGCAGGGTCGTCGCTCCAGATGTCGCGCCGACCATCGCCGGTGAAATCCACGGCAAAGGTCTGGTACGAGGTCGGCATGAACTGCGTGTGCCCCATCGCCCCCGCCCAACTGCCCACCATCCGGTCCGCCGTCGTGTCGCCCGACTGCAGGATATGCAACGCCGCCAGCACCTGCGTTTCGAAAAATGCGCCCCGCCGACCATCGTAGGCCAGCGTCGCCAGCGCGTCGAGCGTGCGCACATCGCCGCGTACCGCACCGTACGCCGATTCGAGGCCCCAGATCGCCGCCACCACTTCGGCGTCCACCCCGTAGCGCGCCTCGATCCGGGCCAAGAGCTCGGCGTGGGTGGCCAGCGCCTTGACGCCGCCCGCAACGCGGTCGTCGGATGTGGCGGTGTCGAGGTAATCCCAGATCGTCTTGGTGAACTCGTTCTGGTTGCGGTCGCGGCGCACCACGTCGGGCAGATGCGCGAGCCCCGCCATCGCACGGTCAAACACCGCGGCACGGATCCCCGCGGTCAGCGCGCGTTCCCGAAATCCGGCGATCCAGGCTTGCATCTCCGCCGTCGTCCCGACCGTTTCCGTCACCTCGGACCCCTGGGTTGCGGGCAGGGTCTGGGCCACCGCGCCACCGGCAAGGCTCAGACCCAACAAAAGCGGCAACATCCGCATGACTGCCCCATGATCATCCATCCGTTGGCACCAACTTAGCGCCGTAGCCACCACTCGCAACCTACTTGCGCTTGCGGATGACCTTGCGTTTGGCGTCGCGGGCGGCAAATTTGCCGGGCTTACGCGGTTGATAGCCGCCCTTCGAGGGGCGTCCCGTGGGCAAGGTCCGATCTTCCAGCATCAGCAGGTCCAGCATCAGCCCGCCCGTCACCGGCACCGCCTCGGCCAGCCGCACGGTCACCCGTTGCCCGATGCCGATCGTCACACCGGTGTCGGCCCCCATCAGCGTCTGGGTGTTCGCGTCATGATGGAAAAACTCGCGCCCCACCGACCGGATCGGGACCAGCCCGTCGGCCCCGGTTTCATCCAGCTTCACGAACAGGCCAAAGCGTTGGACACCCGAAATGCGCCCGGTGAACTCTGCCCCGACCCGGTCCGACAGGTACGCGGCCAGATAGCGGTCCACGGTGTCGCGTTCCGCCGCCATGCTGCGCCGCTCGGCATCCGAGATTAGCTTGGCCGTTTCATCCAGCGTTTCGATGTCGACCGGCGACAGCCCATCCTTGCCCCAGCCGTGCCCGGCGATCAGCGCGCGGTGTACGATCAGGTCGGAATACCGGCGGATCGGAGAGGTGAAATGCGCGTAGTTGCGCAGCGCGAGGCCGAAATGCCCGAAATTCTGGGCGTTGTAATAGGCCTGCGTCATGCTGCGCAGCGTCGTCAGGTTCATCAGTTCGTCGAACTCGGTGCCCTGGGCCTGCTCCAGCAGGCGGTTCAGGTGGCGGGTTTGCAGGACCTGCCCCTTGGCCAGCACGAACCCCGACGCCTCGGCCACCTCGCGCAATGCCTCCAGTTTTTCCGGGCTGGGTTCTTCGTGAACCCGGAACAACAGGGGCTGCTTCAGGCGTACCAGTTCCTCGGCCGCCGCCACATTGGCCTGGAT
The DNA here is from genome assembly GCA_031398695.1 of Paracoccaceae bacterium. Taxonomy (GTDB): domain Bacteria; phylum Pseudomonadota; class Alphaproteobacteria; order Rhodobacterales; family Rhodobacteraceae; genus JAIYDJ01. Next base: position 5,677 of record JANNNU010000187.1, on the reverse strand, counting down.
CATGAACTCTTCGATCACCTTGTGTGCGTCGAACCTGTCGCGATACGCCACCGACAGCACCCGCCCATCCTCCGCCAGGATGATCTTGCGCTCTGGCAGATCGAGGTCCAGCGGCTGGCGGATCGCGCGGCTCAGCTTGGTCGCCGCATAGGCTGCGTAAAGCGGCGCGATGACCGTTTCCACCAGCGGCGCGGTCACGGCATCGGGGTTGCCGTCCTGCGCGTCCTGCACCTGACCATAGTGCAGCGATGCCCGTGATCGCATCAGCCCCCGGGTGAAGCGGTGGCTGATCTTGTCGCCGCGCGCATCCAGCACCATACGAACCGCCAGACAGGGCCGGTCCACATCGCTGTGCAACGAACACAGATCGCCCGACAGCACATCGGGCAGCATCGGCACCACGCGGTCGGGGAAATAGGTGGAATTGCCCCGCTTGCGCGCCTCGCGGTCCAGGGCGCTGCCGGGGCGGACGTAATGGGCGACATCGGCGATGGCGACCCAGACGACGAAGCCGCCGGGGTTCTTCGGGTCGGGGTCGGCCTGGGCATAGACGGCGTCGTCGCGGTCACGCGCGTCGATCGGGTCGATCGTGACCAGCGGCAGATCGCGCAGATTCTCGCGCCCGTCCAGCAAGGCGGGCTGCGCTGCGTCTGCCTCGGCGATCACCGCGTCGGGAAACTGGTCGGGAATGTTGTGCTGGTGGATCGCGATCAGGCTGACGGCCTTGGCCCCCGACGGATCGCCCAGCCGGGCGACAATGCGGGCCTGCGGCAGTCCCATGCGGCGGTTGCCGACCTGTTCGGCCTCGACCAGTTCGCCGTCCTTCGCGCCGGCCATCGCATCGCGCGCGACGCGCCATTCCTTGTCGGCGCCCTTGTCGATCGGCACGATTCGACCGCCCTCGTCGTTGGCGCGGAATACCCCCAGGACTTTCAGCGGGTTCGACCCGATCTTGCGGATCAGACGGGCCGTATAGCCGTGATCATCGCCCTCCACCGCCGTCAATCGCGCAAGGATCCGGTCGCCCTCGCCCAAGGCGGGGTCGCCCTTTTGCGGATTGACCAGAATACGCGCCGCGCCCTGATCTTCCATCGCGCGGGCGTAAAGATCGCCCTGCGCATCGGGCGCCAGCACGACCAGCATGGCGACGGGCGGCAAGACGCCCGCCTCGCGGAACTGCCGCTCGCGCCGTTCCAACGCGCCTTCCGCTTCCATCTCGCGCAGAAGGCGTTTCAGGTCGATGCGCGCATCGCCCTTGATGCCGAAGGCGCGGGCGATGTCGCGCTTGGCACTTTGCGTGGGGTTGTCGGCGATCCATTGCAGGATCTGCTCTTTGGTGGGGATTGCGTTCATGGGCTCGCAGGTAGCACGGAAACCCCCCGCCTTCTACTGCCCAAGATGCGCCGTGCCGCGTGCCACTGCCAAGGCGATCTGGCGCTGCCGTTCGCGAAACCGCGCGCGATCATCATCCGAGTAATCAGGCAGGCAGGCTACACACGACACCCCCTGTTCGAACGCCGCGTCGGCACGCTGTGCCGCCGTCAATGGCCGCCCGCACGCCCGGCAGGTGGTGTGCGGTCCGGGGATCAGGCCGTGCCCCACCGACACCCGATCATCGAACACGAAACATTCGCCCTGCCAAAGACTTTGCTCCGACGGTATCTCTTCAAGGTATTTCAGAATGCCGCCCTGCAGGTGATAAACATCCTCAACCCCTTGCCCCAGAAGGTAATTCGTCGATTTCTCGCACCGGATGCCCCCGGTGCAGAACATCGCCACCCGCTTGCCGGCGAACCGGTCCTTGTTGGCTTGCCACCAGGCCGGAAACTCGCCGAAGGTTTCGGTGCCGGGGTCCACCGCGCCCTCGAATGTGCCGATCGCCACCTCATAGGCGTTGCGCGTGTCGATCACCGCCACATCCGGGGCGGCGATCAGCGCGTTCCAGTCCTGCGGGGCGACGTAGTGGCCAACCCGCGCGCGCGGATCGACATCGGGTTGGCCCATCGTCACGATTTCCCGCTTGATGCGCACCTTCAGGCGGCGAAATGGCATCGTGTCGGCAAAACTTTCTTTCCAATCCAGATCACTGCACCCGGGCAGGGCCCGGATGGCGGCCAATGCCGCGGCGATGCCATCGCGCGGCCCGGCGATCGTGCCGTTGATCCCCTCGGGCGCAAGCAGCAGCGACCCTTTCACGGCCCCGGCCGTGCACACCTCAAGCAACCCTGCACGCAAAGCGGCAGGGTCGGAAAAGCGGGTGAAATGATAGAGCGCGGCAACACTGAGCATGGCTTGCCCTAGCCGCAGCCGGGTCCGAAGATCAAGCCCTTCGCTTGACGACACACCGCCGCACGCCTACCGATGGTGGCCCACAGTGGAGACCGCCGATGCACCCCGCACATCATGCCCTGATCGTGATCGACGTCCAGAACGATTTCTGCCCCGGCGGCGCACTGGCCGTGCAAGGCGGCGATGAGGTGGTGGCGGCGATCAATGCCGCGATGAACGATTTCGCCTGCGTGGTGCTGACGCAGGACTGGCACCCGTATGACCACATGTCTTTTGCCGCGATCCAGGGGGCCGAGCCGTTTTCGACTGCCATGATGCCGTATGGCCCGCAAACGCTGTGGCCCACCCATTGCGTGCAGGGCACCGACGGGGCGGCGTTTCATCACGGCCTGCGCACCAAACCCGCGCATCTGATCCTGCGGAAGGGGTTTCGCCCCGCGATCGACAGCTATTCCGCGTTCTACGAAAACGACTGCACGACCCCCACCGGCCTTGACGGTTATCTGCGCGCCCGCGGGGTGACCGACCTTGTGTTGGTGGGGCTCGCGACCGATTACTGCGTGGCCTATTCCGCGCTGGACGCGGCCGGACTCGGTTACGCGGTCTCGGTGCGGCTGGACGCGTGCCGTGCCATCGACCTTGACGGTTCGCTGGCGCGGATGCTGGACGAGATGCGCGCGGCGGGCGTGCGGTTGGACGGCTGATATGGTCGATATCGCCACCCGCGTCTGGAACCACAAGTGGAAGATCGACCCGATCGTGCGGTCCCTGATTGACACGGATTTCTACAAACTGTTGATGTGCCAGTCGATTTTTCGCAACAAGCCGGACACGCAGGTCGAATTCAGTCTTATCAACCGCACCAGATCCATCCGCCTTGCCGAACTGATCGACGAAGGCGAGTTGCGCGAACAATTGGACCACGTGCGAGGCCTGTCGCTGACCCGCGGCGAAAGCACATGGCTGCGCGGCAACACGTTTTACGGCAAGCGGCAGATGTTCCGGTCGGATTTCATGGAATGGTTCGAAGGCATGCGCCTGCCGCCCTACCACCTGGAAAAGCGCGATGGCCAATATGAACTGACGTTCGAAGGGCGCTGGCCCGAGGTCATGCTTTGGGAAATTCCGGCGCTGTCCATTCTGATGGAACTGCGCAGCCGGGCCGTTCTGGCGCAGATGGGCCGGTTCGAGATCCAGGTGCTGTATGCCCGCGCGATGACCAAGTTGTGGGAAAAACTGCAGCGTCTGCGCGCCATCGACGGCTTGCGGATCGCCGATTTCGGCACGCGGCGACGTCATTCCTTCTTGTGGCAGGACTGGGCCGTGCAGGCGCTGATCGAAGGCTTGGGCGACACGTTCATCGGCACCTCGAACTGTCTCATCGCGATGCGGCGCGAAGTCGAGGCCATCGGAACCAACGCGCACGAACTGCCGATGGTCTATGCCGCGCTGTCGAACAGCGATGCCGAACTGGCACAGGCGCCTTATCAGGTGTTGGCCGATTGGCACGAGGAACACGACGGAAACCTGCGGATCATCCTGCCGGACACCTATGGCACCGAGGGCTTTTTGCGGCGCGCTCCGGACTGGCTTTCGAAATGGACCGGCATGCGCGTGGACAGCGGCGATCCGGCGGCAGCGGCCGAACTCGCGATCACATGGTGGCGCGAACGGGGCGAGGATCCTGCAAAGAAACTGCTTATCTTTTCGGATGGGCTCGACGTGGATCAGATCGAGCGGTTGCATCGGCAGTTTACCGGGCGGGTGCGTGCCTCGTTCGGGTGGGGCACGATGCTGACCAACGATTTCAAGGGGTTGTCGGATGATGACCGGCTCGCGCCGTTCAGTCTGGTGTGTAAGGCTGTGTCCGCCAACGGGCGCCCCACGGTCAAGCTGTCGGACAATCTCAACAAGGCGCTTGGGCCGCAATCCGAAATCGACCGTTACAAGCGCGTGTTCGGCGTTGGGGTGCAGACGGCGCAGCAGGTCACCGTATGATCCTGTCGGCAAAGTCCAGGCACCGGGCCAGATGGCGGCGGTGCACTGGGTCGTCTGGGGCCAACCGGGGCATCGTCCAGCCGACCGACGCGCAGGTGCGCATCAATGTGAACATCTCGACGGTATGCCGGTCGATCGGGCGCAGGGTCGCATACCCGGCCACCAGGGCATCGCGGATCTCCGCATACTCCGGTTCGATCAGATTACCCAGCAAGGCCGTGCCCAGATCATAGGCGCGGTAGCCGACGCCTGAATCGTCAAAGTCGATCAGCCATAGTGCACGATCGTTCACCAGAATGTTCTCGCGCAACACGTCGGCGTGGATCAGCCCGATGTCCAGCCCATCATTGGCCGCCAGCCGTTCGGCCAGCCAGTCGCGCACCCTTTGCAGCCGTGCGGCTTCGGCGGGCGTGGCGGCAGGATGCTCCCAGAAGCGGCCCCACAGCGGCGCCTCGCCCACAAGGCCCGGCCTGTCCCAGCGATGGCGCGTGAAATCGGCTGGCAGGGTCAGACGGTCGGTTGCCTCATGCACCTGTGCCACGAGCCGTCCCAGCGCAAAGTGGCGATCCAGGATCACGGGCAGAGCATGCGGCAGGCGCAGGCCTGTGTCGCCCAGCGGCTTGCCTTCGATCCATCCGATGGCCGACGCCAGACGCCCGTCCTGCGAAGTCACCAGCAAGTCACCATCGCGCGCGGGCAGCGGTTGCGGCACGTTGACACCCGCCGCCGCTAGGGCCGAACACCACCACAGTTCCGACCGGATCGACGACGGGTTCTGATAGCCCTGCCGGTGCAGCCGCAGCGCGGCCCGGCCCAACGGCGTCTCGATTTCGAACACCGCATTCTCGCGGGCGCGGATAAGCCGGACCACCCGACCGTGCCAATGCCGTGCGGCCTCGGTGGCCTCGTCGTGCAGGCTCATGCTGCATCCAACGCCATCTGCAGGGCGTCGGCCAGCCAGTCGGCATCCTGTACGGAAAACGGCATCGGTGGACGGATCTTGAGGATATTGGCTCCGCGCCCGATCCGGTTCAGCAGAAAACCGCGTGCCACCATGTCCTCGACCAGATTGCCGACGAAGTCGCCCGCGGGCATGATCCCGTCGGTGGTGAATTCGACCCCGAAGAACAGGCCGGAAGCCCGCGCTTGCGTCAGAAACGGGTGGCGCAGGGCCTGAAGCCGTTCCAGAAGATAGGCCGACACGCGCGCAGCATTCTGCTGCAATGCCTTCAAGTAAGTATTTTATTTATTAGCACATCAACTGTTTGATAATATTCTTCCTCTAAGTCTCTACTCAATTTTCATCTCATGCAACTTTTTACGCTCAACATGTTCAAATCATTAGCAACAAATCATTCTACATATAAAAGAATTCTTCATCTGAAAGCTT
>JANNNU010000171.1:0-17721 GCA_031398695.1 Paracoccaceae bacterium | reverse complement strand
TCAGCCCGAATTCGGCCACCCGGCCTTCGTCCGCCGTGATCGTCGCGCATTTCACGCCCACGCCATATTTTTTGATTGCATGCGCCGAGTCGATGGTGATCTGGTCATTCGTCTCATCCCGGACCTGGATCGAGAGGTCGTAGTATTTCAGGTCGATGTCGAGGTAGGGCAGGATCAGCTTTTGCTTGATGAAATCCCAGATGATCCGGGTCATCTCGTCGCCGTCGAGTTCGACGACGGGGTTGGCTACCTTGATCTTGGTCATGTCCGGCCCTTTGTGTGATGGATTCGCTTCGGACGTGCATAAAGGACAATCACGGTTTGGGGAAGAAGGTATGCAATGGCATACCGTGTCGGATCAGCCAAAGAAGCGCCGTGTTTGCGTCTGCAGCCACGCCCACAAAGCCGGAGCACCACGCGCGATCTTGGCGCCGACCCGCGTCTCCAGCTGTTCGGCGGTCACATTGTAGGTCTTCCACGTGCCGCCGCCGGACATCAGGTTTGCCATCACCGGCTGCACCCGGTCCAGCGACTTGGCGAACACGGCGTCGGGTGTCTCGGCTGCCTCGAATTCGTCCCACAGCGCCCGGAACTGCGGGCCGAGATCGGGGGGCAGCAAGCCAAAGATGCGGTCCGCCGCGCGCTGCTCGGCCCGTTGCGTCTCGGCAGATGCGTGCGCCAATCCGTTCGCCGAATGGATCGGCACGTCGCCCACGTCGATTTCCACCAGATCGTGCAGGATCAGCATCCGGATCACCCGACCGATGTCGACACCCGGCCGGGCCTGGTCGGCCAGGACCATGGCATAGAGGGTCAGGTGCCAACTGTGCTCGCCCGAATTCTCGGGCCGCGATCCATCGACCAGCGTGGTCGCCCGCAGCACCGATTTCAGGCGATCCGCCTCGTTCAGAAACGCGAACTGCGCCTCAAGGCGACCATCCTCAGCCATCGGCGGTCAGTGCCCGCTGCCTTCCAGATGCACGTGCGGTCCGCTGCGCCCTTCGCGTTTGGCCTTCAGCGCGGCCTCGATGAACGCGCGGCCCCGCTTTTCGGCCATCCGCACGCGGTAAGCCGTCATGAACGCCTCTTGCATGGTCGGCGAGGCATCGAGCAGGATCTTTGAGATCTTGTCATAGAACCGCTCGTCGCCCAGTTCTTCCATGGCGGCGATCACATCTCGGGCGAGTTCGTCGCCCATATCTTCGACGACGCTCATCGCGACACCTCTGACAACCGCCGTTTCACGTAGCCCGAAACCGTGTCGATCATCGGCTTCATGTGTGCCTCTTCATCCTTGAAAAAGTGATCGGCCCCTTCGATCACCGTATGCGTGATCGTGATGCCCTTCTGTTCATGCAGCTTGTTGACCAGATTGACCGTGTCCTTGGGCGGCGCGACCTTATCGGCGCTGCCGTTGATGATCAGGCCGGAAGACGGGCAGGGGGCGAGAAAGCTGAAATCGTAAAGGTTTGCCGGGGGCGATACCGAGATGAATCCGGTGATCTCGGGTCGGCGCATCAACAGCTGCATCCCGATCCAGGCTCCGAACGAAAAGCCCGCAACCCAGCAATGCTTGGCGTTGGGGTTCATCGCCTGCAGATAGTCGAGCGCCGACGCCGCGTCCGACAGCTCGCCGATGCCCATGTCGTACTCGCCCTGGCTGCGCCCCACGCCGCGAAAGTTGAAGCGCATCACCGTGAAACCCAGATTATAGAACGCGTAGTGCAGGTTGTAGACCACCTTGTTGTTCATCGTGCCGCCATATTGCGGATGCGGATGCAGGATGATGGCAATCGGCGCGTCGCGTTCCTTTTGGGGATGATAGCGGCCTTCGATACGGCCTTCGGGACCGGCAAAGATAACTTCGGGCATGGGATCGCGCCTGTCTTTCCTGCCAGCGATTTGTTGACGACTTCGCTCGGCTAATCTAGAACCATTCTAAGAGGCTGCTGCCTGTCAGGGAATTGACTTGTCAGTTAAGCGGTGGTGGGCGGTGCGTCAATGGATATGGCGGTGCACGTGACAGGAAAGACTGGATGAAGCTGTCAACCAAAGGGCGCTACGCGATGGTGGCGCTGGCCGATCTGGCGCTGGCAGAGGGGCACGACCTGAAATCGCTGGCCGAGGTGGCCAAGCGGCAGGACATAAGCCTGCCGTATCTGGAACAGCTGTTCGTCAAGCTGCGCCGCGCGGGCCTGGTCGAGGCGGTGCGCGGGCCGGGGGGCGGCTACCGGCTGGCGCGGAGCCCGGATGCGATCCGGATTTCCGAGGTGATGGAAGCGGTCGAAGAAACCGTCGATGCGATGCACACCGGGGCAGGGGCATCGGGCGGCGTGTCGGGCACGGTGGCGCAAGCGTTGACCGGGCGGTTGTGGGAAGGGCTGTCGGCGCAGGTTTATGTGTTCTTGCACACGACGCGGTTGTCGGACGTGATCCGCAACGAAATGCAGCCCTGTCCGGCGGTCCCCGCGTTGTTCCGGGTGGTGGACGAAGAGTGACAGAGCGCGTCTACCTCGACTGGAATGCCACGACACCACTGCGGCCCGAAGCGCGCGCGGCTATGGCGGTGGCGATGGATATCGTGGGCAACCCGTCATCGGTGCATGCCGAAGGGCGTGCGGCCAAGGCGGTGATTGAACGGGCGCGTGGGCAAGTGGCGCAGGCGTTGGGCGCGGACGGGGCGGAAATTGTGTTCACCTCTGGCGCAACGGAGGCGGCCTCGATGGCCTGTGCCGGCCGCGGGTTGCAGTGCGCCGCGGTCGAGCATGAAGCGGTGCTGGCGTGGTGCGAGCCGTCGTTGCCCGTGGACCGCAATGGCCTGGCGACCGTGACAGACCCCGGACGCACCGCCTTGCAACTGGCCAATTCTGAGACTGGCGTGATCCAGACGATCCCTCCGGGGTTGGCCGTATCGGACCTGACGCAGGCCTTCGGTAAACTGCCGATCGCGTTCAACTGGCTTGGCTGCGAGATGGGATTGATCTCTGCGCACAAGCTGGGCGGGCCGAAGGGTGTGGGCGCGCTGGTGGCGGGGCGGGGCGTCGACGTCGCGGCGCAAATCCTGGGTGGCGGGCAGGAAATGGGTCGGCGGGCTGGCACCGAAAACCTGATCGGCATCGCGGGATTCGGCGCTGCGGCGGCAGCGGCGGCGCGCGATCTGGCGGCGGGCCTGTGGGACGACGTCGCGCAGATTAGAAATATTCTAGAAACCGCATTGTCGTCCTTCGGATTTGAGACTATTTCTGTCGGGAATGCAGCGGAGCGTTTGCCGAACACGCTTTCGGTCATTGCGCCGGGTTGGAAAGGCGAAAGCCAGGTGATGGCGATGGACCTTGCGGGGTTCGCGATTTCTGCCGGATCGGCCTGTTCCAGCGGCAAGGTGCGCGCGTCCAAGGTGTTGCGCGCGATGGGATACGACGACGGACAGGCGGGTCAGGCGATCCGGCTGTCCTTGGGCCCGGGAGTAACAGAGGCGCAGGTGCTGCGCTTTGCCGAAACCTGGGCAGTGGCTTACCGGCGCATTCTGGCGCGGGTCGCGTGAAAGGGGTTTGGTATGGACGTTGTTGATCTGGAAGTGCGCGACGGGGTGGATCGGGAAACGATCGAGACCGTCAATGCCATGTCGGGCACCTACAAGTACGGCTGGAACACCGATATCGAGATGGACTATGCGCCGAAAGGCCTGTCCGAAGACATCGTGCGCCTGATCTCGTCCAAGAACGCAGAGCCCGAGTGGCTGCTCGAATGGCGGCTGGCGGCATATCGGCGCTGGGTCAACCTGGTCGAGCCGACATGGGCGATGGTCAACTATCCGGCGATCGACTATCAGGACCAGTATTACTACGCCAAGCCGAAAAGCATGGACAAGAAGCCCAAGGATCTGTCCGAAGTCGATCCCAAGCTGCTGGCAACCTACGAAAAACTGGGAATCCCGCTGAAAGAGCAGATGCTGCTTGCGGGCGTCGAGGCACCAGAAGGCGAACGCCGCGTGGCGGTCGACGCCGTGTTCGATTCCGTTTCCGTCGGCACCACGTTCAAGGCCGAATTGGCCAAGGCCGGCGTCATCTTCTGCTCGATCTCGGAGGCGATCAAGGAATACCCCGACCTCGTGCGCCAATACCTCGGCACTGTCGTGCCGCCGTCCGACAACTACTTTGCGACGCTCAACTGCGCGGTCTTTACCGATGGATCGTTCGTCTACATCCCCCCGGGCGTGCGCTGCCCGATGGAGCTGTCGACCTATTTCCGGATCAACGCTGAAAACACCGGTCAATTCGAGCGGACGCTGATCATCGCCGACAAGGGGGCGTATGTCAGCTACCTCGAAGGCTGCACCGCGCCGAAACGTGACACCAACCAGTTGCACGCGGCGGTGGTGGAACTGGTGCTGCTCGACGACGCCGAAATCAAGTATTCCACGGTGCAGAACTGGTATCCGGGCGACGAAAACGGGGTGGGCGGGATCTACAACTTCGTGACCAAGCGCGCCGATTGCCGGGGTGATCGATCCAAGGTGATGTGGACGCAAGTCGAAACCGGATCGGCGATCACCTGGAAATACCCGTCCTGCATCCTGCGCGGTGACGACAGTCAGGGCGAGTTCTATTCGATCGCCATCGCGAACAACGCCCAACAGGCCGACACCGGCACCAAGATGGTGCATCTGGGCAAGCGGACGAAGTCGCGCATCGTGTCGAAAGGCATCAGCGCGGGTCGGGCGCAGAATACCTATCGCGGTTTGGTAAGCATGCATCCCAAGGCGTTGGAATCGCGCAACTATACCCAGTGCGACAGCCTTCTGATCGGGGCGAATTGCGGCGCGCACACCGTGCCTTACATCGAGGTGCGCAACACGTCGAGCCGGGTGGAGCACGAAGCGACCACCTCGAAGGTCGACGAAGACCAGCTGTTCTACTGCCGCTCGCGCGGGATGTCGGAAGAAGAGGCGGTAGCCTTGGTTGTCAACGGGTTCTGCCGCGAAGTGCTGCAAGCCCTGCCGATGGAATTCGCGATGGAGGCGCAAAGTCTCGTCGCCATCTCGCTGGAAGGGTCGGTGGGATGAACCCCGACAGCCAGATGCAGGCGCCGCTCCAGGTCTTGCTGGACCGTCTGCCGCTGACGCGGCGCACCCGGATTGTCGATGTGGGTGCGAACCCGAATGTCGGAAATCCGATGTATTCGGCGTTGCTAGCGGCCGGGGCTTGCGACGTCGTGGGGTTCGAGCCGCAGCCTGCGGCCTTTGCTGCCCTCGCCATGCGCAAATCAGACCGCGAGACCTACTTTCCGTTCGCGGTGGGAGATGGAAGCCAGAAAGAGCTGAAAGTCTATCGCCATCAGGGGTTTACGTCGGTCTATGAACCTTACGAGCCGGGCTTCCGCGTTGCTTGGGGCAGTGCATGGGCGCAGATCGACGCAAGGATCGCGTTCGACACCGTGGCGCTGGATGACCAGCCGCAGATCGGCGCCTTCGATTTGCTGAAAATTGATATCCAAGGCGGCGAATACGACGTGTTTCGCGGCGGCGAGGCGAGCCTAAAGGCCGCCATGGCTGTCATCGTCGAACTGCGGTTCTTTCAACTTTATGACGGCGAACCCATGATGGGGCGGGTCGATACCGAACTGCGCCGGCAGGGGTTCACCTTGCACAAGATTATGTTCAATCAGGCCAAACCGCTGCTGAACTCGCAGATGGTGCGCCTCAATCTGCGCCGCGCGCGCGATCAGATCATCGACGGCGATGCCGTCTATGTCCGCGATCTTGGGTTCATCGCGCGGTATTCCGACGACCAGTTGGCGCATCTCGCGATCCTCGGGGCGTCGGTGTTCGGCAGCAACACGCTAGTGCTCCACTGTCTGGACCAACTGGTGCACCGCAATGCGGCCCCGGCCGACCTGCCAGCCCGGTATGTGGACAGCCTGCCCGCCGCCTTGCGCAACGACGCGGTGGGGGTGCAATGACCGTCGTCGCCGATCCTAGGCCCGAACTGACATTTCCCGACGCAGAGGCCGCCGAGGTTGCGGCAGTCTACCGCGCGGCCGGGGTCATTCTTGAATACGGTTCCGGCGGGTCGACCCTGTTGGCCTCGGACCTGCCCGACAAGCGGATCTACACGGTGGAAAGCGACCGAAGATGGATCGACAAGCTGAACGCGTGGTACTTCGGCCATCCGCCGGCGTCGATGCCGCTGTTGCATCACGTCGACATCGGTCCGACCCGCAAATGGGGACACCCGACGGACGAGGCAACGTTCCGGCTGTGGCCGGCGTATGTTCAAAGCATATGGGATCACGGCGATTTCGTCGCGCCCGACGTCGTGCTCATTGATGGACGGTTCCGGCTGGCCTGCCTGTTGACGGCCGCGCTGCGCACCAGGAAACCGATTTGCGTTCTGGTCGATGACTATGTTGATCGCCCGGCCTACCACGAGGCCGAAGAGGTGATCGGGGCACCACGGATGATAGGGCGAATGGCCCGCTTCGATCTGGTTCCCGGCTTGATCCCGATGCACCGGCTTCGGCTGGTGATCGACAGCCATATGCGCCCGTTGTAGGCGCAGGAGAAAGAAATGTTGGAAATCAAAAATCTGCACCTCAAGCTTGAGTCCGAGGACAAACAGATCCTGCGCGGTGTCGACCTGGCCATCGGCCCGGGCGAGGTGCACGCGATCATGGGGCCGAACGGGTCGGGCAAGTCCACGCTGTCCTACGTTCTGTCGGGGCGCGACGGCTATACGGTGACCGATGGCGGCGCTGCGCTGAATGGTGTCGACCTGCTGGAGATGGAGCCGGAAGAGCGCGCCGCGGCGGGGCTGTTTCTGGCATTCCAGTATCCGGTCGAAATTCCGGGCGTCGGGAACATGACATTTCTGCGCACCGCCTTGAACTCGCAGCGCAAACTGCGCGGCGAGCCGGAGGTTTCGGCAGGCGATTTCCTCAAACTCGTCCGCGAAAAGGCCAAGTCGCTGAAGATCGACGCCGATATGCTGAAACGTCCGGTCAACGTCGGCTTTTCGGGCGGCGAAAAGAAGCGCAACGAGATCCTGCAGATGGCCGTTCTGGAACCGCGCATGTGCATTCTGGACGAGACGGACAGCGGACTGGACGTCGACGCGATGAAACTGGTGGCAGACGGCGTGAACGCACTTCGCGATGCGGGCCGGTCTTTCTTGGTCATCACGCATTATCAACGGCTTCTGGACCATATCGCACCCGATGTCGTGCACATCATGGCCGCGGGTCGGATCATCAAGTCCGGTGGGCCCGAACTGGCCTTGCAGGTCGAAAACAACGGGTATGCCGATCTGCTGGCCGAGGTTCAGGAATGACACTCGCCCGCCCGAAACACGACAAGCTGGATGCGCGCCTTGCCGGAATGACCGTTCCTGCAGACCGCCTGACGGTCGCGCGCACCGCAGCGCTGGCGCGGCTGCAGGCCATGGGTCTGCCCGGGCGGCGCGACGAATACTGGCGTTACACCGATCCTGCCGAATTCAACGCGGTTACGGTGCCACAGGCCGCCGTCTTTGACGCCGGCGACGAACCCGCGGCGTTTGACGGCATCGACCGCGTGAAAATGGTGTTCGTGGATGGGGTGTTCGATCCGGTAGCCTCCGATGACTTGTCGCTGGCCGGGGTCGAGATCTGCAACCTCGCCGGGGCACCGCCATGGGCGCATACACTGTACGGTAGCCTCGAGGCCAACGGACAGCATCCCGTGCCGCGCCCGCTGGCCGCGATGAACACCGCCTTTGCGCGCGATGGCGTTCTGATCCGCGTGACGGGGCAGGCGGCCAAGCCGATCGCGCTGATTTATCTGCACGGATCAGAGGTTTCCGATGCGATACTGCATCATTGTATTCACCTGGACCCGAATGCAGAACTGACCTTGCTGGAAAGCGGGCCCGGAGCCGCGCGCCTGTCGAGTGTCATGGAAGTGGACGTGGCCCCGGGCGCCCGGTTTCACCATATCCGCACGCAAGGACGCGATCACGAGCGGCGGGCGGTCACCCATTTGTTTGCCCGGTTGGGGGAAGGGGCGCTGTTCAAAAGCTTCACGATGACGGCAAACGGCGTGTTGACGCGCAACGAGGCGGTGCTTGACCTGCTGGGGGACGATGCCGTGGCGCATCTCGCAGGGGCTGCGCTTGGCGACGGGGCGTTTCACCACGACGACACGGTGTTTGTCACGCATCAGGGCCAGCGCTGCGAAAGCCGGCAGGTGTTCAAGAAGGTCTTGAAGAACGGCGCGGTCGGGGTGTTCCAGGGCAAGATTCTGGTCAAGCAAGGCGCGCAAAAGACCGACGGCTACCAGATCAGCCAAAGTCTGTTGCTGGATGACGACAGCCAGTTTCTGGCCAAGCCGGAGCTTGAAATCTACGCGGATGACGTGAAGTGCAGCCACGGCTCGACGTCTGGCGCGATCGACGACACGGCGCTGTTCTATCTGCGGTCGCGCGGCGTGGCCTTGCAGGCGGCGCAGGCGCTGCTGGTTCTGGCCTTTCTGGCCGAGGCGATTTCCGAGATCGCCGACGAGGCCATCGCCGAGGACATTCGCAGCCGGCTCGAGGCCTGGCTGTCGCGGCACGGCGGATAGATGGCAATCGTGCCCGACATCGCTCGCGGGTGGCGCGATCCGGCAGGCCTTGCGCGCGCCAAGCTGGCCCAAGGCGAGGGCGGGGCACTGGCGACGGTGATGGGCGCTTGTGCCTTGTTGTTCGTGGCACAGTGGCCCCGGCTGGCGCGCGAGGCTTACCTGAACCCCGAAGTGCCGCAGGATGCGCGCGTCGGCGGCGCGCTGTTGGGTATCGTGTTTGTCCTGCCTTTGTTTTTGTACGTCCTGGCGGGGGCCGGGAGATTGGTCGCGCGCGTCTTTGGCGTGCACGTCAGTGGGATCGGGTCGCGCGTCGCCTTGTTCTGGGCGCTGCTGTGCCTGACGCCAGTCTTGCTGCTGCACGGGTTGGCGACCGGTTTCGTGGGGCAGGGTGCCGCAGTGACACTGCTGGGGCTGTTTGTGCTGGCCGTATTTGGCTATCTGTGGCTGCGAATGCTGGCGGGAGTGCGGGAATGATCGACGGAACTCTGGCTGCTCTTTTGCAGGCCGCGCGCTTTACCGTGCAGAACCCCAGAGCGGGGGCGCGGGCGTTGCTGGCCATGGGCCTGCCGATGTCGGCGCGCTGGCTGGCCTTTGGCGTTGTGATCTCGGGGTCGAGCCTGTTGACAATTCTGGCCGTGCGGCTGTCGCCGTCAGGGGCGGAGCCTGCGGTCGCCGAAGTCGTGTCGCAGCCGATTGCGCTCGCCGTCATGCAAGGCGTCGTGATGCTGGTGTTCGCGCAATTGATGGCGCGGGTGGGGCAGATGGCAGGCGGCACAGGCGGTTTTGCCGACGCGCTGCTGCTGCTGACCTGGGTGCAGGTGATCTTGATGCTGCTGCAGGTCGCGCAGGTCGTGCTGGAACTTGCGATACCGGCAGCCGCCGATCTTTTGGGGTTGCTCGGGTTGGGTCTTATGCTGTGGCTGGTCACGCATTTCGTGGCAGAACTGCACGGGTTCACGTCGCTGGGGTCGGTGTTCGCGGGGGTGATCGGCACCGTGCTGGCAGCAGGCTTTGCCGTCAGTGTGCTGGTCGTGGCGCTGGTGGGAGTGTGATCGATGTATGATGTCAACGCCATCCGGGCCGACTTTCCGATCCTGTCGCGCACGGTGCATGGCAAACCGCTTGTCTACCTCGACAACGGGGCCTCGGCGCAGAAGCCGCAGGTGGTAATCGACGCAATGACGCAGGCGTATTCGATGGAATATGCAAACGTTCACAGGGGGTTGCACTATCTGTCGAACCTGGCGACAGAGCATTACGAGGCTGTTCGGGGCAAGATCGCGCGGTTTCTGGGCGCGCACGACCATGAGATAGTCTTCACCACAGGAACCACCGAGGCGATCAATCTGGTATCCTACGCCTGGGCCGCGCCCCGGTTGCAACCGGGCGACGAGATCATCCTCAGCATTCTCGAGCATCACGCCAATATCGTGCCTTGGCATTTCCTGCGCGACCGGCAAGGCGTGGTCCTGAAATGGGTCGATTGCGACGCCGACGGCAATCTGGACCCGCAAGCCGTGCTGGACGCCATCACACCGCGCACGAAGTTGATCGCAATTACCCACATGTCCAATGTGTTGGGCACCGTCGTGGATGTGGCCGCGATCTGCGCGGGGGCGGCGGGGCAGGGTGTGCCCGTGCTGGTGGACGGCAGTCAGGCCGCGGTTCACATGGCCGTCGACGTGGCGGAGATCGGCTGCGATTTCTACGCGGTCACCGGACACAAGCTATACGGGCCAAGCGGTTCGGGGGCGATCTTCATCAAGGCAGACCGCATGGCCGAGATGCGGCCGTTTCTCGGCGGCGGCGACATGATCCGCGAGGTGACGCGCGACTCCGTCAGCTGGAACGACCCGCCGATGAAGTTCGAAGCCGGCACGCCGGGGATCGTGCAGCAGATCGGATTGGGTGTCGCGATCGACTACATGACCGGTCTGGGCATGGACAACATTGCGGCGCATGAACGCGCGTTGCGCGACTATGCAACCGACAGGCTTTCGGGTCTCAACTGGCTGCATCTGCAGGGAAAAGCCGAGAACAAGGGAGCGATCTTCTCGTTCACCCTCGACGGTTCCGCCCACGCACACGACATCTCCACCATCCTGGATCAGCGGGGCATCGCCGTGCGGGCGGGCAGCCATTGCGCTATGCCGTTGATGCAGCACCTGGGTGTAGGTGCGACGGCCCGTGCGTCGTTCGGGCTTTACAACCTCCGGGCCGAGGTGGATGCGTTGATTTCCGGTCTGGAGTTGTGTCACGATCTGCTGGGCTAGCTGTTGCAGCGCCCGATGTTCCTTGGTAAGCACTCCTTAGGCACCCATAGCTCAGCTGGATAGAGCGTTGCCCTCCGAAGGCAAAGGCCGCACGTTCGAATCGTGCTGGGTGCACCATTTCCCCTGTCTGAATCGATCTGCGCTTGGCTGCGCTTTGGAAACAATAAAACACATCTCTGTGAGATTGGTGCTGTCTCTGTGCCGATCGCATTGAATCGTTGCCGGTTCATTTTTTTTCTGAGAATTTTAAATAGTGGGCGGAAACTTGCCACTTTGGCGGAACCCCCGAGCACTGTCTGAAGTTCTTCTTCGTGCAACATGCTGCTCTGCCTCGAAGTAGACTCCTCAGATGAGCGCAGCAAGAGAAGTCTGGTTTTGTTTTTTGTGACAGGATTTTACCCGTGCCGACAACACCATCTGCTCGCCCTTCATATGTCTTCGACCAAACACTGAGTCCCGGTATCTCCGGTCGCACTGAAAGCACAACCTTTGGCGACGGACTTTCGGCGTTCGTCCCACTATGGGCCGTGGCCGCCTTGTTCAGCATTGCTGGCGATTACGCCGGCCTCGTCGGTCACAAAGGTTGGTTTTATGCCGTGCCGGGATGGGCGATCTTTGCACACAGCCTTTGGCTGATCGCACGACCGCGCGACACCGCGGTCTTGATGTCCTTGGCCGCGACGACGGTGTTCATTTATGCGCTTCGCTCTCCGGTGGCGTCCAACAACCAGACCATCACGATGGTCATGAACAGCGCAATCCTCGTTACCGGTGGCGTGCTATTTCTCAGATCTCGGGCCGCCATCGACAGGACAGCCCTGTACGAACAGATCCGCGTCGTGGCTCGGGCCTTGCTCGCAATCATGTATTTCTTCGGCATCTTTCACAAGATCAACACTGATTTCCTTGATCCCACAGTCAGTTGCGCGGTGGGTCTTTATGTACCGCTGGCGCGCCCGTTCGGGCTGGAGGACAACCTTTTTGGGCGCTATGTCGCCATTTACGCCACCTTCATCGTCGAGGCGCTTGCGATCGTCGCACTTTACTGGCGTCGCTTTTTTGCGGTCGGGTTGATCCTCGCCCTCGTGTTTCACTATGTCATTCCGATCTCGGCCTACTCCTGGTACATGGACTTCTCCAGCCTGGTGTTCGCTTTGTATATGCTCAGCATCCCGCGGCCGGTCAGCGCGATGGCGCAACGCTCGATTGCCAGCATCCTCGGGCCCAGCCATGCCGTGTGCGGACCGTTTGGAACCCTCGCTCTCGGCCTTGCCTTTCTTGTCACGATGGCCGCCGGGGTGGTCGTCGTGCTCAGTTTCTTTAATCCTGGCCAGAGCGAAGCCTTGTTGCGCCACTCGAGTGCGATTCTGATCTGGTCCATCGTCGGGGGCGGCTTGATGATCGTTCTGTCACACGCTGCGCTGCATCATTTACCCTATACTGGGCCTCATGCACCGCGACAGCCGGCTTGGCTGTACATTATCCCCGGCATCTTCTTTCTGACGTGCTGGTCGCCCTATGTCGGACTTAAGACCGAAAGCTCGATCAACATGTTCTCCAACCTGCATACCGAAGCGGGGGAAACGAACCACCTCCTGTTCGACAAACCCCCGTATCTTTTCGATTATCAGGAGGACGTGGTAAAGGTTCTGGACTCTTCGATCGCGTCGTTGCGTCGACAGGCAGAGTCCGGCCAGCAGCACATCCTCTTTGCGCTGGAGGAAACCCTGCGCCAGAACCCGCAAGAGTGGGTCACTTACGACCTGCGCGGTCAACGGTTCGAACAGGTCACGGCCGCCGATCTGGGCCGTGCCCCGACGCTGCTGGAGCGCAAGCTGCTGCGCTTCAAGCTTGTCGATTTCAACAGACCCAAGGTTTGCACACATTGAGGCATTCATGACCGACCACGATATGCATCACGGAAGTCAGTTCGCGCCCACCGAAGCCACGGGGCAGGGGCATCTTGCGCCTTACCTGAAAATGGCGTTCGCTGGCATTGTTCTGGTGGTCGTCGTCGGAATCTACGATGCGATCCATAATCTGCCGGTCGTGACGGGTTGCTCGTTCTACGGTCGGTGTCCTGACATCCCGATGACTGATCCGCCGACCGACCTGCAGGAAAGCCCGGTACAATGACGACCGATAGCGCGCTGATCGTCTATGATGGTGAGTGCATTTATTGCCAGAACTATGTGCGACTGGTGCGGCTGCGCGCTTCGGTCGGCGCGGTCGAGTTACTGGATGCGCGGTCGGGCGACCCGCGCGTGGCGGACTTTCAGCGGCGCGGCTACGATTTGAACGAAGGGATGCTGTTCGTCTACAACGGCGTCGTGCACCATGGCAGCAACGCGATCCATGCGCTGGCGCTGCTGTCCGACACGACGGGCTTTCTCGGCCGGCTGAACCGCATGGTGTTCGGCAGTCGTCAATTGTCCGCGCTGGCTTATCCGGTTCTGAAACTGGGCCGCCGTGCGACGCTTGCGCTGCGGGGGCGTGGGTTGATCCCGGATCAGGATCGACAAGGCTGATGCGGAGTGTGCTGACAGGGCAGAACGTGCTACAGCAGCTATGGCATTATCTTATAATCAGTATTATGTAATATACCCAGATCGCTACCATTAGACGACAGCCTGTTCCGCGAAGGCCTGCCCTGAACGAACACGTGCGACGGACAGATCCGACAGGTCCAGGCTTTGCCAGTGTGCGTGCAGCACCTGTTCCGCGATCCCACGCCCCACCGCAGGTGATTGCTGCAACCCGTGGCCCGAAAAGCCGTTCATGGCGTGAAAGTTCGAAAGTTCCGGATACGGTCCAAGAACCGCATTCTGGTCCAGCGTGTTGTAATCGTAATGGCCGACCCAGTGCCGCACGACCTTCACCGCATCGAACCCCGGAGCACGGTGGTAAAGCTGCGGCCAGATCACGTCCTCGAACAGATGCAGGTCGGGTTCGAAATCATCGGCATCGCACGGACCGTCGGCTTGCGGCACCGTCGCGGTGATCCAGTGCTGCCGCTCCGGTCGCAGGTAGAATGCGGCGTCCACCAGCAACGGCGCCTCTGGATGGCGTGCGTTGGGCGCGTCGATGACGAAGACGGTCCGCTTGCGTGGCTCGACCGGCAGATCAAGTCCTGCCATTCGGGCAATGCCGGCCGCCCGCGTTCCGGCGGCGTTCACGACCGCGCCGCACGCGATGGTGCCGCCAGAGGCGAGCATGACTGTTGTCACCCGCCCGGCGGCACATGCGAGTCCGGTCACCTCGTCCGTGATGAACACCGCACCTTGCGTCTTGGCGGCAGCGCGAAAGCCGCCGAGCAGGCCCATGTTGTCGAACCAGCCCTCGTCACGGGGCCCGAAGGTTGCGGCCGTCACATCCTCCACCACCAGCCAGGGAAAGCGGTGTTTCACCTCTTCGGGCGTCCAGACTTCGGTTTCCGCGCCATATCGATGTTGCAACGCCGCATGGCGGGCCATCGCATTCGGCGCTTCGGGCGACCGGCCAAGGAACAGATACCCGTTCTCAACCAACCCCAGCGACGGCACGCCCACATCGTGGCCTAGACTGTCTTGAAAGGCGCGGATGAACCCGATGCCAAAGGCGGAGATTGCCACGTTCACGCCGGTGCTGAACTGCTGTCGGATCGATGCGACCGACAGCGCCGTCGCAGCGCGGGCAAAGCTCGGGTCGCGTTCGACGACCACAACCCCAAGGCCAGGGTGCATCCGGGTCAGCCAGTAGGCCGCGGAAGACCCCATCACCGCCCCGCCCACGATCACCACATCCGCCGTCGTCACGCCTACCACCACACCCTGCCCCGCTGCCACCATCTTGCCCCACGCCGGTGCGGCCTGTCCCAAACATCTCGACAGACTCGCCGCTTCATGGGTATGACATGCAAACACCCAAGAACAGGGCCTGCACCACATTTCGGTCAAGGCACCGTTTGCGACGCAACCTGCAATCCGTGGGGGAAATGCCGTGACACAGATTCTGTCGCTTCTGACCCGGATTGCCGAGGCGGAAACCTCGTCGGTGGTTTGGGATATCGCCTGCAGCCAATACCGCGCCTGGGGATTTTCGCGCGCGAACTATGGGTTCACCCGGTTCAAGTCGCACCGCTCGATCGGCGATCCGGATGACGCGCTGTTTCTGACCACGTCGGATCCGGACTATGTGAAGCGGTATTTCCTGAACAACTTCTATGCCCGCACACCGGTGTTTCGCTGGGCCGAGCGCAATTCGGGCAGCTGCACCTGGACGTGGGTCAAGGCGGCCTATGATGCGCGCACCCTGCCCCCGGACGAAGCCGAAACGGTGCGCCAGAACGCGGCCATCGGCGTGGTGGCCGGCATTTCGGTCAGTTTTCCGACGGTCTCCATGCGCGCAAAGGGGGCCTTGGGCCTGATCGCGGATCCGGGGTTCGATCATGCGGCGGTCGACGCGTTCCACGCCGTCCACCGTCAAGAGCTGGAAGCGTTGTCCTACATGATGCATCTAAAGCTGATCCAGTTGCCCTACACCGCACGCCGCCGCGCCCTGACCTATCGGCAACGCGAGGCGCTGGAGTGGGTCGCCGATGGCAAGACGAGCCAGGACATTGCCGTGCTGATGGGCGTGTCGGCCGCAATGGTGGAAAAGCACCTGCGTTTGGCCCGCGAGGCGCTGGACGTCGGCACCACGGCGCAGGCGGTGGCCAAGGCCGCGCTGATGAACCAGATATTCCATCAACCGACCAGTCCGTTTCCGGTCGCCATTGCGGGCAGGTAGGGATTTCCGGACTGTGATGACGCTGCGTAAAGCCCGAAACTGAAGTTGTCCCGAATAGACCGGGACGTGGCGACCTGCGGAACTCTATTGTGATTTCAGGGCAGGCTGTCGACCCGGTTCTACCTGCGGGACCGGTAGTGGTGTATCGGCCTGGTCGTATTGCGGATCTGGCCCTGTGTTGGTTCGGTGCGGTCCCCATCCCCGGGTCTGGCACCAGGCGGTGCGGTCCCCCCAGGACTGCACCGTTTCTTTTTTGGCAAATGCAAAAGGGGGCCGGTTTTTCACCCGCCCCCCGAAATACGCCAGACCCCACAGGGCCGGATCAGCGCATTACGATCAAACCTGAACCATCTTGGCAACTTCGGCCGCAAAGTCCTCGGTCGCCTTTTCGATGCCTTCACCCACGCCCATCCGGACGAAACCGGTGATCGAGACGTTGGCATCCTGTGCCGCCTGCGCCACGGTGACATCCGGGTTCATCACGAAAGCCTGCCCCAGCAGCGTGTTTTCCGACAGGAATTTCTTCATCCGGCCCGGAATGATGTTGTTCTGGATGACCGCTTCGGGCTTCGGCTTGGCCGAGGCTGCGTTTTCTTCCAGCGCCTTCTGGGTCTGCACGGCCAGCTCACGCTCGACCACCACCGGGTCAAGGTCCGCTTCGGACAGCGCCAGCGGATTGGTCGCGGCGACGTGCATCGCGACCTGCTTGGCAAACGCGAGGTCGGTGCCGGTGATCGCCACCAGAACGCCGATCCGCCCCAGACCGTCCGCGACCGAGTTGTGGACGTACAAGGCCACATGCTCGCCCTCGACCACGGCCATGCGCCGCAGATTCAAGTTTTCGCCAATCGTGGCGACAGCTTCCTGCACCACGGTCTGCACCGGCTGGCCGGCCAGATCGGCAGTTTTCAGCGCGTCCAGATCAGCGCAGCGCACGGCGACCTTGGTGACATCACGGACCAGTTTCTGGAAATCGGCGTTGCGACCCACGAAGTCGGTTTCCGAGTTGACCTCGACGGCGACACCGCGCCCACCGGCCACTTCAACGCCCACCAGCCCTTCGGCGGCGACGCGGTCGGCCTTCTTCGCGGCCTTGGCCAGGCCCTTTGTCCGCAGCCAATCGACGGCGGCATCCATATTGCCATCGGTTTCCACCAAGGCCTTCTTGGCGTCCATCATGCCTGCGCCGGTCGATTCGCGCAGCTCTTTCACCATCTGTGCGGTGACGGTCATGTTCAACTCCTGCAATATAGTGCCCCGGCGGGGCGTATCCCCACCGGGTAACAGTCCTGCGACACAAAGGTCGCGCGGGCGGGCTCAGGCGTCGGCTAAAGCCTCTTCTTCGGGCGCCTCGTCCAGCGCGCCAAGGTCGATGCCGGCCGCACCCATTTGTGCGCTCATGCCGTCCAGCGCCGCACGGGCAACCAGTTCGCAATAAAGGCCGATCGCGCGGGCCGCGTCATCGTTGCCGGGGATGACGTAATCGACACCCTTGGGCGAGCAGTTGGTATCTACGACGCCCACCACCGGGATGCCCAACTTCTGCGCCTCGAGGATGGCCAGGTCTTCCTTGCCAACGTCGATGATGAAGATCAGGTCCGGCGTGCCGCCCATTTCACGGATGCCGCCCAGCGAGGCTTGCAGCTTGGCCTGCTCGCGCTCCATGTTCAGGCGTTCTTTCTTGGTCATGCCGTCGGCGCCGTTGGCCAGCAGTTCGTCATACTGCTTCAGCCGCTGGATCGACTGCGACACGGTTTTCCAGTTGGTCAGCGTGCCGCCCAGCCAGCGGTGGTTCATGTAGAATTGCGCGCAACGCTCGGCCGCCTCGGCGACCGGCTTTTGCGCCTGCCGCTTGGTGCCAACGAACAGGATGCGCCCGCCCTTGGCCACGGTATCGCGCACCACCTTCAGCGCCGCGTCCAGCATCGGCACGGTCTGCGTCAGGTCGAGGATGTGAATCCCGTTGCGGTCGCCATAGATGTATTCCCCCATCTTGGGGTTCCAGCGTGCGGTCTGGTGACCGTAGTGGACGCCAGCTTCCAACAGCTGGCGCATGGTGAACTCGGGAAGAGCCATGCCCATATCCTT
>JANNNU010000169.1:0-9724 GCA_031398695.1 Paracoccaceae bacterium | reverse complement strand
CCCTGCGCGATCTGGTGTTCGATGCATTGCGCTGCCGTCGCAGCTTTGCGGCGCTGGGGGGCGGCATGACGGGACGCGGACTGATCCTCGGCGGGTTGCGGGCGGCAGGCGGTGACGAACGGGCACTCTTCAATGGTATCGGCCATGCGCCCTTTGCGGTCGGGCCGGCCGACACGGGGCGCGCGCCTGAGTGGCTGGAGGCCCTCGATTGCCCCGATTGGTTGGCGCCGGCCCTGCAGGATGCCTTGGGCAGCGACTTCGATCTGGTGATGCAGGCGATGCGCCGGCGGGCCCCGGCGTTCGTGCGGGTCAACCAGCGCAAGGCGACGCTCAGGCAGGCCCAGGCCGCACTGGCGGCCGAGGGTATCAGCACAAGGCCATCCTTGCAGGCGAACTTTGCGTTGGAAGTCACAGACAACGTTCGCAAAATCCATTCAAGCCAGGCCTATGCCGACGGGCTGATCGAGTTGCAGGATGCCGCCTCGCAAGCCGTGGTCGAGGCGTTGCCGCTGCGCCCGGGCGCGCGCGTGCTTGATTATTGTGCAGGTGGCGGCGGCAAGACACTGGCGATGGCCGCGGCGGCTGATGTCGACCTTTGGGCACATGATGCCAACCCGCGCCGCATGGTCGATCTGACGGCGCGGGCTGCACGGGCTGGCGTATCGGTTGCCTTGACTGAAAATCCAGCGATGACCGCACCTTATGACCTGATTCTCACAGATGTGCCTTGTTCGGGTTCCGGCAGTTGGCGGCGCGATCCGATGGGCAAATGGGCCCTTACCGAAGCGCGATTGACCGCGCTGGTCGCGCTGCAAGCGTGCATTCTGGATCAGGCAGCGCCTTTGCTGACCCCCGGTGGGACACTGGCCTATGTGACCTGTTCTTTACTGAACGAAGAAAACAGCGGCCAGATCGAGGGATTCCTGTCGCGCCACCCCGGCTGGACTCAAACCACGACGCGGCGTTTTACACCGTTGGACGGCGGCGACGGCTTTTTCCTCGCGTTGTTGACCCAGCACCCGATCAAGGCTACGCGACTTGAGGACGAGCAGACCAGATAATGTGGATCAGTTAAACCCGGATTAACGATTTCCCTGCCGTATGGACCTGCAAGCGAATCCCAAGGGGGGCAGGGTGGCCAGTTCTGTTTCAGGCTTGAAGATGGTTCTGGGCAACGCTTCCGACGATGCGCGGCGTCTTTGGTTGCTGCTGGCCGCCGCCGCCGGATGTTTTGTGCTGAGCCAGACCACCGATGTCCTGGAGGTCGAGATTGCGGCAATCGTCGGCGGCGCCACGCTGGTGTGCCTGTCCCTGACCCTGCGCCTCGCCGTGACGGTTGGGCGTAGGTTCAAGACGTGGCAGGGCACGCAGTTTGGTCTGTTGGTCAGCCAGGACGCAGCGCCGTGCTTTGTGGCCGATGGCGTAGGACAGATTCAGCATCAAAACGCCACGGCGGAAGCGAAGTTCGGCAACCGCGACGGCGCTACCCTCGTCGCCGCGCTAGGTGACCATTTCGCGTCGCCGTCTGCCGTGCTGTATCGCCTGCAGAACCGGGCCGAACTTCACGGTGCCGCGCGCGAGGATGTCGTGACGCGGCGCGGCCACACGCGTCTGTCCGTGCACCAGTTGACCGAGGACCGGTTCCTTTGGCGCTTGGAAGAATTTCTCGACCGAAGCCATGCCGGCCGCGGCGCCGAAACTCTGTCCTTGCCGATGTTGACCGCGAACAAGGCCGGCGTCGTGCTGTTCACGAACGAGGCGATGCGCCGTCTTTTGGGTGGCAGACCAAAGCGTTTGGACCGGATCTTCACCCAGGTGGTTTTGCGGTCTGGCGAAGAGGTGGAGGTTTCGGGCGTGGACGGACCGGTCCGCGCGGTCTTGGCCGAAATCGAAGGCAACGGGGAACGTCGGGAGATCTATCTGCTTCCGGTGCAGTCCCGGCCAGACGGCGATGGCGTCATGGCCGATTTCGAACATGTACCGGTTGCCCTGGTCAAGTTCGCGCCGGACGGTCGTCTGCTGGTCGCCAACCGGGGCGCGCGTGATCTGATCGCGATGACACCGGGGCAGGAAACCATGTTCCACGACCTGTTCGAGGGGTTGGGCCGCCCGGTGTCGGACTGGCTCGGCGATATCGCGGCGGAACGGATACAGGGCGGTGCCGAGGTTCTGCGCCTGCGCGCGTCTGCAGAGACCTTTCTGCAGATCACCTTGCGCCGGATCGTCGAGGCCGGTCGACCGGCGGTGCTTGCCGTGTTGCAGGACGCCACCGCGCTCAAGACGCTCGAGGCGCAGTTCGTGCAAAGTCAGAAGATGCAGGCAATCGGGCAGTTGGCGGGTGGGGTCGCGCACGACTTCAACAATTTACTTACAGCGATTTCAGGACATTGTGATCTTTTGTTGCTGCGTCATGACAGAGAGGATCCAAACTACTCGGATCTGGTGCAGATTCATCAAAACGCCAACCGCGCCGCCAGCCTTGTCGGTCAACTGCTTGCGTTTTCGCGCAAGCAGACGCTGAAACCCGAACGGATCGACGTTCATGAGGTGCTGTCGGATCTTGCGCATCTCTTGAACCGTCTGGTCGGCGAAAAGGTGAGGCTGAACCTCAGCCATGCTCCGGGTCTGGGTGCAATCCGCGCCGACAAGCGGCAGCTGGAGCAGGTGCTGCTCAACCTCGTCGTGAACGCCCGCGACGCCATGCCCGCCGGCGGCACGATCCGGATCGAGTCGGTCGCGGTCACCCTGCACGAGGAGTTTCGGCGCGACCGGGCCATCGTGGCACCCGGCGATTATGCGGTCATCCGGGTCGCCGAATCCGGCGTGGGAATTCCCGAAGACCGTCTGCAGAAGATCTTCGAACCATTCTACACCACCAAGAAGGTCGGAGAGGGGACCGGGCTTGGTTTGTCGACGGCTTATGGGATCATCAAGCAGTCGGGCGGATTTATCTTTGTCGATTCTGTGGTGGGCGAGGGGTCGCTGTTTCAGGTTTATTTCCCGATCCATGACGCGCCACCCGACGCTCTTGCAGCACCCGCAAAGCGGATCGTCATGAAGCAAGGCGAAGGTGTCGTGCTGCTCGTCGAGGACGAAGCGCCGGTGCGGGCGTTTGCCAGCCGTGCGCTGCGGATGCGCGGATACACCGTGCTGGAGGCGGAAAACGCCGAAGCCGCGCTCAAGACGCTCGAGGATCCGGCGTTGGAGGTCGACATCTTCGTGACCGACGTGGTGATGCCCGGAATGGACGGGCCGTCGTGGGTACGCCAGGCGTTGGAAACCCGACCAAACGTGCGGGTGATCTTCGTGTCGGGCTATGCCGAAGACTACCAATCCGAAACGCAGGCCCGCGTGCCGAACTCGGTGTTTCTGGCCAAGCCGTTCTCGCTGACGGATCTGACCGCCACCGTTCAAGGTCAGATGCACTGATCGCGCGCAGCGCTTTTCGGCAAGAAAACCTCGCAAGCGTAACGAAGCTAATCCTTCTTTAACCATCCAAAGGAATACTGAACCTGCGAAACTTTAATCTGAATGTTCTTGTTTTATTCTGTCGATTGGTAGACAAAGCATGAACATCTGCGCAATTGCCGCTGGGTTGCGGCTGTGAAATAAGGGGACTGGCTTATGGCGGTGGCAAACCTG
The DNA here is from genome assembly GCA_031398695.1 of Paracoccaceae bacterium. Classification (GTDB taxonomy): domain Bacteria; phylum Pseudomonadota; class Alphaproteobacteria; order Rhodobacterales; family Rhodobacteraceae; genus JAIYDJ01. The sequence goes on along the minus strand of JANNNU010000169.1, from coordinate 6,082 downwards.
CTGGACTTGAAGGACAAGCGCGACATGGACAAGGCAAAGGCGCTGGAAAGCGCATTGGCGCAGATCGAACGGCAGTTCGGCAAAGGCTCGATCATGAAGCTGGGCGCAAACAGCCCAGCGATGGATATCGAAGCGACGTCGACCGGGTCGCTGGGCCTTGATATCGCGCTCGGGATCGGTGGCCTGCCGCAAGGCCGCATCATCGAAATCTACGGACCCGAATCCTCGGGTAAGACGACCCTTACCTTGCATGTCGTGGCCGAGGCGCAAAAAAAGGGCGGCGTTTGCGCCTTTGTCGACGCCGAGCACGCGCTGGACCCGCAATATGCCAAGAAACTCGGCGTGGATCTTGACGAATTGCTGATCAGCCAGCCCGACACCGGGGAGCAGGCGCTCGAAATCGTCGATACCCTGGTGCGGTCGGGCGCCGTCAGTCTAATCGTCGTCGATTCGGTCGCGGCGCTGGTGCCGAAGTCCGAGATCGAAGGCGATATGGGCGACATGCAGATGGGCAGCCAGGCCCGGCTGATGAGCCAGGCGATGCGCAAGCTGACCGCCAGCATCGGTCGGTCGAACTGTATGGTCATTTTCATCAACCAGATCCGGATGAAGATCGGCGTCATGTTCGGCTCGCCGGAAACCACCACGGGTGGCAACGCGCTCAAGTTCTATGCGTCGGTCCGGCTCGACATCCGGCGCACCGGGGCGATCAAGGAAAAGGACGACGTGGTAGGTAACTCAACCCGCGTGAAGGTGGTCAAGAACAAGGTCGCACCGCCGTTCAAGGAGGTCGAGTTCGACATCATGTATGGCGAAGGGATCTCCAAGACCGGAGAGCTGGTCGATCTGGGCGTGAAGGCCGGTGTCGTCGAAAAGTCGGGATCTTGGTATTCCTACGGGGATGAACGGATCGGGCAGGGGCGCGAGAATGCCAAGCTGTTCCTGCGCAGCAACCCTGCCACCGCCCATGAGATCGAAGACAAGATCCGCGCCTCGCACGGCCTTGATTTCGCGATCCCGCCCGGCGAGATCGACAAGCTGACCGATGACTGACGCACCGGGAGGGCCTGTCCAAACGGATGTGGACAGGCCCGCATCCCGGGGCTAAACGAAGGCGGTTGTCTTCCTTGCAGATAGGGCCGCCGTCATGCCGTCGTTGAACGATATCCGTTCCACCTTCCTCGAATACTTCGCCAGGAACGGGCATACGGTGGTCGAAAGCTCGCCCCTGGTGCCGCGGAACGACCCGACCCTGATGTTTGCCAATTCGGGCATGGTGCAGTTCAAGAACTGCTTCACCGGTGTGGAATCCCGCGACTACAAGAGGGCGACCACGGCCCAGAAATGCGTGCGCGCGGGCGGCAAGCACAACGACCTCGACAACGTGGGTTATACGGCGCGGCATCACACGTTCTTTGAAATGCTGGGCAATTTCAGCTTTGGCGATTACTTCAAGGAACAAGCCATCGCGTTTGCCTGGGAGCTTCTGACCAAGGACTTCGCGCTGAACCCCGACCGCCTGTGCGTGACGGTCTATCATACCGATGACGAGGCGGCAGCGATTTGGAAGCGAGTTACCGGATTTTCGGATAACAAGATCATCCGCATCGACAATGACGACAACTTCTGGCGGATGGGGCCCACCGGCCCCTGCGGCCCTTGCACCGAGATCTTCTACGATCATGGCGACCACATCTGGGGCGGGCCACCCGGCAGCGCCGACCAGGACGGCGACCGCTTCATCGAGATCTGGAACAACGTCTTCATGCAGAACGAACAGTTTGCCGATGGCCGACTGGTGCCGCTGCAAATGCAGAGCATCGACACCGGCATGGGGCTGGAACGGATCGGCGCCCTTTTGCAGGGCAAGCACGACAACTATGACACCGACCTGATGCGCAGCCTGATCGAGGCATCGGCCCATGCCACCGGCAGCGATCCTGACGGGCCGGGGAAGATCCACCACCGCGTGATCGCGGACCACCTGCGCAGCACGTCGTTCCTGATTGCCGATGGTGTGATGCCCAGCAACGAGGGTCGCGGCTATGTGCTGCGCCGCATCATGCGGCGTGCGATGCGGCACGCGCACATGCTCGGCGCGCAGGATCCGGTGATGCACAGGCTCGTGCCGGCGCTGGTGGCACAGATGGGCTCGGCATATCCGGAGCTGGGCCGTGCGCAATCCCTGATCGCCGAGACGCTGCGAAGCGAGGAAACCCGGTTCAAGCAGACGCTGGACCGGGGCCTGAAGCTGCTCGATGACCAGCTGGTCAATCTGGACGAGGGGTCAGACCTGCCCGGGCCGGTTGCGTTCAAACTGTATGACACCTACGGCTTCCCGCTCGACCTCACGCAGGATGCGCTGCGCGAAAAAGGGCGCGGGGTGGATGTGGCCGGGTTCGAGGCCGCGATGGAAGAGCAAAAGACCAAAGCCCGTGCCGCCTGGACTGGGGCCGGCGGCGCGGCCGATGCCGCGATTTGGTTCGAACTGGCCGAGGCACATGGGGTGACCGAATTCCTCGGCTACGATACGGAAGTCGCCGAGGGTCAGGTTCTGGCGCTGGTGCAAGACGGCGCGAAGGTTGCCGAGGCCACGGGCAGCGTGCAGATCGTGGTCAACCAGACCCCGTTCTATGCCGAAAGCGGCGGTCAGGTCGGTGATGCCGGGCTGCTGCGCACCGAATCCGGGACCGCGCGGATCACCGACACCCGAAAATCGGCGGGCGTTTTTCTGCATGTGGCCGAAATAACCGAAGGCTCGATCAAGGCGGGGCAGGCGGCGCGGCTGGAGGTGGACCACGCCCGCCGTTCGGCGATCCGCGCCAACCATTCGGCAACCCACCTGCTGCACGAGGCGCTGCGGCGGGCATTGGGCGACCATGTGGCGCAGCGCGGGTCGTTGAATGCCGTGGACCGGTTGCGGTTCGACTTCAGCCACAACACCGCGATGTCGGCGAATGAACTGGCGCAGGTCGAGGCAGAGGTGAACGCGTTCATCCGGCAGAACGGCCCGGTGGAAACCCGGATCATGACGCCCGACGATGCGCGGGCCTTGGGTGCGCAGGCGCTGTTTGGCGAGAAATACGGCGACGAGGTGCGCGTGGTGTCAATGGGCGCACAGCCCGGTTCCGCCAAAGGTGCGGACGGTGCCACCTATTCGCTGGAACTCTGTGGCGGCACGCATGTCTTGCGCACCGGCGACATCGGGGCCTTTGTGGCTTTGGGTGAAAACGCGTCCTCCTCCGGTGTGCGTCGGTTCGAGGCGCTGACGGGGCAGGCCGCGCTCGACCATTTGCGCCAGCAGGATGCGCGGTTGGCCGAAGTAGCTGCGGTGCTGAAAGCGGCGCCCGCCGATGCGGTTGATCGCGTGCGGGTGATGGTCGACGAACGCCGCGCCTTGCAGAACGAGGTGGCGACCCTGCGGCGTGAACTTGCCATGGGCGCGGGGACGGGGCCGGACGTCCGCGACGTGTCGGGCATGAAAGTGATAGCCCAGGTGCTGTCGGGCGTGTCCGGCAAGGACCTGCCCGCGATGATCGACGAGATGAAGGCGCGGCTTGGATCGGGTGTGGTCGTGTTGATCGCCGACACCGGCACTAAACCCGCAGTGGCGGTCGGTGTTACGGCTGATCTGACCAGCCGGGTGTCCGCCGTGGCGTTGGTCAAGGCTGCGGCCGAGGCGATGGGCGGCAAGGGCGGCGGCGGTCGGCCCGACATGGCACAGGCGGGCGGCGTCGATATTGCACAGGCCGACCAGGCGATTGCGGCGGCGTTGGCCGTCATCGGGGGATAGCATGCCGACAGCACTCTGGATCGCCCATGTCGAAGTGACCGATGCCGACGCGTACGGTCGCTATGCCAAAGAGGCCGGCCCCGCAATTGCAGCGCATGGCGGGGTGTTCCTCGCCCGTGGCGGTCGCTACGTTCAGCTTGAAGGCCGGGACCGGGCGCGCAACGTCGTGGCGCGATTTCCAAGCCTCGAAGCCGCGGTGGAATGCTACAACTCGCCCGCCTATCAGGCCGCGCTGGCCCATGCCAAAGGGGCGAGCAAGCGTGATCTGATAGTGGTCGAAGAGGCCGAATGACCAAGGCTGCCCCAGAGGACGGCCTTGTGCGCTTACCTGTGGCCGCCCAACCGGGCGGTCTTTCGCATCACCCCGCGCGCGACATCCGCTTGCGGTCGTTCGGGTCCAGATAGCGTTTGCGCATCCTCACCGATTTCGGCGTAACCTCGACCAGTTCGTCATCGTCGATATAGGCGATGCACTGTTCCAGCGACAGTTTCACCGGCGTCGTCAACCGCACCGCCTCGTCGGTGCCAGAGGCCCGGACGTTGGTCAGCTGCTTGCCCTTCAGCGGGTTCACTTCCAGATCGTTGTCGCGGTTGTGTTCGCCGATGATCATACCGGTATAGACCGGCTCCTGCACGCCGATGAAGAAGTGCCCGCGATCTTCCAGCTTCCACATCGCATAGGCGACCGAGATTCCCGATTCCATCGAGATCAGCACACCCTGACGGCGTCCCTCGATGGCACCCTTGTGCGGGGCCCAGTCGTGGAACACCCGGTTCAACACGCCGGTGCCGCGCGTGTCGGTCATGAACTGACCGTGATAGCCGATCAGGCCCCGCGAAGGCACATGCGCGATGATCCGGGTCTTGCCGACGCCTGCCGGTTTCATTTCGATCAGATCGCCCTTGCGCGGGCCGGTCAGTTTCTCGATCACCGGACCGGTGTATTCGTCATCGACGTCGATGGTGACTTCTTCGATCGGCTCGTGCCGGACCCCGTCGATCTCGCGGAAAATCACGCGCGGGCGTGAGATGCTCAGCTCGAAACCCTCGCGGCGCATGTTTTCGATCAGCACCCCCATCTGCAATTCACCGCGTCCGGCCACTTCAAACGCATCGCCGCCCGCAGTATCCGTAACCTTGATCGCCACGTTGATCTCGGCTTCCTTCATCAGACGTTCACGGATGACACGGGACTGCACCTTGGTGCCTTCCTTGCCGGCCAGCGGCGAGTCGTTAATCCCGAAGGTGATCGAGATGGTCGGCGGGTCGATCGGCTGCGCGGGCAGGGCGGTGTCCAGCTCCAACGCGCAGAGCGTATCGGCCACGGTCGCCTTCGACATGCCTGCCAGCGTCACGATATCGCCTGCCTCTGCCGCGTCGATCGGGGTCATCACCAGACCGCGGTAGGCCAGAACCTTGGATACCCGGAACTGCTCCAGCCGCTCGCCATCACGCGACAGCGCCTTGATCGTCTCGCCCGCCTTCAGGGTGCCCGATTCGACGCGGCCGGTCAGGATGCGCCCAATAAAAGGGTCGGCAGACAGCGTGGTCGCCAGCATCTGGAACGGCTCTGCCCGGCGCGCGATTTGCTTGGGCGCCGGCACATGCTTCAGCACCAGATCATAAAGCGCCGACAGATCCTTGCGCGGGCCGTCAAGCTCGGTATCCGCCCAGCCGTTGCGGCCCGAGGCATATAGCACCGGGAAGTCCAACTGGTCGTCATCGGCGCCGAGGTTGGCGAAGAGGTCGAACACCTCGTTCAGCGCGCGCGACGGTTCCGCATCGTGCTTGTCGACCTTGTTCAGCACCACGATCGGCCGAAGCCCCAGCGCCAGCGCCTTCGAAGTTACGAATTTCGTCTGCGGCATCGGGCCTTCGGCGGCATCGACCAGCAGCACCACGCCATCGACCATGCTCAGGATGCGTTCGACTTCACCGCCGAAATCGGCGTGGCCGGGGGTGTCGACGATGTTGATCCGCGCCCCTGCCCATTCGAGCGAGGTGCACTTTGCAAGAATGGTGATGCCACGTTCGCGTTCGATATCATTGCTGTCCATCGCGCGTTCGGCGACGGCCTGGTTGTCGCGGAACGAACCAGACTGTTTCAGCAGTTCGTCCACCAGCGTGGTCTTGCCATGGTCGACGTGAGCGATGATGGCGATGTTGCGAAGCTCCATCGGGAGGGGGTCACTTTCATAAGATGTGTTGGCGCGGCGATACCTCAGGCCGCGCCGAAAGGCCAGAGGAACCTTTGTGCAGGTGCAGCATCAGGTGGCAATGTACCGGTCC
>JANNNU010000137.1:0-4719 GCA_031398695.1 Paracoccaceae bacterium | reverse complement strand
GTCGGCTCGCTGATCGACATGCTGGCCGCCAGCCCAGTGCGCCCCTTGATGTGTATCGTGGGCGAGCCGACCAACATGCAGGTCGCCACCGGCCACAAGGGCAAGGTCGCCCTCCGCACCACCTGCACCGGGCGCGAAGGTCATTCCGCGCTGGCCCCATTGGCACTGAACGCTCTGCATCTCGCGGCGGATTTCATGGATGTCGTGCGCGCCGTGCAGGCGCGGCTGGTGGCGCAAGGCACCCGTGACGGCGATTATGACGTGCCCTATTCGACGCTGCATGTCGGCAAACTCAACGGCGGCGTGCAGGTCAACATCGTGCCGCAGACCGCGGTGGTGGACTGGGAAATCCGCTCGCTCGCGACCGAGGACGTCGCCGCCCTGATCGCCGAGGTGCAGCGCGGGGCAGACGCCATCGTGGCCCCCCTGCGCGCTCAGTTCCCCGAAGCAGCGATCATCACCGAACGTCTGTGGGACTATCCCGGCCTGGGCACCCCGTCGGATTCCGGCGTGGTGCGGTTCGTGCAATCCCTAACCGGCGCGAACGGCACGATCAAAGTGGCCTTCGGCACCGAAGGCGGTCTGTTCGACGCGCGGCTGGGGGTGCCCACGGTGATCTGCGGTCCGGGGTCGATGGCGCAGGGCCACAAGCCGGACGAATACGTGACGGCCGACCAACTCGCACGGTGCGATGCGATGCTGGCCACGCTGGTCGAGCGGCTCGTCGCAGGGATCTGACCTTTCAAGCCCACCTGCATGTGGGGGTCACCCCACCTCGACCACCCCCACCTCTGCCGCCCCGCACGCCGGCCTTCCAACCGCGCCGCGCATCCCCTACAACCCGCGCATGGCCATCACACTCACCTCGCTCGCCGACCTCGCCGCCCACGGATTCGACGACATCATCGACGTTCGCGCCCCCGCCGAATTCGCCGAGGATCATCTGCCGGGCGCGATCAGCCTGCCGGTCTTGTCGGACGCACAACGCGCCGAAGTCGGCACGATCTACAAGCAGGTCAATCCGTTCACCGCGCGCAAACTCGGGGCGGCGCTGGTGGCGCAGAATGCGGCCACCCATCTCTTGGGCCCGCTTCAGGACAGGCAGGGCGGCTGGCGGCCTTTGGTCTATTGCTGGCGCGGCGGGCAGCGGTCGGGGTCCTTCGCCACGATCCTGAGCCAGATCGGCTGGCGGGTCGAAACCATCGCGGGCGGCTACAAGGCGTGGCGCGCCCTGGTGGTTCGTGCGATCTATGACACGCCGTTTCCTTGCCCGGTCGTCGTGCTGGACGGCAACACCGGCTCGGCCAAGACCGAGATCCTGAACCTGCTGCCCGAACGCGGCCTGCAGGTGATCGACCTCGAAGGCCTTGCAGGCCATCGCGGCTCGCTGTTCGGCAGCCTCGGCGAACAGCCCTCGCAAAAAGCTTTCGAAGGCCGCCTCGCGATGGCCATCGCAGCACTCGACCCCACGCAACCGGTGGTGATCGAGGCCGAAAGCAGCAAGGTGGGCCAACGCAGCCTGCCGCCCGAAATCTGGAAGGCGATGACCGCCGCCCCCCGCGTGGCGATCGAGGCTCCGGTCGCCGCCCGCGCGGGCTATCTGGTCGCGGCCTATGCCGATCTGGTGCAGGACGGCGAACGGCTGGCGCAGGTGATCGGAAAGCTGCGTCTCGCCCACCCCCGCGAGGTGATCGCCGCGTGGCAGGCGATGGCTGTCGCCGGCGATTTCCGCGCCTTGGCCGAAGGCCTGATGGCCACGCATTACGACCCGCGCTATGCCAAACACCGTGCCCGGATGAATGGCGCGGTGCACGGCGTCGGGGTCGAAACCCTGCCTCCCGGCGATCTGGGCGGGGTGGCGGACCGGGTGGCGCAGGCGGTCCGGGCGGCGGCGGCGGGGCAAATCCGCGCCGCATGACGGCACCGGTCCGGGGGCCCGAGCCCGCCCGGCCTGTTTCATCGGCACCCCGCCTGCCCGCCACCTGCGCCCGATCAGGGCAAGACGCCTGCCGATCGAACCCAAGCCATTGACATTGAAACACTTAACCCCAAGCTGCTCCGCCATGTCCGCGCACGAATTCCCTTTCCCCCGTGCCACCCGCACCCTAAGCTGACACCCGACCCCAACCCGCAAGGACCCCCATGCAAACCATGATCGGCGTGATCGGCGGCTCGGGGGTCTATCAGATCGACGGGCTCGAGGGCGCAAGCTGGGTCGCCGTGCCCACCCCCTGGGGTGATCCGTCCGACGACATCCTGCTGGGCCGTCTGTCGGGCATCCCGGTCGCCTTCCTGCCGCGCCACGGACGCGGCCACCCCCACTCGCCCACCTCGGTGCCCTACCGCGCCAACCTCGACGCGCTCAAGCGGCTGGGCTGCACCGATGTGGTGGCGGTATCGGCGGTCGGCTCGCTGCGCCTCGATTATGCCCCCGGCGACTTCGTGCTGGTGGATCAGTACATCGACCGAACCTTTGCCCGCGAGAAAAGCTTCTTCGGCACCGGATGCGTCGCCCATGTCAGCGTCGCCCACCCGACCTGTGCGCGGCTTGGCGCGACCTGTCTTGCGGCTGCGACCGACGCGGGGGTCACCATCCACAACTGCGCGACCTACCTCGCCATGGAAGGCCCGCAGTTTTCCACCCTCGCCGAAAGCCGCCTGTATCGCAGCTGGGGCGCCGACGTGATCGGCATGACCGGCATGCCCGAGGCGAAACTGGCCCGCGAGGCGGAACTTTGCTACGCCTCGCTCGCCATGGTGACCGACTACGACTGCTGGCACGCCGATCACGGTGCGGTCGATGTCAGCGTGGTGCTGCAGACCCTCGCCGCCAACGCCGCCAACGCCCGCAGCCTGATCACCGCGCTGCCGCAGCGCCTGTCGGCCGCGCGCGACCCCTGCCCGCACGGCTGCGACGCCGCCCTGACCCACGCCCTGATCACCGCCCCGCAGATGCGCGACCCCGCCGTGATGGCGCGGCTCGATGCCATCGCCGCCCGCGTCCTGAAAGCCTGACTGCCATGAAAACCGTGAAAGACTACATCCGCACCATCGTGGATTTCCCGCACGAAGGCATCCTGTTCCGCGATGTCACCACACTCTTTGCCGATCCGCGCGGGTTCCGGATGTGCATCGACCAGCTGCTGGCCCCCTATGCGGGCATGCGGATCTACAAGGTCGTGGGGCTCGAAGCGCGCGGCTTCATCCTGGGTGGCGCGGTGGCGCATCAGCTGTCGACCGGTTTCGTGCCGATCCGCAAGAAGGGCAAGCTGCCCGGCCAGACCATCTCGCAGGCCTACACCCTGGAATACGGCGAGGCGATCGTGGAAATCCACGAGGATGCCCTGCAACCCGGCGAAACGGTGCTGCTCGTCGATGACCTTCTGGCGACCGGCGGCACGGCCGAGGCGGGCATCAAGCTCGTGGAACGTCTGGGCGCGCAGATCGTCGGTTGCGCCTTCGTGGTGGACCTGCCCGATCTGGGCGGCATGCAGAAACTGCTCGCGATGGGCATGCAGGTTCACACGCTGTGCGCGTTCGAGGGTCTGTGACGGATTCCATAAACCTTTCTCTAAGGAATCACCGTTAAGCATGTCCTTGTTCGGCCTACCCAGCCGAACGTCACGCTGCTTGCAACACGTGACCACTCACACCCCAGCGTCCCGTCGGGCAACCGGCGGGACGTGCGGTTTTGGGAAAGCGGACGTAACCACAACTGGTCCTCACCTCATTTGTTGCGCGTCCATTCCATTCTGAGATCCGGCATCCTTTCTTCGTTGCCTTGGCCGTCTGTAAACTCGCGGTCGCAGAACCCATGCTTGAAATAGAAGTGCCGGGCCCTCGTATTCCTTTGGAACACCCACAGTTGAAGCTCGCTCAGGTCTGACCTTGCCGCTTGCAGCAGTCTGCTGCCCAGACCTGTCCCCCATCGGTCCGGAGCGATGTAGAGATGGTGCAGCCATCCTTGATTGCATGAGATGAAGCCGACAACCTGTGTTTCCTCGCGGGCAATCAGGACCTTCTCCACAGGCAGAACAATTGTGGTGAAGAACCAGAGGTCCTCTTCCGGGGTGTGCAGTTCCGGAAGCCACGGCATTGCTTCCCGGCGGGCCGCCCGATGTATCTTCGCTATCGCTTTCAAGTCAGCGGAGGATGCCTCGCAAATGATCATTTGGCTTCCGCCAGTCCCGAACAGTGCTTAAGGCTATGGCGTCTCACCACCCGATCGACGGACCGCTCCGGGCGCGAGGCCCCGATCACCGCAGCACCGCCCCCGGGTTCATGATCCCCATAGGGTCCAGCGCCGCCTTGATCGCCCGCATCGCCGAAAGCTTCGCCGGGTCGCCGAACCTCTCGAGGTCCGCCACCTTCAGTCGCCCGATCCCATGTTCGGCGCTGATCGACCCGCCCACGGCATGCACCACCGCATGCACCGCCAGTTGCACGGCGACCGAGGCCCCCGGATGATCGGCCTTGGTGCGGCCCCGCGCCGGGAACACGTTGTAGTGCAGGTTGCCGTCGCCCAGATGTCCGAAACAGTTGATCCGCCAGTCGCCGATGGCCGCCAACGCCACCCCCGCGCGGTCCAGAAACTCGGCCACCGCGCCCAACGGTACCGACACGTCGTGGCTCGCCACCGCGCCGACCTTGCGGTTGGCCAGCGGGATCGACTCGCGGATGCGCCACAGACCCGCCCGCTGCGCCGCGCTGGCAGCGATC
>JANNNU010000176.1:0-20091 GCA_031398695.1 Paracoccaceae bacterium | reverse complement strand
CTAGGAGCGCGCCCAACAATGCTTACGTCTGGGGATAGAGTTAGGCATTGCTCTCTATAAGCCATCAGCCCGGTAGTTGGTTCCACGTCTCGCTTCCGATAGTTCTGCGCCGAACGGTTTCGCAGCAGCACCTGCTTACTCTTTCCTGAGCGCAACCCCTGGTCCGTTACCGTTCTCGGGCAGGAACACCACGCCAGCGGCTTCTAGGGCGGCGCGCATGGCGGCGATAGCCTGATCAGACACCGCGCGGCGTTCCCGTTCAAAGTCTATTACTGTTGATTGTCCGAGGCTGGCGGCTTTGGCCAGATCGGTTTGCGTCATGGAAACGAGGCCACGGGCGGCGCGGGATTGTGCGGGTGTCATGGATCAACGTTTTTCATTGACGATTGCGCCTTCTGCCTGTATCAACGTTTTTCATTGATAACCCCAAACAGGAGACGATGCAATGACCACCACCAACGCCGCTTCGGGAAACGCCCCCGGCTTCCCTGCACCCAAGTCCCTCGCTCTGTGCCAGAACGATGCGGTTCAACTGCATGGCCTGATCTATGCCCTTGACCACCTGTTGACCGAAGGCACGACGGAAAACCGCGACCTTTCGAGCGCCGCCGTTTCTCTCTGCATGATCGCCCGTGATCTGTCGGGGCGGCTGGCTGATGATCTGGATCGGGTGCAGGCATGATCACCGTCAAAGACCTGCAAGAGAAAAACAGCGCCGATCTCGCGGTGCCACTGACCTACACCGTGTTTGCCATGATCCAGACCGCGCGCCTGGCGCTGGAGAACGACAACGGCGGCGTTGACGATCCCAGCCGTCTGGGCAGCATCGCCATCGTGTTGGAACTGGCCGAATCGCTGGCCTACACCATGGGCGATGGCACTGAGGCTCTACAGCGGGCGGTGAACAATGCGGCACGGGCGGCGGCTGGCGTGGCGGCTTGACCCAGCATCCGAGAATCTAGGCAGGGCGGCGCGTCAGTTTCGCCCTGCTAAATCAGGAAGTGTCGAATCCGGACACTGGACGGACACAGCGATTTTCCGAAAAGAATCCGCAACACGCGCAAACCCTAATTCATTGATCTTATTGGTTATCTGGTGCCCCCAGAGAGACTCGAACTCCCGACCCTCTGATTACAAATCAGACGCTCTACCAGCTGAGCTATAGGGGCAACGCGGGGGGCATAACCGGGGAAGGCGCGCGGCGCAAGGGGTCAGGCGCGGTTGCTGCGCGCCAGAAGGGCGACGGCGCCGAGTCCCACCGCGCTGACGAGAAGGGCCGCAGGGGCGGCCTCGCCGAGGCGTTCGAGGCTGACCAGCTCGAACAGGCGGGTGGACAGGGTGTTGAAATTGAACGGGCGTAGCAGCAGCGTGGCGGGCAGCTCCTTGACGCAATCGACGAACACCACCAGCAGCGCCGTCGTCACCGACCCGCGCATCAGCGGCATGTAGATCACCCCCAGCGTGCCGCGCGCACTGCGCCCCAGGCTGCGCGCCGCCATCGGCAGCGACGGCGAGATGCGCCCGAACGCGGCGTCGACCGCCCCTTGCGCGATCCCGAAGAACCGCACGGCATAGGCAAGGATCAACGCCGCGACCGTACCGGTCAGCATCAGCCCGGGATCACGCCCGGTCACCGCCAGAACCGCATCGGCCAGCCGGTGGTCCAGTGAGGCCAGCGGGATCAGGATCCCCACTGCCAGCACCGCCCCCGGCGCGGCATAGCCCAGCGTGGTCACCGGCAACACCAGCCGTGCCAGCCCACGCCCCGCCATCCGCACGCCGTAGACCAGCAGCATCGCCGCGCCGACCGTAACGCCGGCCGCCAGTCCGCCCACCATCAACGTGTTTGCGGCGGCGCGGGCCAACCCGGCCGAGGCCCAGAACTCGGGGTGGCGCACCGCATGCCCCGCCATCACCGCCACCGGAAACACGAACCCCAAGACGAAGGGCAAAAGGCACAAGCCCGTCGCGCACCAGCCCCAGAGGCCGGTCAGGCGGTGCGGCGCGATCGGCCGCGACGACCGCGACAGGCGGTGAAAGCGGGCGTTGCGGCGGCTGATCCGCTCGGTCGCGACCAGGATCAGGATCAGCGTCAGGATCACCCCGGCGATCTGCGCAGCACCCCCGGGGTTGTTGCCGTCGAGCCAGGTGGAAAAGATCCCGGTCGTCAGGGTCTGGATGCCGAAATGCTGCACCGTGCCGTAATCCGCCACCGTCTCCATCAGCGTCAGCGCCACGCCCGCCGCGATGGCCGGGCGGGCCAGCGGCAGGCCCACACGGCGAAACAGCGCCACCGGCCCCGAGCCCAGAGCCCGGGCGACTTCGTAGGAGCAGCCCGACTGTTCGCGGAACGCCGCACGGGCCAGCAGATAGACATAAGGATACAGCGCCGCCGACAGCACGATGATTGCGAAGCCTGCCGAGCGGACCGTCGGAAACAGATAGTCGCGCCCCGACGTCCAGCCGAAGGTGGCGCGCAGGCCGGTTTGCAGCGGGCCAGCGTAGTCGAGAAAATCGACCAGTGCATACGCGCCGATGTAGGCCGGGATCGCCAGCGGAAAGAGCAGCGCATAGTCGAGCCACCTGCTGCCCGGAAAGCGGTACATCGCGACCAGCCAGGCCGCGCCGGTGCCAACCGCCGCCGTCAGCATCCCGACCCCGGCCATCAGCAGCAGCGTGTTGCCAAGGTAGCGTGGCAGGACCGAAGAGACGAGATGCGGCCAGATGTTCTCGGTCGGATGCAAGGCGATCCACACCACGGCCAGCATAGGAGCCACGACGACTGCCGCGATCCCCAGCGCCAGCACAGACCAGCCGTCGAGGCGCAGAGCAAAGCCCAATCCCAGTCCTCTGCGAGGCCGCGCGATATTCTGACTGTTTTGCTGGGTCACCATGCCTTGCTGTTAACAGGAAACCGGTTTCCCTGTCCAGAAAAGCCCGTATAGTTGGGCAAAAGGTCACAACCAACAGGCAGGCCATCCCCTTCATGCGAATAGTCTACCATTTGGGCGCAATCTGCACCGATGAAGAACGCCTGCTGCGCTGCCTGCTCAAGAACCGCGGGGTGCTGGCCGAGCAGGGGATCGTCGTGCCGGGGCCCAACCGGTATCGCAACTTGTTGCGCGAAACGGTGATCTCGCTGAAAGGGCAGCCCGCGACGCGCGACACTCAGGCGTTGGTGCTGGATCAGATCATGGACGAGGATGCGGCGGACCGGTTGATCTTGTCGTGGGACAGCTTCCTGTCGTTGGCGCCCTGGGTGATGGATGGCGGGCTCTACAAGGCTGCCGGCAACCGGGTGCGGGCGTTTTTGCAGATCTTTCCCGAGATTGAGGCAGAGTTCCATCTGGCGATCCGCAACCCGGCCACCTTTGTGCCCGCACTGTTTGCCAAGCAATCGGCCGACAAGAAGCGCGGCAAGACCTATGACCAGTTCATCGGCAAGCTCGATATTCTCGATTTGCGCTGGTCGGATGTCATCGCGCAGGTGCTGGCGCTGAATCCCGATGTGCCGCTGACGATCTGGTGCGACGAAGATACGCCGCTGATCTGGCCAGAGGTGTTGCAGGCGGTGTCCGGCCATGCGCCGGGCACGGCGCTGGAAGACCGCGACGAATTGCTGTCGCAGATCATGTCGGCCGAGGGGCTGGCGCGGATGAACACCTACCTTGCGGGGCACCCCGCCCCCACTCCCGCTATGCGGCGCAAGGTCGTGTCGGCGTTTCTGGACAAATTCGCCCTGCCCGACCGGATCGAGATGGAGGTCGAGCTGCCGGGCTGGACCGAAGAAACCGTCGCGGACCTGACCGAAGCCTACGATCAAGACGTGGCGCGGATCGCCGCGATGCCGGGGGTGACGTTCCTGTCGGCGTGACGGGCGGGCCGGCGGTGCTGGCCGCCGCGTGCAGACCGCCCGTACGTGTGTGGCGGTGTGTGTTTGGCGGTGCGTGTTTTGCGGTGCGTTTGTGACCGTGCGCGGGTGTCTAGGTGAACCCCGCCCCACCGGCAGCGCCGACACGGCGGGGCGCGGGGGCGCCGCACCGGCGGCACGGGTAAGGCAAGGTTCACCCCGCCTTTGGCGCCTCAGCCCATGCCAAGGGCGGTCTTGTACATCTCCATGATCGCCTCTTCTTCGGCGATCTCGTCGGGCTTGCGTTTGCGCAGGGCCATGACCTTGCGCATGACCTTGGTGTCGTAGCCGCGTCCCTTGGCTTCGGCCATGACCTCTTTGATCTGCTCTCCGATGTCCTTCTTTTCGGACTCCAGCTGTTCGAGCCGTTCGATGAACTGGCGCAGCTCGTCTGCGGTGACGGAATAGGCGTCGGTCGGGTCTGCCATCGGGGCCTCGGTCTGTTGGGGGTGTCGATCTGGGGCCTTCCTACCGCGCGGCACGGGGAAAGTTCAAGGCAGGGAAGGTTCAAGGCGGGGCGCGAGGGTTGAACGTCGCACGTGATGCGGGTAGGCGAAGCGGGGACGACGCAGGGGGACGCGATGGAGTTTCTGATCTGGATCGGTGCAGCGCTGACCCTGGGCGGTGTGGCGGGACTTGGCTGGTGCATCTGGCTAGCGATCAAGGCACGCCGGGCCGGTCTGGATCAAGAGGCGATGCAAGCAGAACTGCAGCGCGTGGTGACGCTGAACGTCGCGGCGCTTGGGGTTTCCGCGCTGGGACTGGCGGCGGTGGTGATGGGGATCGTGCTGCGCTGAGGCGCGCGGCGTTACCAGCCCGGTTCGCCCATCGTCACGGCTTTCGCAAACCGGCCAAGCTTGCTGCGCTTCAGCAGCGCTTTCAGCGACACCGGCACGCCCGCCATTGCTTCGGCGCGGGCATGGACATCGGCCACGACCGCGCCCACCTCGTCCGGGTGATGCGACCACAATTCCCACAAGAACCCGTCCGGGTCTCGGCGGTCGAGCCCTTCCTCGGACAGCAGGTGGCGCGGGAAATCAGCCGCGTTGAACGTCACGATGCAGTCGGCATGACCGGCGATCGCGACCGCCAGCACATGAACATCGTCGGGATCGGGCAGCGCCAGCCGCGCCTCGATCGCCGGCTGTTCGCGGATCATCGCGCGCGGAAACGCGGCGCACAGATGGCTGGCCTTCACTTCGGCCTCGGCCAGCGCATCGGGGCCGAGTTTCGCGGTCGCCCGCGTCCATTCGCGCAGGATGCGGTCGGACCACAGCGGCTGATAAAGCCCGCGCGCCGCCACGCCGACCAGAAGGTCGCGCAGCACCGGTGGATAGATCACGCAGGCGTCCAGAACCGCCTTCATCCATCCAGCCGGAAGAACAGCGCCTTGAGGTAGCCGCTTTCGGCCAGTTGCGGCAGCATCGGATGGTCCGGCCCCGCAAAACCGGTGTGGATCAGTTGGCCCCGACGCCCGCCCCGCCCGATGCCGCGCGCGCAGGCGTTGCGAAAGCTGGCAAGGTCGGCGGCATGGCTGCATGAACACAGCACGAGGTACCCCCCCGGCGTCACCAGCGGGGCGGCCAGCCGCGCGATGCGTTCATAGGCGCGCAGTCCCGCCTCAAGCGCCGGTTTTCCGGGGGCAAAGGCCGGCGGATCGCAGATCACCAGATCGAAGCGCGCCTCTTCGGCCCCCAGCGCCTCCAGCACCTCGAAGGCGTCGCCCTGCCGGGTCGCCAACCGGTCCGCCATGCCCGAAGCTGCGGCGCCCTTTGCTGCCAATGCCAGCGCCGGGGCAGAGGCATCGACCGCAAGCACCGACACCGCCCCTTTCGCCAAGGCCGCCAGGCCAAAGCCGCCGACATGGGCGAACACGTCCAGCACCCGCGCGCCCCGCGCCAGTCCGGCGGCAAAGGCGTGGTTGGGGCGCTGATCGAAGAACAGCCCGGTCTTCTGGCCGCCGGTGACATCCGCCATATTGACCGCGCCGTTCATCGGAACGGCGATCGGGCCGTCGACGGCCCCGCACAGAACGGTGCTGTCCTCGGTCAGACCCTCGAGTCCCCGCGACCGGCCTGCGCCGTTCTTCAGCACGGTCGCGACGCCGGTCACCTCGACCACCGCCGCCGTCAGGGCGGCAAGATGCGCCTCGGCCCATGCGGCGTTGGGCTGGATCACGGCAACCTCGCCGAACCGGTCGATCACCACGCCCGGCAGGCCGTCGGCCTCGGCATGGACCAGACGGTAGAACGGCCGGTCGTAGAGCCTTGCCCGCAGCGCCAGCGCGCGCGAAAGGCGGGCGGCGAACCAGGCCTGATCGATTACCGCTGCCGGATCGCGGTCCAACATGCGGCAGATGATCTTGGAATTCGTGTTGACGGTCACCAGTCCCAGCGCCCGGCGATCCTGATCTTCCAGCACCGCCAGCGCCCCTGCGGCCAGGGTCTGGGTGCGCCGGTCGGTTACCAGCTCGTCGGCATAGACCCAAGGAAATCCGTGGCGGATCGCGCGCGCCTCGGCCTTGGGTCGCAGTCGAACGGTGGGATAGGCATAGGCGGGACGGTCGTTGGCAGGACCGTCAGGGCCGTCTTCGGCGGGGGTGGTGGGGCTGGATGTGTTCATCCGGCCTGTCTAGCCGGTTTGCCCCCCCGGTGAAAGGGTGGCAGGCCGATCACCGGCCAATCACAGGCTGATCAACGGCAGGTCACAGGCCGGTCGGCGTCACCAGAACCGCACCCTGCGGCTGCCCGGCCAGCACCGCCGTTGCTGCGGTGCCAACGGCAGGACCCGACAGCTCGCGCCGGATCACATCGGCCAGCCGTTCGACCACGACCACGCGCTGGGTGCGCCCGGCCTGGTCTTCGGCGATCGCCGCAGCCCCGCCCACAGCCTTGACGTCCGCGATGATCTCACGCGGGGCTTCCAGCACGGCGCCGGTCGCGGCGTCGCGAACGGTCAGGATGAAATGGATGGCATGGTTGCCGCCCACGGTGAAGCGGGTCTTCTCGGTCAGGCAATGGAACCGCGTCACCTCGACCTCGACGATCGCGGCCGGTCCGGCGACCATGCCTTGGGTTCCGGCCAGCAGACCGTCGTTGAAGATCTTCGCCACCTGCGCATACCGGTCGCCGCGCGGCTCGCCCCGCCACACGATGTCGGCGGCTGGCAGGAACGTGTTGGCCTCCGACACCTCGAGGCTGCGCGGCACGTTGATCCGCAGTTCGGTCACGGCATATTTCGGTGCCAGAACCTGCGCGCGCGGCGCGGCGGCTGCGGGCGTCGTCACCGAGGTCGTCGATTGCGACAGATAGATCTGGCCCGCCGCCGTGTTGCGACTGGCGGGTTCCTGTCCCGCACAGGCCGACAGCGACACAAGTGCCAGCACCGAAAAGCTCATGCGAAACATCGTCATGTCGTCACCCTCTGGACGCGCCCCGCCTTGGGCCACCGCCGAAAGATGCCGGCCGAATATGGCCAAATTGAGCAAAATTTCAGCGGTTTTGGCGGTATCCTTGTGCTACGGTTACGCACCGTTCGACATTTGGGCAAAGCCCGGACGGACTTGGCACGGGCGCGCACTGCCCGATCCGTCGCCACAAACCGGCGATGCTTTGCCGGAACGCCGGAAGGCCGTTGTTAGCGCTAACCTAACCTGATACGATACCGCCATCCGAACATGAGGCTGCCATGTCGCTGAATCCGACGATCGACCGCATTACCGACCGCATCCGCGAACGCTCACACGCGTTCCGGGGGCCGTATCTTGCGCGCCTCGCCACGGCCGCAAAGGCGGGACCGGCACGCGGTCACCTGGCCTGCGGCAATCAGGCCCATGCCTATGCCGCGATGGGGGCCGACAAGGATGCGCTCGCGGCGGCGCGCCAGCCCAACATCGGGATCGTCACCGCCTACAACGACATGCTGTCGGCGCATCAGCCCTACGAGGTGTATCCCGCGCTGATCAAGGCTGCGGCCCGGCGGGTCGGGGCAACGGCACAGGTCGCCGGCGGCGTGCCCGCGATGTGCGACGGGGTGACCCAAGGCCAGCCGGGGATGGAGCTGTCGCTGTTCTCCCGCGACGTGATCGCGCTCGCCGCCGGGATCGCGCTGTCGCACAACACGTTCGATGCGGCGCTCTATCTGGGTGTCTGCGACAAGATCGTGCCCGGCCTGATCATCGCCGCCGCTACCTTCGGCCACATCCCGGCGGTGTTCGTGCCCGCAGGCCCGATGCCCTCGGGCCTGCCGAACGACGAGAAATCGCGCGTCCGCAACGCCTATGCCGAAGGGAAACTGACCCGCGCCGACCTGATGGCGGCCGAAATGGCCAGCTATCATGGGCCGGGCACCTGCACATTCTACGGCACGGCCAACACCAACCAGATGCTGATGGAGTTCATGGGGCTGCACCTGCCCGGCGCGTCCTTCGTGAACCCCAACACCCCCCTGCGCGAGGCGCTGACGACGGCGGCAGTCGAAAAGGCCGCCAGCATCACGGCGCTTGGCAACGATTACCGCCCGGCGGGCGAGGTGCTGGACGAACGCGCCTTCGTGAACGGGCTTGTCGGGTTGATGGCGACCGGAGGCTCGACCAACCTGGTGCTGCACCTACCCGCGATGGCCCGTGCGGCGGGCGTGCTGATCGACCTGCAGGATTTCGCCGACATCTCGGACGTGGTGCCGCTGATGGCCAAAGTCTATCCCAACGGTCTGGCGGACGTGAACCATTTCCATGCGGCCGGGGGTCTGGGCTACATGATCGGCCAGCTGATGGATGCAGGCCTTCTGCACCCGGACGCCAAGACGGTTGCGGGCGACGGGCTGGAGCTTTACCGTCAGGAACCCAAGCTGCAGGACGGTCGCCTGGCGTGGGAGCCAGGTTCGCCCACGTCGCTGAACGAAAAGATCCTGCGGCCGGCGACCGATGGGTTCCAACCCTCGGGCGGGCTGAAGCAGCTGACCGGCAACCTGGGACGCGGCGTGATCAAGGTGTCGGCCGTCGCCCCAGAACGCCATGTGGTCGAGGCGCCAGTGCGGATATTCCACGATCAGGACTCGGTGAAAACCGCGTTCAAGGCGGGCGAATTCACGTCAGACACGATCGTGGTGGTCCGGTTTCAGGGCCCTCAGGCCAACGGGATGCCGGAACTGCATTCGTTGACCCCCACTCTTTCGGTCCTGCAGGATCGCGGGCTGCGGGTGGCGCTGGTCACCGACGGCCGGATGTCGGGTGCGTCGGGCAAGGTTCCGGCGGCCATCCACGTAGCGCCCGAGGCGGCGGTTGGCGGCCCCCTTGCCAAGCTGCGCGACGGCGATGTGGTGCGTCTGGATGCCGTCGCCGGGACGCTGACGGCACTGGTGGCGGATTTCGACGCCCGCCCCGCCGCAACCGCCGATCTGTCGGCCAACGGCTTTGGCATCGGGCGCGAACTCTTCGACGCCTTCCGCCGCACGGTGGGCAATTCCACCGAAGGTGCTGCCGTGGTGGTTTGACACTGCGGCACGCACATGCAGAAAATAGAAAGAAAGAGCCTCCGGCAGGGATATTCTAACCAAGATGAAAGCATTCGGCGGGTAACCTCGGCGCACGGTACGGGCGGGGACGCCAATGACCGTCCAAGGTGAAAGCGCCCTGTCTCCGCCGCGCCAGCGGCCCGAGACGGGGCATGAGCAAATCCCGACCGCCCTTTCATCTTGGCTCAAATATCCCCGCCGGAGGCTCCCCACCCCACTGCAGCCCCGCCGCTGCAAACTTAGGAGCCACCCATGACCCCCGCCCAGCAATCCGTGAAAGCGCGCGAAATCTGCGCGCTGGCCCCTGTGGTGCCGGTGCTGATCATCGACGATCTCGCCGACGCTGCCCCGCTTGCCCGGGCTTTGGTCGCAGGCGGTCTGCCCGCACTGGAGGTTACCCTGCGCACCTCCTGCGCGCTCGACGCGATCCGTGCGATGGCCGAGGTGCCGGGCGGTGTAGTGGGCGCGGGCACGCTGCTGACCCCTGCGGATGTCAAGGCGGCCAAGGCGGCGGGGGCGCAGTTCGGCGTATCGCCGGGGGCAACGGAACGCCTGCTCGATGCCTGCGCCGAACATGATCTGCCCTTGCTGGCCGGGGCCGCGACGGCGTCCGAAGTCATGGCGCTGCTGGAGCGGGGCTATACGGCGATGAAGTTCTTTCCGGCCGAACAGTCGGGCGGGGCGGCGTTCCTGAAATCCATCGGATCGCCGATCCCGCAGGTCGGTTTCTGTCCGACGGGCGGCATCAGCCTCACGAACGCGCGCGACTATCTGGGGCTGGCCAACATCCTGTGCGTCGGCGGGTCCTGGGTTGCCCCCAAGGACGCCATGGCGCGCGGTGACTGGGCTGCGGTCACGGCGCTGGCGGCCGAGGCGCGCGCGCTGCGCTAGGCCACGGCGCTGCGCAGGTCGTCGGTCCTGGTAGCGCCGGACGCGTGCGGTCAGTCGGCGGCCAGGCGTGCCGCGCGCCCGCCACGGCGGCGCGCCTCGCCTTCCGGCATGGTCAGGCCTTCGTGCAGGACCGCGCTCATCGGGTGGCCCGGTTCGGCATCGGCATAGACCGCGATCAGATCAGTCAGGGCGTTCTTGACGATTGCGCCCACCGGCAGGCTCAGCGCCCAGTCCATGAACACCGACCGGCATTCGCCCGGAGTGATGCCGTCGATCCGGTAGCTTTCGCGGATCAGTCCCTTGGGATCGCTGGTTTCAAGGTTCACGCGTCACGCCTCCTGCACTCGGTCGGCAAGCTGCGCCGAAATCGCCGTCTCGGCAAGCCCTGCCGCGGCTTCCAGCGCGGCCAGCAGATCGGGCATCGACACCATGGCGGTTTCGCGCAGCACGAAGGCGCGCCCACCTTCGCCCAGTGCTGCGGGATCGGGGTCGCGGTCGGTCAACAGCTGCACCGCGGCCTGCACCTGCCAGAAGAGCCGGTAGGCCGTCCGCAGCACCGTCGCCCCCTCGGGACCGCCGGCCGCGATCTGGTGCTCGACCTCGCGCGCCGAACTGCCCGCGATCAGCGCCCGCATCTGGGCGCACAGCTCGATGTCCGTCAGCCGCCCCGGGCCGGGCTTCACGTCCAGCCCGCCCACGGCGGGGCGCAGGGCGGCCAGGCGCACCCGCATGTCCGCCACATCGGCGCGCACCGTCGGGCCCTGCCCCTTGACCCGCAGGATGCGGCAGCGTGCCGCCTGGATGTCCGACGCGAGGTCCGGCGTTCCCGCCAGCACCCTGGCCCGGGTCAGCGCCAGATGTTCCCAGGTCCATGCTTCCGTGTCCTGATACAGCAGAAAGGCGGCCAGCGACGTCGCGACCGGCCCCTGCCGCCCCGAGGGACGCAGCCGCATGTCGACGTCGTACAGCCGACCCTCGGCCATCGGAGCGGTCAGCGCAGTGACCAGCGCCTGCGTCAGGCGGGCGAAGTACGCGCGCGCAGGCAACGGGCGGGGGCCGCTGCTGACCTCGGCTTCGGCGGCATCGTAGATCACGATCAGGTCGAGGTCGGACTGGGCGTTCAACCGCCCTGCCCCGAGCGACCCCATGCCCACCACCACCGCCCCCCGCCCCGGCTGGGGGCCATGGCGCAGGGCGAAATGCGCGGTGACGACGGGCCAAAGCGCGGCAACGACGGCGCCCGCCAGATCGGCATAGTGGTGCCCGGCCTGAAACCCGTTGATCAGACCGCGCAGGTGGTGCACGCCGATGCGGAAATGCCATTCGCGCGTCCAGCGCCGTGCCGCATCCAGCCGCGTCTCGTAGTCCGGACGCGCCGACAGCACCGCCGACAGGTCTGCCTCCAGTGCAGGCTGCCCCGGCCACGGCGCAAAGAACGTGCCGCCGATCACCGCATCCAGCACACCGGCGTGGCGCGACAGGTAGCGCGCGAGGCCTGGCGATGTGCCCGCGATGTCGATGATCAGGTCCACCAGACTGGGATTGGCCTCGAACAAGGCAAAGATCTGCACGCCCGACGGCAGACCGGACAGAAACCCGTCCAGCGCCAGCAGCGCCTCGTCCGGGTTCGCCGCCCGGTTCAGTCGGGTCAGCAAGGTCGGGCCAAGCCGGCGAAAGATCTGTTGGGCACGGTCGGACCGCAGCGCCGGATAGTTCTGCCACCCCCGCACGATCTCGCGTGCCTTGTCTGACAGGGGCGGCCCAGCCTGCGCGTCCGGTGCCGGATCGGGGGCCGGTGCGAAGAAGCCTTCGGTCAGGGCGTCGGTGCGCACCAGCCGGTCGAGCAGTGCGGCACGAAAAGCCGCCGTGTCCTGTCCACAGAACGCGGCGATGCGTGCCATGCCGTCGGCACTGCTGGGCAGGTCGTGGGTCTGCGCGTCCCC
Organism: Paracoccaceae bacterium; assembly: GCA_031398695.1. Classification (GTDB taxonomy): domain Bacteria; phylum Pseudomonadota; class Alphaproteobacteria; order Rhodobacterales; family Rhodobacteraceae; genus JAIYDJ01. Next base: position 7,833 of record JANNNU010000176.1, on the reverse strand, counting down.
GACCATCTGCAACCGGTGTTCAACCTCGCGGTGCGCGCGGTACAGAGCGGTCAGATCGTCAGCCACGACCCGCGGCAGCCAGCCCTTGCCGGCCAACGCCGCAAGCCCGCCGACCGTCGTGCGGTCGCGCAGGTCGGGGTCGCGCCCGCCCGCGATCAGTTGCCGGGTCTGAGTGAAGAACTCGATCTCGCGGATGCCGCCCGCCCCCAGCTTGAGGTTGTGCCCCTCGACCGTGATCGGCCCGTGCAGGCGGCGGTGGTCGCGGATGCGCAGGCGCATGTCGTGCGCGTCCTGGATGGCGGCGAAATCGAGGTGCTTGCGCCAGACGAACGGGACCAGCGTCTTCAAAAACCGATCGCCAGCCGCCAGATCGCCCGCGCAGGGCCGCGCCTTGATGAAGGCCGCGCGTTCCCAGGTGCGTCCGACGCTTTCGTAATAGCTTTCCGCCGCTGCCATCGACAGGCACACCGGGGTGACTGCCGCATCGGGGCGCAGCCGCAGGTCGCAGCGAAACACATAGCCCGCCGACGTCACATCCCCGATTAGGGCCATCAGGCGGCGGGTAACGCGCACGAAGGCGCTGCGGGCCTCGGCGGCAGCACCGGGATAGCGGTCCTGGTCGAACAGGCAGATCAGGTCGATGTCAGACGAATAGTTCAACTCGCCGGCACCCATCTTGCCCATCGCCAGGATCACCATGCCCGCAGCAGTGTCGGCGTCGTCGGGGATGGCACCCGGCAATTTGCCACGCCGGATTTCGTCTGCGACGAGCACCCGCAGACCCACCGCCAGCGCCCGGTCGGCCAGTGCCGTCAGCGCGCCGGTGACCGACTCCAGCGGCCACACCCCGCCCAGATCGGCCAAGGCCGTCAGTAGGGCGACGCGGCTTTTGGCAAGACGCAACTGCACCGCCACCGCGTCGGCCGGGTGCGGGGCGATGGCGTCCAGCAGATCGGCCAACACCGCCTCGGGGCTTTGCCGCAGCGCGTCGCGCAACCAGCCGCCCTGACGCTGCATCAGGGATTGCAGATACGGGCTGCACCCCGCCGTCGCCGCCAGCAGGTCACGCAGATCCGGCGCGACGTCGGCAAAGGCGGTCTGCATGGCCCGCGCCGCATCCCGGTCATGGGCACGCGGCATCCGGGTCAGTCGGTCGGCAAAACTGTTCATCCGGCCACGATGGCGACGCGACCCGCACAGGTCAACGCCCGTTCCCGGCTGACGGGGACCGCCTCAACCGCGCGGCAAGGCTCCGCGCACTTCGGCCCGGTATGTAAAACAATTTAACATGGCCCCTTGAACCCGCGCCGCACCGCGCGCATCTTGCATCATGTGAAACACCTTCACATCGACCGATCCGAGCAACCCGTCACAGGAGAGTTTCCGCCGATGACCACTGCATCCCCCAACCTGCGCACCACCAGCGGCGGCCTTCTGTCCTGGCTGCGCCGCGCCGAAGCCTGGCTTGACGACCGCGGCAAGGGCGCCTGGATCGCCGCCATGGTGCTGGGTTTCATCTTTGTCTGGCCCGTCGGCCTCGCCCTTCTGGGCTACATGATCTGGAGCAATCGCATGTTCACCCGTTCGTCCTCGTGCGGCACCCGCCGCCAGCACCGCCACGACCTTGGCCGCGCCGGGTCCGGCACCGGCAATGCCGCCTTCGACGCCTACAAGGCCGACACTCTGCGCCGGCTCGAGGATGAACAGATGGCGTTCGAGTCGTTCCTGCAGCGGCTGCGCGAAGCCAAGGACAAGTCGGAATTCGACACGTTCATGCAAGACCGCGCCCGCGCGAACCGCGACACGGTCCCCACCCCCGCGAGCGACGACAGCCAGCGCGGCGGCCAGTACTGACCCGTCCCCGAGGCGGCCGACCGCAGGGCAGGCCGCCTCGATCCTGCTCGATTTCCGCAGAACTCAGGCCTTGGCGTTGCCTGATTGCCTTGCTAACGTGATAGAAGTTCCACCTTAGCAAAGCTGACGATGCGCCATACTCTTCCCATCGCGCCGCAATTCTATGTGACGGCCCCGCAGGCCTGTCCGTATCTGGATGGCCGGATGGAGCGCAAGTTGTTCACCGCGTTGCAGGGCGAACACGCGCAGCGGCTTAACGACACGCTGTCCAAGCAGGGGTTCCGCCGCAGCCAGAACGTGCTGTACCGCCCGTCCTGTGCCGAGTGTTCCGCCTGCCTGTCCGCCCGCATCCGGGTGGCCGATTTCGTGCCGACCCGCACGCAGCGCCGCGTTATGAAGGCGGCATCCCACCTGCGGCGCAACGCGACCTCGCCTTGGGCCACCGAAGGCCAGTTTGCGCTGTTTCGCAGGTATCTGGACGCGCGGCACGCCGACGGGGGCATGGCCGACATGGATGTGTTCGAGTTCGCCGCGATGATTGAGGAAACCCCGATCAAAAGCCGCGTCATCGAATACACCCGAACGGCCGGTCCGGGCGAGACGGGGCGACCGCTGGCGTGCGTGGCGCTGACCGACGTGCTCGATGATGGGCTGTCGATGGTCTATTCGTTCTACGATCCGGCCCTGATCGCGCTGTCCTTGGGCACGTTTGCCATCCTTGATCATGTGGCCATCGCGCGCGAGGCAGGCCTGCCTTTTGTCTACCTTGGCTACTGGGTGCCGGGCAGCCGCAAGATGGGCTACAAGGCCGGGTTTTCGGCGCTGGAGATCTACAAGGGTGGCGGCTGGCAACCGATCGGCGATCCGGCAGACCACCGCGCCGAACTGCACCCCCTTTCGGTCGATCCGATTGCCGAACAGGTTGCACGCATTAACCTGCCAGAGGCACGCAGCGTTCGGGAATGACGCTTGCGCGCGGGAACGGGTGGCGCGCATCGACGCGCCACCCGGGGTCTGCGGTCAGATCAACCCTTCGGCCTTCATCGCCGCCTGCACCGCAGGACGCGCAGCAACACGGTCCCGCAACGCGCCGATCCGCGCGAAAACCGACAGATCATGCCCCAGCATTTTCGACCAGTTGGTGACAGTGAACAGATAGCCGTCCGCCGGGCAGAACGACTCGCCGGTCAAATAACTGCGCCCATCGGCCAGCAGCGTTTCCAGCGTGCCCAATTTGGCGTCCAGATGCGCATGCTGCGCTGCTTTCGCTTCGGCGGTGATGGCCGGGTTGAACAGCGGCGCATAGGATTTGTGCACCTCGGAACAAACGTAGTTCAACATCTCTTGCACCCGCGCCCGCGCCAGACCCGACGCCGGAACCAGATCGGTCGCCCCCGCCTGATCGGCCACGAATTGCATGATCGCCACGCCTTCGGTCAGCACCTCGCCGCTGTCCAGCATCAAGGCAGGCACCGAACCCTTGGGGTTGATCGCGCGATAATCGCCGCCACTTTCGGTGGTCTTGGCGCGGATGTCAGCGCGTTCCAGCGTGTAGGGCAAACCCACCTCTTCCAGCACGATGTGGCTGGCCAGCGAACAAACGCCTGGGGAATAGTAAAGTTTCATCTTGGACCTCTTGCAGCAGTACCGGCATCCCCGGCGCTTACCGCGACCCTATGCGCAACCCGTGCGGCAGGCCAGCAACGATGGCGTGCATTGCCGCGCGCGGGCTGTGCACATGTGGAAAATCCCGATTGTTGCGCACAAATCGGCTTTGAGGAAAGAAATGTTCAAAATTATCCCCTTTACCGACATTTTACTTGCGGTTTTGCGGTTGACGCCCCCGCTGTCCGTGCATAGTGTCCTAACCGCAAGAGATGGGGCGGCAATGACCGGACTAGTCGTAATTGTAGGATATGGGGGCATGGGCCGGTAACGGTTTGACCATTTCAGGTTCCCATGCGCCCCCCAGCCCCCTGCGGGGGCTTTTTGTTGACCGAGACACGAAGGATAGGATGCTGCAATGACACGTCAGATGACCGGAGCCGCGATGGTGGTGCAAGCCCTGAAAGATCAGGGCGTGGATGTGGTGTTCGGCTATCCCGGTGGCGCGGTGCTGCCGATCTATGACGAGATCTTTCAGCAAAACGACATCCGCCACATCCTGGTGCGTCACGAACAGGGTGCCGTCCACATGGCCGAGGGCTATGCGCGGTCCACCGGCAAGGTCGGCGTGGCGCTGGTGACCTCAGGCCCCGGTGCGACGAACGCGGTGACGGGGCTGGTCGACGCATTGATGGACTCGATCCCGATCATCGTGCTGTCGGGCCAGGTGCCGACGTTCATGATCGGAACGGACGGGTTTCAAGAGGCTGACACCGTCGGCATCACCCGCCCGTGCACAAAACACAACTGGCTGGTGAAGGACACCGAAAAGCTGTCGGAGGTGATCCATCAGGCCTTCCACGTCGCCAAGTCTGGCCGCCCCGGACCGGTTCTGGTCGACATTCCCAAGGACGTCCAGTTTGCCACCGGCACCTACACCCCGATGGAGGCCGCAAAGACCACGCACTATCAACCGCGCGTGATCGGTGACGCCGACCAGATCCTGCGGATGGTCGAGTTGATGGAGACGGCGGAACGCCCGGTGTTCTACACCGGCGGCGGCGTCATCAACTCCGGCCCCCGCGCGAGCCAGTTGCTGCGCGAATTCGTGGCGGAAACCGACTTTCCGATCACCTCGACCCTGATGGGGCTCGGCTGCTATCCGGCGAGCGGAAAGAACTGGCTCGGCATGCTGGGCATGCACGGGCTGTATGAGGCGAACCTCGCCATGCACGGTTGCGACCTGATGATCAACATCGGCGCGCGGTTCGACGACCGGATCACCGGGCGGATCAAGGATTTCTCGCCGGGGTCGAAAAAGATCCACGTCGACATCGACCCGTCGTCGATCAACAAGGTGATTCGGGCGGACGTGCCGATCATCGGCGACGTGACGCATGTGCTGGAAGAGGCGTTGAAGCTGTGGCGCGCCCGGGGCCGCAAGACGAACAAGGAAGGTTTGGCAAAATGGTGGGGCCGGATCGCCGCGTGGCGGGCGGTCAAATGCCTGACCTACAAGAACTCGGACACCGTCATCAAACCGCAGTATGCGCTGGAGCGGCTCGAGGCGCTGACCAAGGGCATGGACCGCTACATCACGACCGAGGTCGGCCAGCACCAGATGTGGGCCGCGCAGTTTCTGGGGTTCGAGGGTCCGAACCGCTGGATGACCTCCGGCGGTCTGGGGACGATGGGCTACGGCTTGCCCGCCAGCATCGGCGTGCAGATCGCCCACCCCGACGCGCTGGTGATCAACGTCGCGGGCGAGGCGTCGTGGCTGATGAACATGCAGGAAATGGGTACCGCGATGCAATTCCGCGCGCCGGTCAAGCAGTTCATCTTGAACAACGAACGCCTTGGCATGGTGCGCCAGTGGCAAGAGTTGCTGCACGGCGAGCGGTATTCGCAGTCGTGGTCGGAATCGCTGCCCGATTTCGTGAAGCTGGCCGAGGCGTTCGGCTGCAAGGGCATCCGCATCGAGGACCCCGCCGATCTGGACGAGGCGATCCGCGAGATGCTGGCCTTCAACGGGCCGGTCATCTTCGACTGCCGGGTGGAAAAGCACGAAAACTGCTTCCCGATGATCCCGTCGGGCAAACCGCACAACGAGATGCTGCTGGGCGACGCGGACACGCAAGGCGTGATCGGGGCCAAGGGGGCGGTGCTGGTTTGACAGGTCGCAGCGGGGTTTCAGGCCCCGGCACCCGGCCCGAAGAGCGGGGGTATCACACCTCCGCACCCACCCCGAAGAGCGGCGGTTTCACACCCCCGCACCCCCGTGGGATATTTTTGAACAGATGATGAAGGAAGCAGGCCATGTCGCCGCTCAATATCAAAAAAGGCTCGACCAGCCATTCGGCCTATGATCTGCGTGACCCCAATGCGCCGGTGATCGAAACGCATACCCTTGCCGTGGTCGTCGACAACGAAAGCGGCGTTCTGGCGCGGGTGATCGGGCTTTTCTCGGGGCGCGGCTACAACATCGAAAGCCTGACCGTGGCCGAAGTGGACCACACCAAGCACATGAGCCGCATCACCGTTGTCACCACCGGCACGCCGCAGGTGATCGAGCAGATCAAGGCGCAGCTGGCCCGCATGGTGCCGGTCCATCAAGTGCACGACCTGACGACCGAAGGCCCGTCGGTTCAACGCGAACTGGCGCTGTTCAAGGTCGCGGGCGAAGGCGCCGCGCGGATCGAGGCGCTGCAGCTGGCCGAGATCTTCCGCGCCAATGTGGTGGACTCGACGCTGGGGTCCTTCGTGTTCGAGATGACCGGCACGCCGGAAAAGATCGACGCCTTTGCCGATCTGATGCGGCCGCTCGGATTGCTGGAAATGGCGCGGACCGGCGTCGCGGCTTTGTCGCGCGGGGTCTGACTCTGTGCTTTCATCTTGGCCGAAAATCCCACGGGGTGGTGAGCGATCAGAAAACCTCCAGTGGAGGTTTTGCGCGAAGCACGCCCGGCCTGAGGCTTGGCTGGGGTGTGTGAAACCTCCGGGTTTGGGCCAGGCGCGGCGCTTCAGAAAAACGCCTGCAGCCCCGTCACCGCCCGCCCCAGGATCAGCGCATGCACATCATGCGTGCCTTCATAGGTGTTCACCGTCTCGAGGTTCACCATGTGGCGCATGATCTGGTAATCTTCCTGAATCCCGTTCCCGCCGTGCATGTCCCGCGCCATCCGCGCCGCGTCCAGCGCTTTGCCGCAGTTGTTGCGCTTGATGATCGAGATCATCTCGGGCGCGGCATTCGCCTCGTCCATCAACCGGCCCACGCGCAAGCTGGCCTGCAGACCCAGTGCGATTTCCGACATCATGTTGGCGAGTTTTAGCTGGTAAAGCTGCGTCTGCGCCAGCGGTTTGCCGAACTGCATGCGGTCCAGCCCATACTGGCGCGCGGCGTGCAGGCAGAACTCCGCCGCCCCCATCACGCCCCATGAGATGCCATAGCGCGCCCGGTTCAGGCAGCCGAACGGGCCCTTCAGCCCCTCGACGAAAGGCAGCAGGGCATCATCCCCGACCGCAACGTCCTTCATGACGATCTCGCCGGTCACACTCGCCCGAAGCGACAGCTTGCCGCCGATCTTGGGCGCCGAAAGCCCCGCCATCCCCTTTTCCAGCACGAACCCGCGGATCTTGCCCCCATGCGCCTCGGACTTCGCCCAGACGACGAAGACATCGGCAAAGGGTGCGTTGGAAATCCACATCTTGGACCCGTTCAGCACATATCCGTCGGCGGTCTTGCGGGCGACGGTCTTCATGCCCGCCGGGTCGGACCCTGCATCCGGTTCGGTCAGCCCGAAGCAGCCGATCCATTCGCCGCTCGCGAGTTTGGGCAGGAACTTCTGCCGCTGCGCCTCGGTGCCGTAGGCGTAGATCGGATACATCACGAGGCTCGACTGCACCGACATCATGCTGCGATAGCCGCTGTCGACCCGCTCCACCTCGCGCGCGACCAGACCATAGGCGACATAAGACGCCCCCAGCCCTCCGTAAGCCTCGGGCACCGTCAGGCCCAGCAGACCCATTTCTCCCATTTCGCGGAAAATCGCGGGGTCGAAGGATTCGTCGCGGTAAGCGGCGATCACGCGCGGCTGCAACTTGTCCTGCGCATAGGCTTTCGCCGCATCGCGCAGCATCCGTTCTTCTTCCGTCAACTGGTCGTCCAGCCGGAACGGATCGGTCCAGTCGAACCGGCCCAGATCGGGGGCATCCTTGGATTTCAGGGCGGGTTGGTCGAACATCGCAAGCCTCCATCGTTGAGCGCAGTCTATTGCACAAAGGCCCCCCGCGCGATAACGAAACCTTCTGTCAAGATCATGAGGATATCTCATATGCTGCCGCGCCGTTATCTGCCCTCGATGGCGTCGCTGCTGG
>JANNNU010000060.1:0-36347 GCA_031398695.1 Paracoccaceae bacterium | reverse complement strand
CATCGGAGTGTTCCTGTGCGCGCTTCTGGCCGCGCTGGTGATCGACCTGTCGGGCGTGTTTCCGGACAGCGAAGTGGCGACGCAGAACCTGAACAAGTTTCTCTACAACACCGGGCCGAACCTGATCGGTCTGATGACGCTGACCTATGTGCCGAATTACTTCGACGTGCTGCCGATGTATCTGGTGATCCTTGCGCTGATCCCGCCGATGATCGCGCTGTCACGCCTGTCGCCGATGGTCGCGGTGGCGGCGAGCTTGGCGCTGTGGCTGGCAGCTGATTTGGGTCAGATCAACCTGCCGGCCGAATGGTGGTTCGTCGAGGGATCGACGCGGGTGTGGTTCTTCAACCCGTTTGCCTGGCAACTGGTGTTCTTTACCGGCTTTGCCTTCATGTCGGGCTGGCTGCCGAAGCCGCCGGTCAACCGGTGGCTCATCGCGCTGGCGATTGCGATCGTGGTGCTGTCAATTCCGTTCGCGTGGTACAAGGTGATCAATGCGTCGCAGATGGTGCGCGACTGGCGTGCCGATTGGACGCCGCTGTTCGACAAGACCAATTTCGGCATCCTGCGCTATGTCCACTTTCTGGCGCTGGCCTATCTCGCGTGGATTGCTGCGGGGCATGGCGGCGAGCGGCTGAAGACGGGCGTCGTCTGGTCGGGCTTCGTGGCGATCGTATCCCGGGTTGGCACACAATCCCTGGCGGTTTTTGCGGCATCCATGGTCCTTGCGCGTATTTTGGGGGCATTCCTCGACCTGACGGACCGGGGTTTCCTGCCGACGCTGGCCATAAACGTTCTGGGCTTTGCGCTGATTGTCGCAGTTGCGGAACTGTGCGCGCTGTTCAAGCGTCAACCGTGGCGAGATGCAGCGCGCGCTGCCCCACGAACTATTGCGCCTGTTGGCGACGAGGTGAAAGCATGACCCATCCAACCCGCCGCACGGCCATGTCGATGCTGGCCTGCATGGCCGCCATGGGCTTGCGACCTGCCATGTCGCAGACCAGTGCCGATGCGCTGGCCGAAGTCGCGGGAATGACGTTGGGCGACCCCGTTCCGTTTGATCCGGTGTTCATGGCGCTGCATGCCCGCGCAATGGCCGCAAAGCCCTATGAGGCGCCCCCGCCGGTGTCGCAGGCGTGGCGCGACATGACCTACGACCAGTTCCGCAACATTTGGTTCGACACGCGCCACACGCTGTGGCGGGGCACGAAGGGCGCGGTTCAGGTCGAGTTTTTCCCGGCAGGCCTGTATTTTTCGTCCAAGATCGCGCTGAACGCGGTTTCGGGCGGGCGGTCGCGCCCGATTCTGTTCGAAAAGCGGGTGTTCGACACCACCGACCAGTTTCCCGATCTGCCCGAATCCGACACCGGATTTTCCGGGTTTCGGTTGCTGGGCGAACTCGTCTCGCCGGGCGTCTATCAGGAATACGCGGTGTTCCAGGGGGCCAGCTATTTCCGTGCAATCTCGCGCGATATGGCGTATGGCATCTCGGCGCGGGGTCTTGCGCTGAACACCGCGGGCGATGGGCCGGAAGAGTTTCCGGTGTTCCGCGACTTCTGGATCGAAGAGGCGTCGCAGGGCGCCACGTCGGTGGTCGTGCATGCGCTGATGGACAGCCCCAGCACCACCGGCGCGTACAAGTTCACCCTGTCACCGGGCGAGACGACGACGATCGACGTCGAGGCGCGGCTTTATCCGCGGGTGGAACTATCGCAGGTCGGTCTTGCGCCGGGCACGTCGATGTTCCTGTTCAATGACATGAACCACGTCAACTTCGACGACTTCCGCGAGGCGGTGCACGACAGTGACGGGTTGCTGATCCACAACGGCGCGGGCGAAAGCGTCTGGCGGCCGCTGACCAATCCGGCGACGCTGCAGATCAGCGTCTTTGCCTCGACCGGGCTGCGGGGGTTCGGCCTGATGCAGCGGACGCGGTCGCCCGAGGATTACAACGACTTCGTGGCGCATTACGAACGCCGTCCGTCGCTGTGGGTCGAACCTGTCGGCGATTGGGGCGACGGTAACGTGATGCTGGTCGAAATCCCGACCGACAAGGAAATCAACGACAACATCGTGGCGTTCTGGCGCCCGGCCACGCCGCTGCCGGCGCTGCAAGAGCACCGTTTTGCCTATCGTCTGCACTGGTGCACGGACGCCCCCGCCGAAGGCACGGTCGCGCAGGTCAGTGCCACGCGCACCGGCAAGCGCGTGTTCGAGGACGGACGGATCTTCACCATCGATTTCGCGGGGCATCCCGCACTGGGCGACGACCCGTCGCGGATCGAGGCGCGCGTGACGTCCAGCGCCGGCGAGATCGGTTCGGTCATCGTGCAGTCCAACCCGTCGACCGGTGGGATGCGGCTGGACCTGACGCTGCTGGCAGGCGAAGGCGACATCGCCGAACTGCGTGCCGAGCTGTGGCGCGGCGGTCAGCGGGTGTCCGAAGTGTGGCTGTATCGCTGGGTGGGCGCATGACACTCGCCCTTCGCCTGCCCGATCTCGCGCCAGCCGGCCATGCGGTGCCCGAACCGCTCGGCATGCCGGATCAGTCTTTGACCACGGCGTTCTGCGATCCCGAAGCGCCGGGCGTGCGCCGCGAACCGGGTCGTCTTGCCGCACGTGTCTTTGCCTTGGGCCTGCCCGCGCTGGTCAGTCTTGCGGTCGGGTGGATCTCGATCGGCTGGTTCAGGCTGGACGGTGTGTTGTCCGTGGCCGAAGTCGTCTTGGTGGCCGGGTCGCTTTTGGCCTACTATTGGGTTGTGATGTCGTTCGCCGCGGCGGTGCTGGGGCTGCTGTGGCGGGCACCCGCGGCGGTTAAGTCCGCGCCGGGGATCGACGTCGCCATCCTGTTGCCGATGTATGGCGAGCCGGCGGCCGCGACGATGGGACAGGCGGTTCGACTGCTGGCCGCGATGCGCGGACGCGATCACCGTCACCGCTTCAGCTTGCACGTGCTGTCCGACACGCGGCACGCCGACGATGTGGCAGCCGAAGAAGCTGCTTTTGCGGCTTTGCGGCAGGCAAACCCGAACCTGGCGTTGTTCTACCGCCACCGTGACGAGAACATCGACTACAAGTCGGGCAACATCCGGGATTGGGTCAGCGCATCTGGGGCGGATTACGAGGCGATGCTGATCCTCGACGCGGATTCGCTGATGGGGCGGGATGCGGTTCTGACGCTGACCAACGCCTTGGCCGCCGATCCGACCTGCGGGCTGGTGCAGTCGGTCCCGCGCGTGTTGCCGGGCACCACGCTGTGGCAACGGCTGCAATCCTTTGCGTCGCAAGCGTACGGCACCAATCTGGCCCGTGGCTTTGCGGTGTGGACCGGATCGACCGGAAACTTTCTTGGGCATAACGCGGTGATCCGCACGCGGGCGTTTGCCGCCTCGGCCGGTCTGCCGCACTTGCCCGGACGCCGCCCGATGGGGGGGGTGATCCTTAGCCACGACTTCGTCGAAGCGGCGCTTTTGCGTCGCGCGGGCTGGGGGGTGCGCATCCTGCCCGAAGCGATCGCGAGCTACGAAGACACGCCCGAGACAGTGCTGGGCTATGTGCGCCGCGACCGCCGGTGGTGTCAGGGCAACATGCAGCATTTGCGGTTGCTGACGGTCCCGGGCCTGCATCCGTTGTCGCGGTTCCACCTGTTGCAAGGCGCGATGGCCTATCTGTCTTCGGTGTGGTGGCTGTGTCTTCTGGTGCTATGGGCAGCGTTGGGCGACGGCGGCACGATCACCTATTTCACCGAAGGCAATCCGATGATGCCGGTTTGGCCTAGTCTGCCGCCAGTGACGCAAGGTGCCCTCGCCGGGTTCGTCGCGGCAATGCTGCTGGTGCCGAAACTGATCGGCGTCGTGGCGCATCTGCGCGATCATGGTTTGCCGCGGGGCAGCCGGGGTCGGTTCGTGTTTTCGGTGCTGACGGAAATCGTGCTGTCGGTTCTGATGGCACCGATGCTGATGGTGCATCAGGTGCGGGCGGTGACCCGCACGCTGGCCGGGTTCGACGGGGGCTGGGCGCCGCATCTGGCGGGTCGACCCGGCTGGGGGGTTCTGATGCGGTTTCACGCCGTGGAAACGGCTTTGGGCCTGGGTCTGTGCGGCCTCATGGCGACTGGCGTGCTGACGCCATGGTTGTTGCCGGTGGCGGTCTGTTTCGTACTCGCCGTGCCGCTTTCGGCGCTTGCGGCCACGGATGCGCGCCGCTTGCCCTTGTACAGTTTTGCCGTCGTGACATGACCCGCGCCGGCCGGCTTGCTGCTGCGTTGATGCTGTGGTGTGGCGCAGCGGGCGCGGGCTGTCTGGACACCGCAGCACCGTGCGAGATTTCTGCCGGCACCTATCATATCGAACGGCCTGCGGGCGTGGATTTGCAAACCAAGGTCCCGGCCGTGATGTTCCTGCACGGCTGGGGCGCGTCGGGCCAGGCCACGATGTCCAACCGCGGCATGGTCGATGCCGCCTTGGCGCGCGGATACGCCGTGATTGCTCCCGATGGCAGGCTGCGTGACACCGGTCAGGGGCGGACGTGGGATTTTCACCCCGCGCGTGCAGCGACCGCCAAGCGTGACGAAGCGGTTTTCGTGGCGGCCGTCGCGGATGACGCGGCGGCCCGGCATGCCATCGACCGCAGCCGGATCATCCTCGCCGGTTTTTCGATCGGCGGATCGACCACCAGCTACATCGCCTGCAAGACGCCTACCGCCTTTGCGGCTTTCGCCCCGGTCGCGGGCAGTTTCTGGAACCCGCTGCCAAGCGGATGCGCCGGTCCGGTGCGGTTGCTGCATGTCCATGGCTGGGCCGACACGACGGTCCCGCTTGAGGGGCGTCGGCTGAGTTCGGGCGTCACTCAGGGCGATGTCTTTGCCTCGCTGGCAATCTGGCGGCGGACCAACGGGTGCCAGCAACCACGGCCCGACGCGTTTGACGGGACGGCAGTTTTTCAGGTGCGCCGCTGGTCCGACTGCACTGCGGGGTCCGCGCTGACCTTTGCGCTGCACGAGGGCGGTCATGGTATTCCGAAAGAGTGGGTCGCCTTGGCGTTGGACTGGTACGAGGCCTTGCCGCAGTGACGCAATCTCCGCCGCATCCATGAGCAAGGTTCGCGGTATTGGTCGGGCGATGGCCGCGATCGTGCGGACGCAAAGCCGGCGGTGCGCAGCTGCGCGGACGGACCGACCGGTCCCATCCGATGCCGAAGGGGGGCACAAAGCCGGCCGCAGGGCAACAATCTTGGCCGGGGTGGAGCAATGTGCCGGTCTGCGGCCTAGCAATCCGTCAGCGTAGCGGTTAAGAAGCGGAGTGTTGCGGGGCGGCAACAGGGTGGCCCGATACGGCAAGACGCGGCTGTAAAAGCCACCGTGAGGAGGAGTTTTGCGGGGAATTTCTTTTTGAGCCTCATGCTTTCGCATTTGATCAACATGAGCCGCACCGGAAAGCGTGCCTTGCAAGTCGCCGTGGATGCCGTTCTACTGCTGGCGTCCTTCGTCGTGTCGATGTGGCTCAGGCATGACGGCATGCAGATTTTGACGGTGCCGGCGGTCTGGCTTGCGATGCTGCCGGTCGTTCCACTGTCGCTGTTCGCGTTTTTCCTGCTCGGATATTATCATGCGGTGATCCGCTATATCGCGGGGCGCGGTCTGGCAACGATCCTTTTGGGGTCGATCCTGTCAGGGGTGATGCTGGCGCTGTTGTCGTGGATCCTGGGCGCCCCCATTCCACGCACCGTGCCGCTGATCTATTCGGTGCTGACCTTTCTTGTGCTCGGGGGCATCCGGCTGGCGTTTCGTGAACTGGTGTTCAGCAGCCAGAACCGGCGCAAGCAGCGCGTGCTGATCTATGGGGCAGGGGTTGCAGGACGGCAGTTGCTGCAGATCCTGCGGCAGGGCACGGAGTATCTGCCGATCGCCTTTCTGGACGACTCGCGTCAGGCGCAGGGCACGTTGATCGGCGGCTTGCGGGTGCACAGCCCCGCCCGCGTGGATCAGCTGATCCGGTCGAACGGGATCGAGGCGGTGCTGCTGGCGGTTCCGTCCGCCAGCAAACGGCGGCGCAGCGAGATCCTGAAATCGCTGGAAAGCCGTCCCTTGCAGTTGCGCACGATTCCGGGTCTGGACGAGATTCTGTCGGGTCAGGCGCGCATCGACGAGCTTAACGAGATCGGCATCGAAGAATTGCTCGGCCGCGATCCGATCGCGCCTTTGGAAGATTTGATGTCCGCAAACATCCGCGGCAAGGTCGTGATGGTGACCGGGGCGGGCGGTTCGATCGGCAGCGAGCTGTGCCGCCAGATCCTGCCGCAATTGCCAACGCATCTGGTGTTGTTCGAACTGTCGGAGTTGGCGCTTTATTCCATCGAGCAAGAGCTGGTCGCCTACCGTGACCAGCATGCGCTGGACGTGCAGATCAGCCCGGTCCTCGGCTCGGTGCAGTCCAGTGCGCGGGTCGGCCAGACGCTGAAATCCTTTGGCGTGCACACGATCTATCATGCCGCCGCCTACAAGCATGTCCCACTGGTCGAACACAACGCGGTCGAAGGCATCCGCAACAACGTGCAAGGCACGATGACCGTCGCCGAAGCCGCCATCGCGGCGCGTGTCGAGTCGTTCATCCTGATTTCGACGGACAAGGCCGTGGGTCCGACCAGCGTCATGGGCGCCTCGAAACGCTTGGCGGAGATGATCTGTCAGTCGCTGGCCAAAGACGCCTTGGGCGCTGGCACGAAACTGTCGATGGTCCGGTTCGGAAACGTGCTCGGGTCCTCGGGGTCGGTGATCCCGCTCTTCAAGCGGCAGATCGCGGCGGGCGGGCCGATCACGGTGACGCATCCGGACATCACGCGGTATTTCATGACGATACCCGAAGCGGCGCAGTTGGTCATCCAGGCCGGCGCCATGGCGCAGGGGGGGGACGTGTTCGTTCTCGACATGGGCGAACCCGTCAGGATCGTCGATCTGGCGGCGCAGATGGCGCGGCTTCACGGCTTGAAACCGGTCACGTTCGCAAATGCCCAGCGGGTCAAGACGCGACCGGACGAGATCGCCATCGTGTTCACAAAGCTGCGGCCCGGCGAAAAGCTTTACGAGGAATTGCTAATCAGCAACAATCCTCAGGCGACGGCGCATCCCCGCATCATGACCGCGACCGATCCGTGCCATTCGCTGACGGCGATCACCGCGACGCTCGACGGTCTGGCCATCGCTTGCGACGCGGGTGACATTGCCCGCATCCGCGCCTTGCTGGTCGAGGCGCAGACCGGATACGTCCCGCAGGATTGACTGGCCGCCTGCGGCGCGCGCCACGGGCGGCGGTGGCGTGACGTGAGCCTTGCGTTGCCGAGGAGCAGGCGATCGGCTAGGCCTTGATCGGGATTGCCAACAGGACCCAGCATGCGGATCGCGTTCTATGCCCCGCTGAAATCGCCCGATCATCCGGTGCCGTCGGGTGACCGGCTGATGGCCCGCATGGTGCGGGCGGCCCTGATCGCGGCGGGTCACGAGGTCGCGCTGGTGTCTGACCTGCGCAGCTATTGCGGGGACCCCGACGACACGGAAACCGCGTCGCGCATCGCGGAGGCGGCGACGCTGGAGCGCGGACGCATCGCGGCAGACTGGCGGGGCGGTCGCCCTGCGGTCTGGGTCGCGTACCACCCCTACTACAAATCCCCCGATCTGATCGGCCCGGCGCTGTGTCGCGACCATGACCTGCCCTATGTCACGATCGAGTCGTCGTATTCGGCACGGCGCAATCGGGGGATTTGGTCGGCCAGCCAATCCACGGTGCTCGACGGTTTGCTGCAAGCCGCAGTCAACATCTGTTTGACCGCCCGCGACCGCTCGGGGATCGTTGCGGCAGCACCTGCGGCCCGGCTGGCCGACCTTCCCCCGTTCATCGACCCGACACCGTTTTCTGCGCCGCGAAGACCGCAGGATGGTCCGGTGCGTCTGATCACCGTCGCCATGATGCGCCCGGGCGACAAGGTGGCCAGCTATGCCATGCTGGCGCGGGCGATGTCCGGCCTGACGGATTTGGACTGGAGGTTGACGATCGTCGGCGCCGGTCCGACCGAGCCAGAGGTGCGCAGCCTGTTCGCGGCGTTGCAGGATCGCGTGGTGTGGGCCGGGCAATGCGACGCTGCGCGGGTGGCGGACCTTCTGAACGAAAGCGAGGCCTACCTCTGGCCCGGTTACGGCGAGGCTTATGGCCTCGCCTATCTCGAGGCGCAGGCGGCAGGTCTGCCCGTCGCGGCGCAGCGCATCGCAGGGGTGCCCGAGGTGGTGACCGACCAGACCGGCCTCATGACCCCGCCGGACGATGACGCGGCCTACCGCGCTGCGGTTGCAGCCCTGATCACCGACACCGCGCTGCGCCGCAGGTTGGGAGAGGCCGCGCGATCGCGGGTTCTTGACAGACATTCGTTTTCCGCGGCGGTCGCACGGCTTGACCACATCCTGTCGCAGGCCGTGGGGGGATCTTGATGCCCGATGTGTTCGATCCGCTGCGCCGGGCGCTGGATGCGTTTGCGGCGCAGGGCAGGACGGCCCGCTTCTGGCTGCGCGACGACGACGCGGTCGATCCCAGCCCGCCGCTTGATCATCTGCTGCACCTCGGGCGCGATCATGGGGTTCCGTTGACGTTGGCGGTCATTCCGCAACCGACGGGCCCGGCGCTGGCCGCGCGCCTGCACGGATTGGCGGTCGAAGTGGCCCCGCACGGCTGGTCGCATGTCAACCACGCGCGGCCCCCGGACAAGTCCTGCGAGCTTGGCCCCGATCGGCCCGCCCCGGACATTCTGGCGGAGTTGGCACAGGGTCTGTCGCATCTTGCTCGCCTCTACGGCGCGCGTCTGGTGCCGGTTCTGGTGCCGCCGTGGAACCGGATCGACCCGGCGCTGATCGCTTCCCTGCCCGCACTGGGGTTTTGTGGGCTATCGGTGTTCGGCCCTGAACAGGGCGCTGCGCTGCCGCTGCGGGTCAATGTTCACGTCGATCTGATCGACTGGAGAGGCTCACGCGGGGGCAGGGAGCCTTCGGCGCTGGTCGCCGATCTGGTGCGGCGGCTGGAGGTTTCCCGTGCCACGGACGCGCCGGTGGGGTTCATGACCCATCATCTCGTGCACGACGCAGCCGCATGGAACTTCACCGAACGATTGTTCACGATCACCGCCGCGCATGCCGGCGCGCGCTGGCACCGCCTGTCGGATCTGCTGGACGAGCTGGATCAGAACGCGGTCACCTGACCGTCGCGCGCAAAGAACGCCCCCGGCAGCCGTGCCTGCGCCTCGGCCTCGAGCGCGCGCAACTCGACATCCGTGCGCCACGGCGCATGGTGCGACAACGCGACCCGCCCCACGCCCGCGGCTTGCGCCAGAAGGATGGCCTGCTGCCACGACGAATGGCCAAAGCCGCGGAACAGCGCCATTTCCGCCTCGGTGTAGCAGGCGTCGTAGACGAACAGGTCGACCCCCGCGATCAGGTCCAGCACGACGGGATCGAGGTGCCCCGGCTGATGTTCGGTATCGGTGATGATCGCGACCGACCGCCCCTTCCAACTGATGCGGTAGCCCACGGCCCCGCCCGGGTGCGTCAGGCTGCCGGTGTGCAGTGTGATTTCCGCTTCGGGCCGCAACACCTCGCCGGGCGCAAAATCGTGGCACTGGATGTGCGCGGGACAAACCCCGGGGTCGATCGGAAAGAACGGCGGATGCATGAAGGCGTGGATCATCTCGGCGGTGGTGGTGCGCGGCGCCATGTGACCCGACCAGATGTCCACCGTCGCCGTCGCGTCGAACAGGCCGCCGAAATAGGGAAAGCCGATGATGTGGTCATAATGGCAGTGGGTGAACAGCAGATGCGTCTTCTTGACGCCCTGCGCCTTGAGAGCGCGACCGGCGGGCAACAGACCGGAGCCGGCATCGAACAGAAGCACCTCGTCCCCGCACCGCACCTCGATGCAGGTCGTGCTGCCGCCGAATTCGACGAAGTCCGGCCCAGAGACCGGCAGGCTGCCCCGGGTGCCCCAGGTGCGGACTTGAAGCGCGTCGGATGCCACGCTAAGGCCCGGGACACGTGCATCTGTAGGGACGGTTCGTGTGGCAAAGGCCGAGGTGGACAGACATGCGGACATCCAGCGATCAAAGCCGCGCCCGACGGCGGCCCGGATCAAATGCTAGTGAACCCCCGCGCAATAGGCGAGAGGTGATTTTCGAATCGGTCCGACCCGCTTGCGGTGCCAGACAGGACCAATCGGGATGACGCGGGCGACGTTTCGGTTGGCGGTGATCGCCGACCCACATCTGCATGACATTCACGCGGCGGTCGGACTGCCGGGCGGCCTGGCCCTGCGGCCGGCGTCGGACGTGGTGAAATCGACCCGCGTGTTCAACGAAACCGGGTTCGCCCTGCGCCATGCGCTGCAAGATATCGCCGCGCGCGGGATCACGGACGTGGTGCTGCTGGGCGACGTGACGGATGACGGGCAGATCGCGTTTCTGAACGGCCTGCACCGCCTGCTGGACGACGCGCGCGCCTGGGGCCTGCGGTTCTGGGCGGTTCCCGGCAACCATGACCTCTTTGCCGACACGGGGCGTCACCGGTCGCGGCGCATGGCGAATGCCACCGGCGGATATGATCTGGTGACGAGCGACCCCGATCAGGACGATCCGGGCGCGGGGCGCGTGTGGGTCTGCGATGCCATGCGCTGTCTGGGGGTGCCCCATGGTCTGACCCGGCAAACCGGTTTCTTTCGGCCCGAAGGTGCGATGCATTGGGAAACCCCGTTCGGCCTCGACGACGCGGCAGACCGGCGTCTCTATCCGGTGCGATCGGCCGACGGGACGGTGACGCGGCAGGTGATGGATGCCTCGTATCTGGTGGAGCCGGTTGCGGGCCTGTGGCTGCTGATGATCGATGCCAATGTCTGGGTGCCGTTCGGTCAGGACCGCCCGCCCGGTGCCGAAGCCTACGCCGATGCGACCGAGGCGGGGTGGACGGCGATGGTGCGCCACAAGGCGTTCATCCTGGACTGGATGGCGGACGTCGCCCGGCGCGCGCGGCGTTTGGGCAAACGCCTGCTGACGTTCTCGCACTATCCGGTGCTGAACCCGTTTCTCGACAGCAAGGCGGCCGAGCTGGCGCTTTTGGGGATGACACCGCTGGCCCGCCGCGCGCCATCCGCGGCCGTCGCGCGATCGGTGGCGGCGACGGGCATCGGCGTGCATTTCAGCGGGCATTTCCACGTTAACGCCACCTCGCGGTTCGAAGGCGGCGGTCATTGGCTGGTCAATGTCGCGGTGCCCGCGCTTGTCGAGTTTCCGGCCGCCTACAAAATCGTGACGATCGGTGACGCCGTGCAGGTCGAAACCGTGCAGATCGGGTCGATCCCCATGCCAAAGCTGCTGGTCTACCCCGGGCGCCTCGCGGGACACGCGACCTATGGCGCGTTCTTGACGGCGCACGCGCGCAATCTGGTGGCGCGGCGGATGCTGCGGCGCGAATGGCCGCCCGATCTTGCGGCGCGGGTGCCCGGAGCGACTTTGGCCGAGATGACAGGCGGACGGGACGGCGCCGATGTGCCGGCACTGACCGTGATCGAAGAGTTCCACCTGTTGCGCATGGGCGGGCCCTTTGGCGAACGGCTGACCCCGCCCGACCGTCTTGCGATCTACCGCACGTCATGGCCCGCGCAGACGCCGTGGACGCCCTTGCTCGCGATGATGCGCAGCTATCTCGGGCAACTGCCGTCTGCCAATTTCAGTGTCGATCCCGACACCGGGGCGGTCACGGGGGTCTGACGCAGTGGCGGCAGGGGTGCGCGAACGCGCGTCAGTGCAGTTTCAGCTTGCTGCGCGCGAGGGTCAGTTCGGTCGTCGTCGTGCTCAGCCGTTCGGCCAGCACGCGCATGACCTCGATCGTGATCTCGGGGAAATCGGACATCAGCTTGAGGAACTGCTCCTTGCCGATTCGCAAAGCCTCGACCGAATTCTGGGCGCGGACGGTGGCGGTGCGGGTGCCGTCGCACAAAATCGCGATCTCACCCACGATGGCGTTGCGCGACACTTCGGCAACCTTGATGAGACCGTTGTCCGACCCGGTCAGGATATCGGCGCTGCCCGCAAGGATCACATAGGCGGCATCGCCCGGATCGCCCTGATGGAACAGCACGTCGCCTTCGCGAAAACTGACGCGCTGCGAGGTGAAGGCCAGAAGTTTCAGCTTGCCCGGATCGACTCCGGCGAACAGGGGCACTTGCCGCAGCATTTGCACTTCTTCTTTCAGCAGCATGTCCGCCCCCGTTTCTTTCGTTCGCCCAAACTCAGGTCCCTGCCGCCGTCATGCCCGCAGCATCTGCTTGAAGACGCCATCCTGTGCCAGCAGGGCATCGCGCGGGCCATCTTCCACCAATCCGCCGTCCTTGAACACCACCACCCGGTCAAAATGCTCGCTTTGCGATGGATTCGCCAGAACCCAGATGATGCCCGGCTGTCGACCCTCGGCGCGCAGCAGAACCAGACAATCGCGCAGGATCTGATCCTGAATGCGGGCATCCAGGCCCTGCAACGGCTTGTTGAACACATAGTAGTCCGAATGCGCCAGCAAACCCCGCGCAAGGTTCAGCTTCTGCCGCTGCACCGGTGTCAGCCGCTTGCCTTGCGTGCCGAGTTGAAAGTCGAGCCCGATCGAGAAGACGCGGTCGGTCAGGTTCTGTGACAACAGCAGATCGCGCACCGCCGCCTGCACCCGTTCTGCCCCGTCGGAATGTTTCAGGCTGATCCGACCGAACAGCACGTTGTCCAGCAGGTTGGCCGAAGACGAATACCGCTCGGGATCGTACTGCTCGATCGCGTCATGCAACTCGGGCGGCAGGAATTCGTGAAACTGCTGCCGCGCCGCGACGATCTTTGCGCGCAGGGCATCTGTCAGCAGGCCGAAGCGGTGGCGGGGTTCGACATAGGCAAAGCTGAGCCGGATGATCTGGTTGCGCTGCTCTTCGTTCGCGGTCGCGAAGCTGCCCGCATTCAGCCGCTGCAACAGCGCCTGATATGTCGGGATGTCGTCGGCGGTCATGAAGGTCAGCTGTTGAAAGAACGGATGATCGGGGGGAAGGTCCGCAAAGAGTTCGATCGCCAGTTGCGCGATCTCGTAGCCCATCGCGAACAGATCCTCGGCCAGACCGTCGCGCGACACCACGGAGCGGAAATAGGCATTGCTGCCGATGTTGGCATTTTGCAGCACAGGTCCCATCGCCGTACCGAACAGCAGGTTTTCGCCCACCGTCGCCTCGATGTTGTAGGCGCCCGGGGTGAACGGCACGATCAGGTCGCGCAGTCCACGCGCCGCCAGTTCGTCGCGCAACGCACGGCGCAACGCAACGATGTCGGAGGCAAGTCCGGGATACTGGGTCGGATCGACGGTAGAGCGCAGGGCCAGATCCATGATGTCGCGGTCCAGTTGCACGGTCTTGAGAACGGCCTGGAACCGGGCTAACAGACCGTCCGGGCCGTCAAGCCCGGCTGCGCCGTAGTCGATCCAGTCGCTTTCGACGTCGAAATCGGGGTTGCCGGCCTTCAGCGCCTCGGCCTGATACCAATCCCGGCGGGTCTGGGCCTCGGCGGCGCGTTCGGGCACCCGCAGGGGCGCATGTTTTAGCCGGTAGACCAGATTGTCGCGCACGCTGCCCGAAAAGAACCAGGCATCCCCGCCGGCATAGGAAATGGCCCGCCCGGTCACCGCTTCGGGCAGGGTCATGATATCGGCGTCGCCCAACGCGATGCGCCCGCCTTTGGGCCAGACCAGCCTGACGATCGCCTCGGCCAGCGCCTCTGCCCCATGCCCGGCCTCGCCGACCAGCGCCACCGCCTCGCCGGGATGGATGCGCAGATTCAACCGTTCCAGCTGGGCCGCCCCGCTTTCGTCGGCGACCCGCAGGTTGACCACGTTCAGGGGCTGCTGCGTGGCCGCTGCGTCCGACATCGCCGTCAATACCTGCAGATCGGGGTCCAGAAGCCCGTCCACCGCGAACTGGGTGACGACCTGCGTGTATTTCACCTGCACGTCCTGCCGGTTCTGATCCCAGTCGATCAGATCCTTCAACGGGCCCGGCAGGTCCTTGTAGGCCCCGATCACCGCCACCAGCTGTCCTATGTCGAGCCGACCGTTCAGCGCCAGATACCCGCCAACCGAATAAAACAGAAAGGGCGTCACCTGGGACAGGAAGTTGTTGATGAACTTGACCAGAAACTTCCACTGATAGATGTCGAACCGGATCTTGAAAATGGTGCCCAGCCGGGTCGCCACGTCAGCCCGCTCCACGTTCGAGGTGTCGTAGGCGTGGATGGTGCCGATGCCGTCGACGATCTCGCTTACCCGGCCCGACAGCTCGCGCGCCGTCAGTTGGCGCGCGCGCCCCAGTACCAGCAGGCGACGACGCATCCGGGGAATGATGGTGAACTGGATGGCGACCAGCGCCGCCGTGATAAGCCCCAGCCAGACGCTTTGCAGGAAGATGAAGGTCAGCGCCGTCAATGCCTGCCCGCCCAGCATGACCGGGGTGACGAAGGCATCGCCGGAAAAGCCGCCCATCGGCTCCACCTCGTCCTTGACCATCGAGGCGACCTCGGCGCCTTTCAGGCGCTTGAACGTCTCGGGCGGGAAGCGCAGGATGCGGTCCACCAGCTCGAACCGGATGCGGCGCAGCAACCGCTCGCCCAGACGGCCCTTGTAGGTGTTGATGTAAAGCTTGAAGAGCCCGTTCACGATCACCAGGCCCAGAAACACCCCCGACAGCGCGAACAGCATCGGCATCCGCTCGAGGTCGAGGCCGGGAAACAGGGTGACCTCGCCCAGCCATGGCAGCGAAAACACCAGACGCATGAACGGCTGTGTCGCCCCTTCGGTTTCGAAGCCACCCCCGGTGATCGGGCCGTTGACGATCTGCTTGGGCAGGTCGAGCGCCAGAAAGAACGGGATCATCGACACCAAGACCACGGCCAGCACCCAGATCTGTTGGGGCCGCGTGTGCGTCCAGATGTATTTGGAGATGCTGGGTTCCATGAGGTGTGCGTTGGTCCTGCGGTCCGGGCGCCGGGGCCGAGCCTAGCAGCGCGGGGCGCGGGGTGTCTAGGATGGTGCTGGGCGCCATTCCGGCAAAGCCGGGTATTTCGGGTCGCCCCAGGCATGGGAACCCGCGTTCGACCACCGAACGGGCGCTTCAGGCGAGGTCGGCGATCAGCCGTGCGGCGTGGTCCGCGCCATTCAGATCCAGCGAATTGGCCGCGGGAGGCGGAGCATCCAGCGCCGCGGCGATGCGTTTCGCCATCGCGGCCGTCGACAGGTCATGCTCGAGCAGGACATGGGCGAGGCCCAGCGCTTGCAGCCGCAAGGCGCGCAGCGTCTGTTCGGTCTCGCCACCGGCGGCAAACGGCACCAGCAGACTGCGGCACCCGGCCTGCAGGGCGTCGCAGACGGTGTTGTATCCCGCTTGCGATACCGACAGGGTGGCATTGCGCAACAGCCCGCCAAAATCGGTGCGAAACCGGGTCAGCGTTGCATTGCCGGGCAGCGCCTGCTCCAGGCCCGCGAAATCGGCGGATGGCATGTTGACTCCGCCGATCAGGCACCAGGTCAGATGGGCCGGCAGGAGCGGGATCGCCCCCGCGGCGGCGTTCAGCAACGCGCCACCCACCGCCCCGCCACCCGCGGACACCACGATGTCGAACCTGTCCACGCTGGGCGGCGGTAGCGGGGCCGCCACGATGCCACCATAGAGCGTCATGTGGGCCAGATCGTCGGCAAAGGGAAAGGTGTCGCCCAGCCGGATGAAGTTCGGGTCGCCATGGACCAGGATGTGGTCGAAAAACTGACGTGCCAGCGCCAGCGTTTCCTGATCGCGCCCGGGTTTCGCGCGTTCTTGCAGGATGTCGCGCACCGACGAAATCACGCGGGGCCGGTCGGGCCGGCTGTGGATGGCCTCGAGCAGCGGCACCAGTTCGAACCGCACCTGACGACGACCGAAGGGGAAGGCCTCGATCATCACCACGTCCGGTCGCGCGTCGTGACAGGCCGCCAGCAGCAGGTCGCGGCGGCGGGCCTTGAACGCGTCATCGATCGGCTGGCCGGTCGCATCGGTCAGCCCGGAAAACCCGGCGTCGCCCGCGCGGATTTCGGGCAGGGCCACATGCGTGACGCCCGGCCCGGGAAACCCGGCAACCGCAGCGCCGCCGGTCACCATCGTCACATCCATGCCGCGCCGCACCATCGCCTGTGCGACATGGCTGGCACGGGCCAGATGGCCGATGCCCAGAAGGTGCTGCACGTAGTAAAAGATGCGGTGGGTCATGATGTCTCCAGTCCGGCGGCGCGGAACAGGGTGGTCAGTTGGCGGATGCTGGCGTGGTGGTCGAAATTGTTCTGCACTCGCAGACAGGCCGCGTCGCCCAGCCGCGCGCGCAAGGACGGATCACGGATCAGCCGCTCCAGCGCGGCGGCCAGCGCGGCCGGATTTTCGGGTGGCACCAACAGCCCGTTTTCGCCGTCGCGGATCAACTCGGGCACGCCCGAAATCGTGGTGGACAGGCAGGGCAGGCGTTGGCTGCTCGCCTCGACCAGCACGTTCGGCAGACCGTCGCGGTCACCGTCGGCGGCGATCTTGCAGGCCAGCACGAAGGCATCCGACGTGCGATAGCGCGCCAGAACGGCCGTCTGATCCTGCGCGCCCTGCCAGCGGATGCGGTCTGCCAAGCCAAGACGGCTGGCCTGATCCTTCAACGCGGCAAGATTCGAGCCGCCGCCGATGTGTTCCAGCCGCCAGTGCAGGGCCGCGGGCAGCAACGCCAGCGCGTCGAGCAGGGTGTCGTATCCCTTTTTCTCTACCGCGCGCCCGACGGACAGCAGCAGGACCGGGTTCGCCGCATCGGTGCCGTCGCGCGCCGAACCTGCACTGTCGGGTCCGGGAAACCGCGACAGGTCCAACCCGTGATAGCTTAGATGCACCGTGCCGCGCGCGCGCGCCAACGTCTTCAGGTGGTCGAACCCGCTGCGCGTGCAGGTCACCACCCATGCCATGTCCGCCAGCTTTTCCGACAGGTCCCAATCGGGCGCCGTCCAGATGTCCTTGGCATGCGCGGACGTGCTCCACCCGAGGCCGCTGATCCGGCTGGCATAGGCGGTGACCGAGGCCGGCGTGTGGATGAAATGGGCGTGCAGCCAGGCGGCCCCGTCGGGCATTTCGGCAACCAGCACGCAGGCCTGGCCGAACCGCCGCACCCGGTTGGCGGTCGGGTCGCGCCACAGATCGCGCGCGAACCGGCCCAGCGCCGCCCGAAACCCCCGTCGACGCACCGCAGCCCACAGCCCGCGCGCCACCCGACCCGGTTCCTGATAGAGGTATTCCGGCAGATAAAGGACGGGCGCCGTGATCTCGTCATGCACCGGATGGCGTTTCTTGTCGGTCGGATGGCGCAGCGACACCAGGGAAAGATCGAAGCCTTCCCGCTGCAGGCCGAGTAGCTCTTGCGCGATGAAGGTTTCGGACAGGCGCGGATAGCCCTTGAGCAGCACAACCAGCTTGGCTCGAGCCATCAGCCCGCTGCCCGCGTCATCCGGTCGGCCGGCACGACGTTCAGCCAACTGCCCACGATGTCCGAGATGTGGGTAAGACCGTCGAGCGTCAGCGTTCCGGCCACCTGCGACGGTGGCAACCGCGCCGGCAGCGCCTTCAATGCCGCGGCCAACTGTGCCGGATCGGCGGCCTGTTCGGGCAGTAGCATATCCACCAGCCCCAGTTCGGATGCCCTACGCGCGCGGATCAGCTGTTCCTGACGCGGTTCGACGCGCGGGACGATCAGCGCGCGCTTGTCGAACGACAGGATCTCGCAATAGGTGTTGTATCCGCCCATCGCCACCACCGCCGTCGCCCCCGCGATCAGCTCTTCCATCCGGTTGTCGAACTGGATGACCTTGATCTGCGGCACCGAGGCCGCCTTGCGCGTCAGCTTCAGGCGCTGCTTGGCCTTCATGTAGGGGCCAAGGACGATCAGCGCCTTTTGTGTCAGCGTCTTGTCTTGCTGGTAGGCCTCGATCACGTCGCGCACGAGGTCGGCCCCGTCGCCGCCGCCACCGGTGGTGACCAGCAGATAGTCCCCTTCGGGCCGGTGCGCGGATTCCTCGCCCGTGGACACCGACCGTTGCAGAAAGCCGACGAAATCCATCTTTCGGCGAACGGGCGGCGGCACATCCAGACTGACCAGCGGATCATAGAAATCGGGCGGGCCGTACACCCAGATCGAGTCGTAATAGTGCCCGATCTTTTGCATCACGTCGCGCTGCTTCCATTCGGCATCCAGCAAATGCGGCGCGTCCATCACCTCGCGCAGACCCAGCACCAGACGGGTACCCTTGGGCTGCAGATAGGCCAGCGTCTCTTCGACCTCGCCGCGCAAGCCCATCGGCTCCTTGTCGACGATGAAGACGTCGGGCTGAAACGTTTCGGCCGTGTGGCGGATGATCGACTGGCGCATCTTCAGCGTTTCGGCCAGGTCGATGTGCGCGGCAAGCGAGGTGTATTCGCCGTTGCGCAGCTTGATGACCGACGGGATCTTCACGAAATCGACGCGGCTTCGGTAATCGAACGCCCCCGCGATCGTGGCGCCCGAGATGATCAAAACGTTCAGCCCGCGATATTCCTCGACCAGCGCGTGGGCGATCGTGCGGCAGCGGCGCAGGTGCCCCAGACCGAAGGTGTCATGACTGTACATCAGGATGCGGGCATCTTCGAAACGGCGCTGCATCTTAAGGCTTTCGCTGAAACGGGGTGGAACGGCGGGCGGCAATACGCACGGGAACCCTCAACACAATGCGGGTGCCGACAGACGGCAGATCCGGTCTTCTGTCATATGCGCAGGTCGTGAGGCGACAGAAAACCGCGTCATGGCGTGCTGATCGGGATGTGATAGACCGTGACGGCCACGTTGACAATCGGGGTGACACCGCAGGGCAGGTCCGACCTGCGCGCTGTCGGTCATGCGCGCAGATCAGCCAGGCTGGCGTCCGGGCGGGCCAGCACGAAATGCCCGTCCCCCAGATCCAGCGCCTGATGGCGCGCGCCGCCGTCGTGGAATGCCGCAGGCCATCCGCTGGTATCCTTGGCGATCCCGCGTTGCAGCGTGGCAAAATCCAGCGGCCGGTCGAGGTCGGGAAACGGAACGGCAGCCAGCAGGGACCGCGTGTAGGGATGCACGGGCGCGCGCATCAGCACGTCGCGCGGGGCCAGTTCGACGATCCGCCCGCGATACATCACGGCGATCCGGTCGGCCATGTAATCCACCACGGCCAGGTTGTGCGAGATGAACAGATAGGTCAGCCCGAGGTCCTTCTGCAGATCCTTCAACAGATTGAGGATCTGCGCCTGCACCGACACATCCAGCGCCGACACGGGTTCATCGCAGATCAGCAACTCCGGCCCCAGCGCCAGCGCCCGTGCGATGCCGATTCTTTGCCGCTGACCGCCCGAAAAGCTGTGCGGATACCGGTTCAGATAGCGCCTATCCAGACCGATCGCCTCCATCAGCGTCGCGACCGTTTCCAACCGGCTGGCGGGGGTGCCGCGGCGGTGGATCTCCAGCGGTTCCGACAGGATGTTCTGCACCGTCATCCGGGGCGACAGCGAAGAAACCGGGTCCTGGAACACCATCTGGATCTTGGTGCGCAGTCGTTGCAGCGTATCGCCTTCGGCGGCGCGCATGTCATGACTGCCGGCTTCGTCGTAATAGGTGATCGAGCCTTCGTCGGGCGTCACCGCCCGCATCAGGATCTTTGACACGGTGGTCTTGCCGCAACCGGACTCGCCGACCAGACCCAGACATTCGCCCCGCATCAGATCGAAGCTGACGCCATCGACCGCCCGCACGGCCGTTTCCTTGGCGGTGCCGGAATACCCCTGCTTGCGGGTGGTGTAGGATTTCACCAGCCCTTGCACCGACAGCAGCACACCGGGCCGCACGGCCGGCCTTGCATCGGTCTTGCCCAGCAGTTTGCCGGTGTTCACAGTGATGTCGCGCAAGGATTTCAACCGCTCGCCGGGGGTCATGTCGAAATGCGGGACGGCTGCGAGCAGGCCTTTCAGGTAGGGGTGTTGCGGGTTGCGAAAGATCTGCTCGACCGGCCCCGCCTCCATGATCTGACCCTGATAGATCACGACGACCTCGTCGGCCACGTTGGCGACCACCCCCAGATCATGGGTGATCAACAGCATCGCCATGCCCAGCTTTTGCTGCAAGCCACGCAGCAGTTCCAGGATTTGCGCCTGGATCGTGACGTCCAGCGCGGTCGTCGGTTCATCCGCGACCAGGAGCGCCGGGCGGCAGATCAGGGCCATGGCGATCATTGCGCGCTGGCGCATGCCGCCCGACAGTTCGAACGGATACATGTCGACCGCCCGTTTCGGGTCGGGAAAGCCCACAAGACCCAGCATCTCGATGGTGGCCCGGCGCTGTTCGGCCGGATCCGCCCCGTCGTGCACCGCCAGAACCTCGCCGATCTGGTTTCCGATGGTGTGCAGCGGCGAAAGCGAGGTCATCGGCTCCTGGAAGATCTTGGCGATGCGCCGGCCGCGCAGGTGCCGAATGTCCGGGCCGTCGGCGGGCAACGTCAGAATGTCGACGGGCGCCGTCTTGGCTGCGGGGTCGGTGAACAGAATGCGCCCCGTGGCCTGGGCGATCGGAGGCAGGATGCAGAGCACGGCCTGACTGATCACCGACTTGCCCGACCCGGACTCGCCCACCAGCGCCGTCACCTTGCCGGGTGCCACCCGCAGGCTGGCCCCGCGCACCGCCTGCAGCGGGCCGCCCAGCAGCGAAAACCGGATGTTCAGGCCTTCGATCCGCAACAGATCGGTGGTGCCAGTCATCTTTGCGGACCCCTGCGTTGCCTCGGCACTGACGCTAGCGCAGGCGCCGTCACCCGTCCACGGGCTTTCTTGCAAGGCGCGCCCGCGCTTGACACCCCTCGCGCTTGCTCCCAAATGCAAAAGACAGCCGCACAAGAGGGCGCAGATGACCATACCGTCCGACGCCTTTGCCACGCTGAGCGCCAAACTGTCCGACCGCAGCGCGCGCGGAGGGGTCATCGGTCTTGGCTATGTGGGCCTGCCGCTGGCCATGGCGATCGCGCAGGCCGGATTTGCGGTGACCGGGTTCGACATCGACTCAGCGAAGATCGTGGCGCTGGACGCTGGGCGATCCTACATCGACGCGGTGTCGGATGGCGTGCTGGCGCAGCAGGCCGCGGCGGGTCGGTTCCGGTCGACCACCGATTTTGCCGAATTGGCCGGGTGCGACGTCATCGTGATCTGCGTGCCGACCCCCCTGTCGGCCCACCGCGACCCCGACCTGTCCTACGTGACGCGCACCTGCGCCTCGATTGCGGCCACCCTGCGCCCGGGGCAGTTGGTGGTACTCGAATCCACCACCTATCCGGGCACCACCGATGATCTTGTGCGCCCGATCCTCGAGGCGACGGGCCTGCGCTCGGGCACTGACTTCTTTTTGGGGTTTTCCCCCGAACGCGAAGATCCCGGCAACCGCAATTTCAACACCGCGACGATCCCCAAGGTGATCGCCGGTGACGGGTCACAGGCGCAGGCCGTCATGGCCGCGTTCTATAGTGCCATCGTGGACCGGGTGGTTCCCGTGTCGTCCAACGCCACCGCAGAAGCCGTCAAGCTGACCGAAAACGTATTTCGCGCCGTGAACATCGCCTTGGTAAACGAGTTGAAGGTGGTCTACGAGGCGATGGGAGTCGACATCTGGGAAGTGATCGAGGCGGCCAAGACCAAGCCCTTTGGGTATATGCCGTTCTACCCCGGTCCCGGTCTGGGCGGTCATTGCATCCCGATCGACCCTTTCTATCTGACGTGGAAATCGCGAGAATTCGAACTGCCCACCCGCTTCATCGAACTGGCAGGCGAGATCAACTCGGCCATGCCGCGCCACGTCGTCGGGCGTCTGGCCGAAGCGCTGGACATGCGTCTGGGCAAGGCGCTGAGCCGATCGCGCGTGCTGGTCATCGGGCTCGC
The DNA here is from genome assembly GCA_031398695.1 of Paracoccaceae bacterium. Classification (GTDB taxonomy): domain Bacteria; phylum Pseudomonadota; class Alphaproteobacteria; order Rhodobacterales; family Rhodobacteraceae; genus JAIYDJ01. The sequence continues at coordinate 14,280 of JANNNU010000060.1, read as the reverse complement.
CTACAAGAAGAACGTCCCCGACATCCGCGAAAGCCCGTCGCTCAAGCTGATCGAATTGATCGAGCATCGCGGCGGCAGCGCCAGCTTTCACGACCCCCATGTTGCGGAAATTCCGCGCACGCGGGAATACATGGCCTTGATGGGCCGCCAATCGGTGCCGCTGACCGAGGTGGAAGTGCGCGCGCACGACGTGGTGCTGATCTCGACCGACCACGACGCGGTGGATTACGCGCGCCTGTTGGACTGGTCGGATCTGGTGGTGGACACCCGGAACGTGTTCGCGCGGCTCGGTCTGACCGGCGCGCAGATCGTCAAGGCATAGCGGCCTTCATCCGCTTTGCCGCCTCGGCATAGCCGCCTGCGCCACCGTCGACGAAGTGCATGTGATCGCGCGTCATCGGCGTTGGCACGATGCAGGTCATCAGCGCGGATTGCTGGCTGTGCAGGCCATAGTGGCACAGGCCCGACGCCGCCGCGCCGGCAAGCAGCGCCTCGATCCGCCGCAACTGGTCATCCGTCACGTCGATAGTCATCTTCAAGCCGTCGTCGAACTTGCGGAAATCGGCATTGAGCTCGATGTCGCGGGTGTAGGCCCGCGCGTCAAAGTCGCCCAGCTTGCGGTTGAACCGGTGCAGCACGATCAGCAGGCCGGCGATCAGGACCACCCCGATCCGCACCCGCATCCGCGCCAGCCACGCCTTTTCCAGCCGTGCCTCGGCCTCGACCCCTGCCAATGACAGCTTCAAGGGAGGCCCGCCATCGGGCACGGGATTGCCCTGACGCGCGCCTTCGGCAGCCAGTGCCAGCACTTCGTCCACGAAACTGCGAAAGCGCGCGTCATAGCCGGCTGCCCCGGGCACGACGATCAGCGACACGATGTGGCCGTTGCGCGCGCTGACGGGGTTCCACCGGCAAGACAGTCCGGTCAGGTCCGGCCGCGCACCCGACGCGGCGCGGGGCACGGCAAAGGCCCCGGCCTTCATCTGCGCCTCGGCCCAGCTGGCCCCACCTCCAGCGAACATCGCATACCCGACCTCGGTGCTGGCCTGAAACCGGGCCGCCCGCACGTCATGCCCGGCCGCCCGGATCGCCGACAGCGGCACCAGCGCGGTGCGCAGGTCCAGCCGCATCTCTTCGGCCACCCAGGTTCCCACATCGGCCAGTGCGGCGCGCGCCGCCGCCCGCCCGTCGGGAGGCACCGCGACGAACGCCCCGTCCCCCCCGAACACGAAGGGAAGGCTCTTGATGCCCACGGCATTCAGCACCGCCGAGATCACTGCGGCACCGGCCATGTTCACCTGTTTGTAGCGCCCTTGTGCAATCGCCGCCGTCGAGCTGACCACATCGGCAATCGCCAGCGCCCAATCGTCAGGCAGAGCCTGATAGACGGCCGGATCCGACACATCCTCGAACCGCGAGAACGCGGGCAGCGGCGGGGCAAGTGCAGCGATTTTATCCATCGCGGCACCTTAGCAGGTTTTCGGGGCCGACACACCGCTTGCACGCGGACGTGACCCGGGATGCACCGACGTGGCGGCGCCCGACAAGCGTGCGGGGCTGGAAACTCGTGTTACAATCCTTATATGTTCGCGAGACTGCGGGGACGCCATCCGCACCGATCCGACCCGTGCAGGACAGGCCGGACCCGATTTCCCAACGAGGCCATGATGATCCGAACCGCCGAAGATCTGTCCGACACGCTGATCGACCGCGTTGCGGCCTGGCTCAAACAATCGGCACTGCGGGGGGACGATCTGGAAACCCTGGTCAGCGGCGTGTGCGAACGTCTGGCCGGGGCGGGGATGCCGCTGGTGCGGGTGCACCTTGGGTTCTCGATGCTGCATCCGCTATATCACGCGATGGGCTTCACCTGGAAACGCGGCGAGGGTCTGCTGGTGCAGGGGTTCAGGCCCACCGACGAAGGCAAGCGGAAGGATACCTTCCTCCGCAGCCCGCACTTTTACATGCTGAACAACGATCTGGACCATATGCGGCGCAGGCTGCACGCCGAGGATATCCCCGAGTTTCCGGTGTTCACCGACCTGCTGGCGATCGGCGCCACCGATTATCTGGCCTTCGTGCAGTCCTTCAACCAAAGCGCAGGGCAGGGGATGATGGGGTCGTGGGCCACCGACCGGCCCGGCGGGTTCACCGACAACATGATCAAGGTGCTGTTGCGCCTTCAGGAAAGCCTTGCCGTCGCCGCCAAGATGGCGGTTCTGGCGAAGCTGGCCGACAACATGATGACGACCTATCTGGGGCCCAGTTCGGGCAAGCGCGTTCTGTCCGGGCAAGTGCGGCGCGGCGATGTCGAACAGACCCGCGCCGTGCTGGTGATGGGCGACATGCGGGACTCGACTGCCTTGGCGGAAACCGTCGGCAAGCAGGACTATGTCGATACGCTGAACCAGTTCTTTGACGCCATCGCCGCGCCCTTCAACAACAACGGCGGCGAAATCCTTGCCTTCATCGGTGACGGATTTCTGGCCGCCTATCCTTGCGAGCGGCATCGCGAGCCGTCCCAGGCCGCGACCCGCGCCGCGCTGAGCGCCGTGGCCGAGGCGCAGATGCGCATGGCGGATTTGAACGCGTCGCGCAAAAGCGCCGGCGCCATCGTGCTTGACTACGGCATCGGGCTTCATGTGGGCAACGTCATGCTGGGCAATGTCGGATTGAAGCACCGGTTGACCTTCTCGGCGTTCGGCTCGGCGGTGAACGAAGTGCAGCGGCTGGAAAGCCTGACCAAGAAATACCATGTGCCGGTTATCGCCAGCGAGGATTTCATCGAATACTGCGATGGAGCGTGGGAGTTTCAGGGGCACGAGACGTTGAAGGGAATCACCGACCAGGTGAGCGTTTACATGCCATCGGCGTCGCTGCTCGAATCGAACCGCACCGCCATGCTGGCGGCCGAAGCCGATGTGGAAACATCCGACGCCGAACAGGTGATGCGCCTGTTCCGTGACATGAAACAGCAGGCACGTCCGGTTCTGGCGCTCTGACGGCAGGGCAATGTCCGGGCCCGCTGCCGTCGGGCCCTGTCAGCGGGTGCACGATCGTGCATCCGCTGGCTTTCGTGCGGCATTGCTGATGGACAGCGAAAAACGCCTCGGCTAGGCTCGAACTCGCTGGATCCTCTGCGTGCAGGGTCTGACGACATTGCGTTCGGGACTGGAAGGATCGTTTGGTGACGGCTCACACTTCCCTTCGCAGCCGGGCGTCGTGCCGCACCGGAATCTTCACGCCATGATCGCGCGCCGCGGGTTCCTGGGGCTGATGGCAGGGGCAATGGCCCCGCAGATCGGCTTTGCCCAAACGATCATGGCGCAGCCCGGCTTCGTCACGCCGCCCGATGCCGACACCGCCGCTCGCCTGCCGCTCGAGCCGCGGATCATCGACCTGCCCGGTATGGGCCGCAGCACCGGCACGCGGGGCGGCACGATCCGACAGCTGATCGCAGGCCAGCGTGACATCCGGTTCATGACGATCAACGGCTATGCCCGGCTGATCGGATACGACATGAACCTGAACCTGCAACCCGACATCCTGCGCGCCTATGAGGTCGTCGAAGACCGCATCTTCACCTTCCACATCCGCAAGGGTCACCGCTGGTCCGACGGCAGCCCGTTCACCGCAGACGATTTCCGCTATTATTGGGAAGACGTGCTGCTGAACAAGAAGCTGAAGAAGGGTGGCCTGCCCGCCGAACTGTTGTCGATGGACAAGGGTCCGACCTTCGAAGTGATCGACGATCTGACGGTCCGCTACAGCTGGGACAACCCTATCCCGGGGTTCCTGCCGCGCCTTGCCGGGGCGTCGCCGTTGGTGATGGTGCTGCCCGCAGCCTACATGAAGCAGTTTCACGCCGATTATGCCGACGAGGCGAGCCTCGCCGCGCATGTCGAGGGGCAGCGGGTCGACGACTGGAAAGACCTGCACACCAAGATGTCGCGAACCTACCGGCCGGAGAATCCCGATCTTCCGACGCTCGATCCATGGCGCAACACGACGATGCCGCCCGCCGAACAGTATGTGTTCGAACGCAACGGGTTCTTTCACCGGGTGGACCAGAACGGCACGCAACTGCCTTACGTCGACCGCGTGCTCTTGAACGTCAGCTCGGCCGAGATCATCGCAGCACAGACCGGCGCGGGACAAAGCGACCTTCAGATGGTCGGTCTAGATTTCGTGGACTACACCTTTCTCAAGGCTGCCGAGAAACGTCACCCGGTCAAGGTGGACCTGTGGGAGCAGACGCGCGGCTCGCGCATCGCCCTGATCCCCAACCTCAATTGTGCCGATCCGGTGTGGCGTGGCGTGTTGCGGGACGTGCGCGTGCGCCGCGCCTTGTCGCTGGCCACGGCGCGGCACGAGGTGAACATGGTGTCGTTCTTCGGCCTCGCCAAGGAAGCCGCCGATTCCGTCCTGCCGTCCTCGCCGCTTTACAAACCCGAGTACGCCAGTGCCTGGGCCGCCTATGACCCGGATCAGGCCAGCGCCCTGCTGGATGCCGCGGGCCTTGACCAACGCAACCTGGCCGGCATCCGCCTGCTTCCCGACGGGCGACCGATGAACATCATCATCGAGACGACCGGCGAAAGTCCGGTCGAAACCGATGTCCTCGAACTGGTCACCGACCACTGGCGCGAGGTGGGCGTGGCCCTTTTCATCCGCGTGTCGCAGCGCGACATCTTTCGCAGCCGCGCGCTGGCCGGCGAGATCATCATGTCCGCGTGGAGCGGGATGGACAACGGCGTGCCGACCGCCGACATGTCGCCTGCCGCCCTCGCGCCCACCGGCGACGACCAGCTGGCCTGGCCGCTTTGGGGGGCCAACTACCTCAGCCACGGCGAGGCCGGAGAGCCGCCCGACATGCCCGAGGCGCAGGCACAGCTGGACCGGTTTCAGGCGTGGCTTCGCAGCACGACCCACGACGAGCGCACCGCGATCTGGCATGACATGCTGGCCGCCCATGCCGACAACGTGTTCGTCATCGGCCTGGTCAATGCCGCGCTGCAACCGATGCTGCGATCGTCGCGATTGCAGAACGTGCCTGAAAAGGGCCTCTACGGTTTTGATCCCACGTCTTACCTCGGCGTCTACATGCCCGACACGTTCTGGCTGGACGTGGATGCGCAGGCATGATCCGCTATATTCTTTGGCGCTGTCTGGTCATGGTGCCAACCTTGATCCTGATCTCGATGCTGGTCTTCACCATCATCGAACTGCCCCCCGGGGATTATTTCGAAAGCTACATCGCCGAACTGAAGGCCGCTGGCGAAGAGGCCGATCTCGCTGAAGTCGAAGAGTTGCGCGTGCGCTATGGTTTCGACCAGCCGATGCCGATCCGGTATCTGCATTGGGTGGGCGGCATGCTGGTGGGCGATTTCGGATACTCGTTCGAATACCGCCTGCCGGTCAGCGAAGTGGTCGGCGACCGGCTGTGGCTGACGATCCTGGTGTCGGTGGTGACCATCGCCTTCACCTGGGCCGTGGCGTTTCCGATCGGCATCTATTCGGCGACGCGTCAGTACAGCTATGGCGACTATGGCCTGACCTTCCTGGGTCTGGTCGGGCTGGCGATCCCCAACTTCATGATGGCGTTGATCCTGATGTATTTCGCCAACATCTGGTTCGGCACTTCGATCGGCGGGCTGATGGACAAGGAGTTCGTCGACCAGTCGATGTCATGGGCCAAGTTCGGCTCGATCCTCGAACACATCTGGATCCCAGTGATCATCATCGGCACCGCGGGAACGGCCGGCATGATCCGGCGCCTGCGCGCCAACCTGCTGGACGAGCTGCAAAAGCAGTACGTCACCACCGCGCGCGCCAAGGGGCTGGCCCCGTTCAAGAGCCTCGTGAAATACCCGCTGCGGATGTCGCTGAACTTCTTCATCTCGGACATCGGCTCGATCCTGCCTGCGATCATCTCGGGGGCCGAGATCACCGCGATCGTGCTGTCGCTTGAAACCACTGGCCCGATGCTGATCCGTGCGCTGCAAAGCCAGGACATGTATCTGGCAGGCTCGTTCCTGATGTTCCTCGCCTTTCTGACGGTGGTCGGCGTGCTGGTGTCCGACATCGCGCTGGCCATCCTCGATCCGCGCATCCGTCTGGCCGGAGGCAGCACGAAATGACGAACTGGCTTCCCGCGCCGGGCGCACCGCTGCCGCACTATGTCTCGGATGCGCCGTTCGACGCGCAGTCCGTCACCGCGATGACCGCCGAACAGGAGCGGGTCTACGGCGCCTCGCAGCTCAAACTGATGTGGTGGAAATTCCGCAAGCATCGTCTCGCGCTGATCTCGGCGATCTTCCTGGCGGCGATGTACCTGATGATCCTCGTGGTCGAGTTTCTGGCCCCCTATGGCCTGCAAACCCGCAACACCGATTTCATCCACGCGCCGCCACAGGGCGTGCGGCTGTTTCATGACGGTGCTTTCGTCGGACCCTACGTGTATGGCCGCACCATGGAACTCGACATGGAAACCCTGCAGCGGGTCTACACCGAGGACCGGACCGACGTGCAGAAGCTGCGCTTCTTCTGCCGCGGCGAACCATACGAATTCTGGGGGCTGGTCGAGGGCGACCTGCATCTGATGTGCCCGGCCGAAGGCGGTCAGGCGTTCCTGCTCGGCACCGACCGGCTGGGACGCGACATGCTGTCGCGCACGCTCTACGGTGCGCGTATCTCGCTGACCATCGGGCTTTTGGGCATCATCCTGTCTTTCGTTCTGGGCATCGTGATCGGCGGCATCGCGGGATATCGCGGCGGGGTGTTCGACCTGATCACCCAGCGGGTGATCGAGGTGCTGCAGGCCATCCCCAGCATTCCGCTGTGGCTGGCGCTGGCCGCCATCATGCCGGTGACGTGGAGCCCGATCGTGGTTTATCTGGGCATCACGATGATCCTCGGTCTGCTGGACTGGACGGGGCTCGCCCGCGCTGTCCGTTCGAAGCTCTTTTCGCTGCGCGAAGAGGATTACGTGCTGGCGGCGCAACTGATGGGGGCAGGGTCCGCGCGCATCATCGGCCGCCACCTCGTTCCGGGTTTCATGTCGCATCTGATCGCCTCGGCCACCCTGGCCATTCCCGGCATGATCCTGGGGGAAACCGCGCTCAGCTTTCTGGGCCTCGGCCTGCGCCCGCCGATCACCAGCTGGGGCATCTTGTTGACCGAGGCGCGCGACGTGTCGGTGCTGGCCTTCTACCCGTGGCTCCTTTACCCGATGCTGCCGGTGTTCCTGGTCATCCTCGCGTTCAATTTTATGGGCGACGGGATGCGCGACGCGGCGGACCCGTATCGCTAGGCCGCTTTCACATCGGCATGACGATCCAATCGGGGTGTGGGGGTGTGAAACCCCCACCTCGGTCGCCTCGGCAAAGCCGTCGCCAACACGCTTGAATTCCCGCCTCCAACCGCGTATTTGCCCACCAAGCAACCGAAAGATCGCGCCGATGGCCAACCCGAACCCCCTTCAGTTTATGCAGCAGGTCCGCGCCGAAGTGGCCAAGGTCGTCTGGCCGACCCGGCGCGAGGTCGTGCTGACCACGATCATGGTGTTCATCATGGCCGCGCTGGCGGCGGTGTTCTTCAGCCTTGTCGATCTGGCCATCCGGTCCGGCCTCACCGCGGTCCTGGCCTCGTTCTAGGCGCTGATTTCCCTTGAAATGTGGGGGACAGGGGTCTATTGCCCGGTCAGACCAAAAGAAAACCGGCGCGCAACGATTCGAGTTGCGCGCTGTTTTCGTTGGGGAAGGCGCATCAAGCGTCTGAAATGAAAAGACTTCCTCGGGCAGGGTTCCGGGGCACTGGCAAGGGTGGCGTGGCATGGCAAAGCGTTGGTATTCGGTAAGCGTCCTCTCGAATTTCGAGAAAAAGGTTGCCGAACAGATCAAGACCGCCGTGACGGAAGCCGGTCTGGAAGACGAAATCGACGAAGTTCTCGTGCCGACCGAGGAAGTGCTCGAGGTGCGGCGCGGCAAGAAAGTGACCTCGGAACGCCGCTTCATGCCCGGCTACGTACTGGTGCGGATGGAGATGTCGAACAAGGGTTACCACCTGATTTCGTCGATCAACCGGGTCACCGGGTTTCTCGGCCCGCAAGGCAAGCCGATGCCGATGCGCGATGCCGAGGTGAACCAGATCCTGAACCGGGTCGAGGAAGGACTGGAAGCGCCGCGCAACCTGATCCGCTTTGACATCGGCGAAAAGGTAAAGGTCACCGACGGGCCGTTCGAAGGGTTCGACGGCATGGTCGAAGAGATCGACGAAGGGCACAGCCGGCTCAAGGTCTCGGTGTCGATCTTTGGGCGCGCAACGCCGGTCGAGTTGGAATTCACTCAGGTCACCAAAGGGTCCTGAGTGCAGGCGTGGGAGGCGAGCGCCCGGCATGTGCCGTGTGACGGACCGAACCACTAAACCGCGGGCCGGTCCATTCCGGACGGACGCAGTGAACAAGGAGAGGCCAGATGGCCAAGAAGATTATCGGCAGCCTCAAGCTGCAAGTCAAAGCGGGTCAAGCCAACCCGTCCCCGCCGGTGGGTCCGGCGCTCGGTCAGCGCGGCCTGAACATCATGGCGTTCGTCAAGGAATTCAACGCGCGCACCGCCGACATCGCACCCGGCACGCCGACCCCGGTGATCATCACCTATTATCAGGACAAGTCGTTCAGCCTGGAATTCAAGACGGCACCCGCGTCTTACCTGCTGAAACAGGCCGCTGGCCTGCCGCCGGTCGGCAAGCGCAACCGCGCCAAGGGATCGGTCAAGCCGGGCCACACCGTGGCCGGCAAGGTCACCCTCGCGCAGATCCGCACCATCGCCGAGACAAAGATGAAGGATTTGAATTCCAACTCGATCGAAGCCGCGATGCAGACCATCATGGGCTCTGCCCGGTCCTGCGGCATCGAGATCAAGGGGTAAACCATGGCAAAGATTGCAAAACGTCTGCGCGCGGCGCAGGAAGTCGTCGCCGGCAAGTCCCTGATCACGGTCGAGGAAGCGGTATCGCTGCTGAAAAAGGCCTCCACTGCCAAGTTCGATGAAACCATCGAAGTTGCGATGAACCTGGGCGTCGACCCGCGTCACGCCGACCAGATGGTCCGCGGCGTGGTCAGCCTGCCGCATGGCACGGGCAAAACCGTGCGCGTCGCCGTGTTCGCACGCGGTGCCAAGGCCGACGAGGCCAAGGCGGCGGGTGCCGACATCGTGGGCGCCGAAGAGCTGATGCAGGACATCCAGGCCGGCAACATCAACTTCGACCGCTGCATCGCGACGCCCGACATGATGCCGCTGGTTGGTCGTCTGGGCAAGATCCTCGGGCCGCGCAACCTGATGCCGAACCCCAAGGTCGGCACGGTGACGATGGATGTGACCACCGCCGTGACCAACGCCAAGGGCGGCGAAGTGCAGTTCAAGGTCGAAAAGGCGGGCGTGATCCACGCCGGTGTCGGCAAGGTGTCTTTCGACGAGCAGAAACTGGCCGAGAACATCCGTGCCTTCGTCGATGCGGTGTCGCGCGCGAAACCGACCGGATCCAAGGGCGCCTACCTGCGCAAGGTTTCGGTCTCCTCGACCATGGGTCCGGGCGTTTCGGTCGACCTCACGTCGGCGACCGCCCGCTAAGAGCCGGCTGCAAAGCGCTAAAATAACAACACATTTCGGGAATGGCCGCCTTTGGGCGGCCTTTTTCTTTGCGGTGTTTGCGAACCGTGGTTAGCTTTTTCTCGAATGCAGGCATCAGACCTGTAACGAGCAGGAGCTTACCATGACGATCCGCGATCTGCGGCTGCCCGAACGGCAGTCGCGCCGCAGCGTTGGCGTGCGCCGTCCGGGGGCGCGCGCATGAAACACGCGGCGTTCGATCCCACCGAAAGCCAGCAGATCGGCCCCCGTATTCTGGTCTATTCCTGCTACTTTGGTTTTCATGAACCGCTGAACCCAGCCGCCACGGGAACCGGGATCGGCTATGACCGCATGGTCGTCACCGATCACGCGGCGCTGAACCTGCCCGGCGTCACCCTGCTGCGCCCGGATGCCGAGATGTCGGCGGATCCGGGTCGGATGTCGAGGCTGGCCAAGATGTGCCCGCACCGGTTCTTTGCGGGTTATGACTGGGTGATCTACATCGACAACTCCGCGATGCTGACGACGCTGCCGCAGGCGATCGTGGCCGAGATCGAGCGTGACCACGGCGGTCAGGCGCCAACCGGCCGCTATCTGTTCAGCCACGGCAAACGCCAGTGTGCCTACCGCGAGGCGCGGTTGTGCATGGTCAAAGGCAAGATCAGCCGCAGCGACTACCGCCGCCAGGTCCGGCACTACAAGGCCGCCGGATTTCCGCACGGTCAGGGCCTGTTCACCAATACGCTGATGATCCAGAAAATGGGTGATCCGGTCACGGATGCCTTCAACGAAACCTGGTTCGACCATTTTCAAAGCTTTTCGCGCCGCGACCAAATCTCTTTGCCCTTCCTGTTGTGGGAGCAGGGCTATCCAACCCGGGTAACGCCCTTTGCCCTGTCTGACATCGCCCAATGGCCCTTGTTTTCCAAATGGAAGCGGGCCAAGTTCAAGAAGCAGGTCAGCCGGGGCAATCTGCGTGGATTGGGTGCCGCAGCGCAGCCGCACCTGGCCTGAGCGACGGACTATGCCATTGCCGCGCGCAGCAGGGCTTGGCATTCCCGCGCGCATCCGATACGCCCGTTTAATGGTTGTTCCTCGTGATTCGTCGCGGGGGCCTCCAGACTTTGTCCGAGACGGTTGGGTGCGGGGGTGACCTCGCTTAATTTCCCTCCTGAGATGGGGTTCGATGCGACGATCGCCGGGGTTTTCCTCGGGCGGTTTTGGCTCGGGACTTGTCACGGACCCGAACGTGTCGGGTTTCACCCGGCACTTGTATGAGCCGGGGGGCAACCCCCACACTTGGAGTGAAACTGTGGATAGAGCCGAAAAAGAGAAAGTGGTCGATGAACTCGGCCAGATCTTCGCAAGCTCTGGCGTCGTGGTCGTTGCCCACTACGCAGGTATGACGGTTGCACAAATGCAGGACCTGCGCGCCAAGATGCGCGAAGTTGGCGGGTCCGTCCGCGTTGCCAAGAACAAGCTCGCCAGAATCGCCCTCGATGGGAAACCCGGTTTCAAGATGGGTGACCTGCTGACGGGCATGACCGTGCTCGCCTACTCGGAGGACCCCGTCGCTGCGGCGAAGGTCACCGAGGCCTATGCCAAGGGGAACGAAAAATACGTTATCCTCGGTGGGGCCATGGGCGATCAGGTTCTGGATGCCGCCGGTGTCAAAGCCGTGTCGACGATGCCCTCGCGTGAAGAGCTTATCGCTCAGATCGTCGGTTGTATCGGCGCACCCGCCTCTGCCATCGCCGGTGCCATTGGCGCGCCTGCCTCGAACATCGCGAGCATCCTCACCACGATCGAGGAGCGGGAAGCCGCTTGAAGCATCCTTTGACCTGCGTGGGCTTGCCCCACCTCGTTGGAACCCCCATCTTAACGAACGGAATGTAAAATGGCTGATCTGAACAAACTGGCTGAAGAGATCGTCGGTCTGACCCTTCTTCAGGCGCAGGAACTGAAAACCATCCTGAAAGACAAGTATGGCATCGAGCCGGCCGCCGGTGGCGCCGTCATGATGGCTGCCGGTCCGGCTGCTGCGGCTGCCGCTCCGGTTGAAGAGCAGACCGAATTCGACGTCGTGCTGCTGGAAGCCGGCCCGAACAAGATCAACGTGATCAAGGAAGTCCGCACCATCACCGGTCTGGGCCTGAAAGAAGCCAAGGACCTCGTCGAGGCTGGCGGCAAGATCAAGGAAGCAATTTCCAAGACCGACGCCGAAGGCCTGAAGAAGAAGCTGGAAGAAGCTGGCGCCAAAGTCGAGCTGAAGTGATCTTTGCGGGGGCGCTGCGCCCCTGATCAAAAGAAAAGGCTGGGTCCGGGGTTTCCGGGGCCCAGCCACTTGCGTCTTGGGATGGGCTTTCGCGAAAGCGTATCCCCAGGCGCGGGACAGGTTCGGGAGCTGCCCTGCGGGACGGGCGGCATGAATTGGACCTTTACCCCCTGCTTCGCATGCGGTGCGCCCCCGTGGCCCGACGGGACGCGCGCCAGACACGATGAAAGGTGACGATCCCTATGGCGCAAGCTTTTGTAGGCCAGAAACGTATCCGTCGGTACTTCGGCAAAATCCGTGAAGTTCTGGAAATGCCGAACCTGATCGAGGTTCAGAAATCCTCTTACGATCTTTTCCTGCGGTCCGGTGATGGCGACAAGCCGCGTGACGGCGAAGGGATCCAGGGCACCTTCCAGTCGGTGTTCCCGATCAAGGATTTCAACGAAACCGCCGTTCTGGAATTCGTGAAATACGAGCTGGAAAAGCCGAAATACGACGTGGACGAATGCCAGTCTCGCGACATGACATATGCAGCCCCGTTGAAAGTCACGCTGCGTCTGATCGTGTTCGATGTCGATGAAACCACCGGGGCCCGGTCGGTCAAGGACATCAAGGAACAGGACGTCTACATGGGCGACATGCCCCTGATGACCTCGAACGGGACGTTCATCGTGAACGGCACCGAACGCGTGATCGTCAGCCAGATGCACCGGTCGCCCGGCGTGTTCTTCGACCACGACAAGGGCAAGACCCACTCGTCGGGCAAGCTGCTGTTCGCGTGCCGGATCATTCCCTATCGCGGCTCGTGGCTCGATTTCGAATTCGACGCCAAGGACAACGTCTATTGCCGCATCGACCGTCGCCGCAAACTGCCGGTGACGACCCTGCTTTATGCGCTTGGCATGGACCAGGAAGGTATCATGGATGCCTACTACGAAACCGTCAATTTCGCGCATGTGAAGAACAAGGGTTGGGTCACCAAGTTCTTCCCGCAGCGCGTTTCCGGCACCCGTCCGACCTATGACATCGTCGATGCGGCCACCGGCGAGGTGATCTGCAAGGCGGGCGACAAGATGACGCCGCGCATGGTCAAACAGCTGCGCGACGCGGGCAAGGTGACCGAGCTGTTGGTGCCGTTCGACAACATCATCGGTCGCTATGTGGCGAAAGACATCATCAACGAGCAGACCGGCGAGATCTGGGTCGAGGCCGGTGACGAGCTGACGATGGAATACGACCGCGACGGCGGCGTGAAGGGCGGCAGCCTGAAACTGCTGCTGGATCAGGGCATCACCGACATTCCGGTGCTCGACATCGACAACGTCAACGTCGGTCCCTACATCCGCAACACGATGGCCATCGACAAGAACATGGGCCGCGACACCGCCCTGATGGACATCTACCGCGTGATGCGTCCGGGCGAGCCGCCGACGGTGGAAGCCGCGTCGCAGCTGTTCGACACGCTGTTCTTCGATAGCGAACGCTATGATCTCTCGGCTGTCGGCCGGGTGAAGATGACCATGCGTCTGGACCTCAAGGCACCCGACACCCAGCGCACGCTGGACCGCGCCGACATCATCGCCTGCATCAAGGCGCTGACCGAGCTGCGCGACGGCAAGGGCGAGATCGACGACATTGACCACCTCGGCAACCGCCGGGTGCGTTCGGTCGGCGAGCTGATGGAAAACCAGTACCGCGTCGGCCTTCTGCGGATGGAGCGTGCCATCAAGGAACGCATGTCCTCGGTCGAAATCGACACGATCATGCCGCAAGACCTGATCAACGCCAAACCGGCGGCGGCGGCGGTGCGTGAATTCTTCGGCTCGTCGCAGCTGTCGCAGTTCATGGACCAGACCAACCCCTTGTCCGAGATTACCCACAAGCGCCGTGTGTCGGCCCTTGGCCCGGGTGGATTGACGCGCGAACGCGCCGGCTTCGAGGTGCGCGACGTACACGTAACGCATTACGGCCGCGTCTGCCCGATCGAAACACCGGAGGGCCCCAACATCGGCCTGATCAATTCGCTGGCGTTGTACGCGCGTTTGAACGAATACGGCTTTATCGAAACCCCGTACCGCCAGGTAATAGACAGCCACGTGACGATGCAGATCGACTACCTGTCTGCCATCGAAGAAGGCAAATACGTCATCGCCCAGGCCAACGCATTGCTGGACAAAGCTGGAAAACTGACCGGCGACCTGGTGTCGGCACGCGAAAAAGGCGAGTCGATCCTGGTGGGGGCCGAGCGCGTGCAATACATGGACGTGTCCCCCGCGCAGATCGTATCGGTGGCGGCTTCGCTGGTGCCGTTCCTGGAGCACGACGACGCCAACCGCGCCTTGATGGGTGCCAACATGCAGCGCCAGGCCGTTCCCG
>JANNNU010000059.1:0-18437 GCA_031398695.1 Paracoccaceae bacterium | reverse complement strand
TCGACCTTATGCCGTGGTTCACCGAAGTGGGATTATTTTGGGCTTTTTGGAACTAGCTTTGTTATTAAAAGTCGTCCAATAAATGGCTGCTCACCCTGCACACCCCCGGCCCGCTGGTGTTCTGCGGGCCGGGCGAAAACGCCGGCGTGGTCGATATCGGCGACGGCCAGGCGGTGATCTTCAAGATGGAAAGCCACAACCACCCCAGCTACATCGAGCCCTATCAGGGCGCTGCGACCGGCGTGGGCGGCATCCTGCGCGACGTGTTCACCATGGGCGCGCGCCCGATCGCGGCGATGAACGCGCTGTCGTTCGGCGTGCCGTCGCATCCGAAGACCCGGCATCTGGTCAAGGGCGTGGTCGAGGGCGTGGGCGGCTATGGCAACGCCTTCGGCGTGCCGACGGTCGGCGGCGAGGTGCGGTTTCACCACAGCTATAACGGCAACTGTCTGGTCAACGCCTTTGCCGCCGGATTGGCCGACGCCGACAAGATCTTCTACTCGGTCGCCTCGGGCGTAGGGATGCCGGTGGTCTACCTCGGGGCTAAGACGGGGCGCGACGGGGTGGGCGGCGCGACGATGGCGAGCGCGGAGTTCGACGACACCATCGAGGAAAAGCGCCCCACCGTGCAGGTCGGCGATCCGTTCACCGAAAAGCGGCTGCTCGAGGCGTGTCTGGAGCTGATGGCCTCGGGCGCGGTGATTTCCATTCAGGACATGGGGGCGGCGGGGCTGACCTGTTCGGCCGTGGAGATGGGTGACAAGGGCGGGCTTGGCATCCGGCTGCAGCTGGATGACGTGCCGCAGCGCGAAACCGACATGACCGCTTACGAGATGATGCTGTCGGAATCCCAGGAACGGATGCTGATGGTGCTTAAGCCCGAGATGGAGGCCGAGGCGCGGGCGATCTTTGCCAAATGGGATCTCGATTTTGCCATCGTGGGCGAGACGATCGCCGAGGACCGGTTCCTGATCCTGCACGGAAACAAAGTGAAGGCCGATCTGCCGCTGTCCAAACTGTCGTCGAGCGCACCCGAATACGATCGCCCCTGGGTGGCGACGCCCCCGGCGGCCCCCCTGGGGCCTGTGCCCCAGATTGCTCCGATTGCCGGCTTGCGCGCGCTGATCGGCAGCCCGTCCTATGCCCACAAGGCCTGGGTGTGGGAGCAATATGACAGCATGGTCGGCGCGGATACCGTGCGGGCGCCGGGGCTTGGCGCGGGCGTGGTGCGGGTACATGGCACGGCCAAGGCGCTGGCCTTCACCAGCGACGTGACGCCCCGCTACGTGCGTGCCAACCCGGTCGAGGGTGGCAAGCAGGCCGTGGCCGAGGCCTATCGCAATCTGATCAGCGTCGGTGCGCGGCCGCTCGCCACGACCGACAACCTGAACTTCGGCAACCCGGAAAAGCCCGAGATCATGGGGCAACTCGTGGGTGCGGTGCAGGGGATCGGCGCGGCGTGCGCGGCACTCGACATGCCGATCGTGTCGGGCAACGTCAGTTTGTACAACGAGACCGACGGGGTCGGCATCCTTCCGACGCCGACGATCGGTGCGGTGGGGTTGCTGGCATCGCTGGACGATCTGATTGCCGGACAACCCAAGCCGGGCGATCTGGCAATTCTGATCGGCACGACGCACGGCCACCTTGGCCAGTCGGCGCTGCTGGCCGAAGCCTTTGGCATCGAGGCGGGCGATGCCCCGCCGGTCGATCTGGACGCCGAGCGGCGGCACGGCGATTTCGTGCTGGCGCAGCGCGGGCTGATCGGGGCGTGCAGCGATTTGTCGGATGGCGGTCTGGCGCTGGCGGCGTTCGAGATTGCCGACGGCTCGGGGATCGGGGTGGTGCTGCAGTCCGGCGACATCCCTACCCTTTTTGCCGAGGATCAGGCGCGGTATCTGGTGGCGTGCAGCGCCGAGGCAGCGTCGATGTTGATGGCAGCCGGGGTGGCGGCAGGTGTTGCGGTGGCCGAGGTCGGGCGGTTCGGCGGGGATGTCGTGCAGTTCGGGTCGGATGCGGCGGACCGTGCTGAACTGTCGGCGCTGTACCGCAGTGCCTTTGCCGCGGCGGTGGGCTGATCATGACCCCGCGACACGGGGCGTGACATCCCCGGTTGTCCATCGGTGCTCGGACCAGTGGCGCACCATGGGACGATCCCGTCGGATGGTCATGCCGATCCGAAAGCAGGAGTGCAGCTTGCAGGTTCGCGCTGGCGGGCCTAGATTTGCACTGACCGACCAAAGGATGATCCCATGGCGATGGAAGCCCGCGACATTGAAGACCTGATCCGCGCCAGCTTTCCGCAGGCCAAGATCACCATCACCGACCTCGCCGGCGACGGAAACCATTGGGCGGCGGAAGTGATCGATGCCAGTTTCAAGGGCCTGAACCGAGTGCAGCAGCAGCGGGCGGTCTATGCCAGCCTGAAAGGCAAGATGGACGGACCGGCGGGCGCGCTGCATGCGCTGGCCTTGACGACGAAGGCCCCAGACTGATGGTAGCCGGGATTGCAGGCGCCGTGATGGGGCTGGTCGGGCTGGTCGGCGTGATCAGGGCTCGGCGCGCGCGCAAGACCCGCGACGAGGCCCCCGACGAGGCGGCAGACACGCGGCTGGCTGAACGGATGGAAATGGAGCGGCGGATGGCATCCTACCTCGCCGCACGGGATGACACGCGATTTAAAGGAGCGAGCGATGAGCGCCGTTGACACGATCAAGACCACAATCGAGGCAAACGATGTGGTGCTGTTCATGAAGGGCACCAAGATGATGCCGCAATGCGGTTTCTCCAGCCGTGTGGCGGGGGTGCTGAACTACATGGGCGTCGATTTTGCTGATGTGAACGTCCTTGCCGATGCCGAAATCCGGCAGGGGATCAAGGATTTCAGCGACTGGCCGACAATCCCGCAGCTGTACGTCAAGGGCGAGTTCGTCGGTGGTTGCGACATCATCACCGAGATGACGCTGTCGGGCGAGCTGGACCAGTTGTTCGAAGCCAAGGGCGTGACCTACGACAAGGCCGCCGCCGACAAGATTCGCGAAGCCAACGGCTGATCGGCGCGGCCGGCTAGGACTGGACGCAGGCGGTCAGGATCACGGTTTCGGTCCCGGCCGCCCCGTCCCGCCAGAACAATGTGGCGCCGGCGTCCTCGGTCACCCAGACATAGCTTGACCCATCGGATGGCCAGGCATATCGCCCGCCCGCGGACATGGGATCGCTGTAAAGCAGGATCTGGCTCCCCTCGACCTGCAGAACGGCCAGGCTCTGATCCGGGTCGTTGACGTACACGACCGGAATTTCGACGCCCCGATCGCATAGGTACCGGGTGTTCTGCACCTGCATTTCCGCACAAGCCACACCGGGCAGTGCGACGGCAGCGGCAATCAGCGCCACGGCAAGCCGCGTCATGGCCGTTCGTCCAGACGATCGGCCAGCGCCTCGGCCCGCGCGGCGATTTCGGCCAGCGTTTCGACGACCTGCGGAGGCACCACCGCAACCTCGACCTTTTCGCGCGCCGGGGCCGGTCGCGCCTCGATCTCGGCCAACTGCGCGCGGAGTTTGCGCAGTTCGTCCTCGGTGCCCGCCGCCTTGTCGGCGATCAGCAGGCCCGCCATCAGCAGCATCCGCGCTTCGGGGATACGACCCATCTGTTCGACGATCGGTTTGGCTTCGGTGTCGAGCATCTGGGCGGCCGCGCGCAGAAAATGCTCCTCGCCCGGTTGGCAGGCGACATGAAAGGAACGGCCCCCGATCTGGACTTCAAGCTCTGGCATCGACGCCTCCTTCATCGGCAATCAGCGGGTCCAGCGCGGCAAGAATGCCTTCCAGTTCCGCCACTTCGGCTCCGCGCGTGGCGCGCAGCGCCTCCATCTCGACTTCCATCGTGCGGTTGATCAGCGCCGGATCGGCCACCTGCGCCTCTGCCGCCTCGCGCAGGGCGCGCAGCTGACCGCCCTGCTGGACCATCGTGCGATGGGCGCGGCTCAACTCGAGCCCCTGCGCGTCCAGCTGGCGCATCAGATCGGCAATCTGCTCTTCTAGGTCGGCCCGCAGTTTGGCCTCCTTGTCGCGCACGACCTTCAGGCGTTCGGCGAGCTGGGCATTCGCCATCTGCTCTTCGTCCAGCGCCAGGGTCAGTCGGGCGATCTCGGCATCGGCTGCGGACGGGTCCGGGGCCACGGGTGTAGCGGGTGCCTCACCCTCGGTCCCGGCGGCGCGGCCGCGATCGAGACCGGTTGCGATCCGTTCAAGCGCCGCGGTGATCCGCCGCTCCAGCTCCGCGATGTCCTGCATCTCCTGCCCTTCCGGTCTTGCCCCAGCGTCGCCCGAATGCACGCGCGGGTGCCACGAATCGTGCAAATGTGCGTCAACCCGGATCATAGTGCAAGCGCAGAGCCTTGACTGCCCCTTTGCGGCCAAGGCCTTGCGGGGTGTGCTTGATCTTGCCCACCGGGGTGGTATGCACCTTGGCATCACAGATAACAGGATCATGCCCTTGGATATCCAGACCCTTCGCACCCGTCACCCCGATCACTGGATGCAGGCCGCTGCGATACGCGTGCTGACGCTGGATGCGGTGGCGGCGGCCAATTCGGGTCACTCGGGCATGCCCATGGGGATGGCCGATGTGGCGACCGTGCTGTTCGACCGGCATCTCAAGTTCGATCCGGCGGCCCCGCGCTGGCCCGACCGGGACCGGTTCGTCCTGTCGGCCGGGCATGGATCGATGCTGCTCTACGCGATCCTGCATCTGCTGGGCGACGCCGAGTTTCCGATCGACGAAATCAAGACCTTCCGGCAATGGGGCGCGCGCACGGCAGGGCATCCGGAAAACTTCCTTGCACAGTCGATCGAGACGACGACAGGCCCGCTGGGTCAGGGTCTGGCGAATGCCGTCGGCTTTGCCATCGCAGAGGAATCGCTGCGCGCACACTGGGGGTCCAAGATCGTCGACCACCACACGTGGGTGATCGCGGGCGACGGCTGCCTGATGGAGGGCGTGAGCCAGGAGGCCATCGCGCTGGCGGGCAAGCTCGCGCTGAGCCGGCTGATCGTGCTTTGGGATAACAATGGCATCACCATCGACGGCAAGGTATCGCTGTCCGACATCACCGATCAGCAGGCGCGATTTGCTGCCAGTGGTTGGGATGTCTTTTCGTGCGATGGCCATGACCCCGCCGACATCGACCGCGCGTTGGCTGCGGCCAAGGCCAGCCCGCGCCCGGCTTTGGTGGCGTGCAAGACGCACATCGCACTGGGGTCTTCGGCGCAGGACACGTCCAAGGGCCACGGGGCGCTGACCGACAAGCAGCTGATCGCCGACACGCGCGCCGCCTATGGCTGGACCCACGGCCCGTTCGACATTCCCGCCGACATCAAGGCCGCGTGGGAGGCAAAGGGCGCGCGCGGCGCCGCGGCACACGCCGCCTGGGCCGACCGTCTGGCCGCGCTGCCAGAGGGCAAACGGGCCACGTTCGACCGCATCATGGCAGGCGAGGTTCCCACCAAGCTGGCCGGGGCACTGCGGGCGCTGAAAAAGCAGGCCGCGGCCGAAGCGCCCAAGATCGCCACGCGCGCCGCGTCGGAAAAGGTGCTGACGGTCATCAATCCGATCATGGTGGAAACCCTGGGCGGGTCCGCCGACCTGACCGGATCGAACAACACCAAGACCGCCGATCTGGGCGTGTTCAGCCCCGAAGACCGCAAGGGTCGCTACATCTATTTCGGTATCCGCGAACACGGCATGGCCGCCGCGATGAACGGCATCGCGCTGCACGGCGGGCTGCGGCCCTATGGCGGCACCTTCATGTGCTTTACCGATTATGCCCGACCGTCAATGCGACTATCGGCGCTGATGGGCGTGCCGGTGGTCTATGTGATGACGCATGACAGCATCGGTCTGGGCGAGGATGGACCGACGCATCAGCCGGTCGAGCATCTGGCGATCAGCCGCGCCACGCCCAACACCTATGTGATCCGCCCCGCAGATCTGGTCGAGACCGCCGAGGCGTGGGACGTGGCGCTGAATTCTAAATCGACGCCGACGGTCCTCGCGCTCAGCCGCCAGAACCTGCCGGCGGTGCGCACCGTGCACACCAATGAAAACAAGGTTGCGAAAGGTGGCTATGTGCTGGCCGAAGCGGTGGCCAAGCGTCAGGTCATCCTGATGGCCACCGGGTCCGAAGTCGAGATTGCCATGAAGGCCCGCGATCTGCTCGAGGCCGATGGAGTCGGCACCCGCGTGGTGTCGATGCCCTGCTGGGAGCTGTTCGAAGAACAGGACCCGACCTATCGCCGCCGCGTGTTGCCGCCCGGCCCGGTCCGGGTCGCGATCGAGGCGGGCATCCGTTTTGGCTGGGACCGGTGGCTGTTCGGCGAAGGCGGGCGGCGCGAAAAGTCCGGCTTCATCGGGATGCACAGCTTTGGGGCCTCGGCCCCGATCGACCGCCTCTACCGTGAATTCGGCATCACGGCAGAGGCGACGGTGGAAAAGGCGAAATCGCTGCTGGGGTGACCCCTCAGCGACCGCCCCGGCGCAGGGGCGGCAGGTCGGGCAAACCGGCATCGGGCAGGTCCGAACCAGTCAGATCTTCTTCCGGGTCGTCGCTGGTGATATCGGCGTCGTCGGATGGCACGTCGGGCAGGTCATTTTCCGGCAGATCGGTGTTCGGAAGGACGCCGCCCTGTTCGGACGCGTCGCCATCCGACAGGTGGATGTCGTTGTCGTCGGGGAAAACCTGTTCGTCGCCCTGATCGCGCAACGTCGGAAACTCGCCGAGGTTCAGCTGCACGCTGGCCTCTTCCACCGGGTCCGCCTCGTAGGGATCGCTGCCGGGCAGCGCCACTTCGCCCACCGCGATCAACTCGCGCGCTTCGTCCATATAGCTGTCAAAATCGCCTTCGGGGCTGCCGGCGTCTTGCCACATGCGTTCGGCCTTGGCGCGGATACGCTTGTCCAGCGCGTCGAATTCTGCCTGGTTCATGGTCATTCTCCTGAAGGGGTATGACGTAGGAACGTGTGGCAGGTCCGCCGGGTTCCGCCCGCTGCCGCGTTCACCGCAGACGTGCCCTGACGGCGGGACAAAATACGCAGCGCCCTGCCCCGCCGCAGCGCCTGTCAGTATTGATCGGCCTAATGGCGGGGCGTCAATGTGCGGCCGTCTTCGCCCCCGTCAGCGCAGACCACAGGGGCATGATGCCCTTGGTGACCACCGGGATCAGGATCATCCCCAGCGCAAGACCGAACACCCCGTCGAAGAAGGCGGTGATCGCCCAAGTGGCAAAGCCGGTCATCCCCGGCGGCACGGCCTGTGCCCCGACCTCGGCCAGATGATGAATCTGGTCGTAAAGCCATGGCCAACCCAGAACCTCCATCCCGTGCACCACGATGTTGCCGCCGACCCACAGCATGGCCGCGGTCCCGACCGTGGACAGGATCGCCATCAGTTTGGGCATGCCCAGCACCAGCCCGCGCCCGACCGCGCGCGTGGCCCCCAGCCTGCCGTTTGCCGTCAGGTAAAGCCCGACATCGTCCATCTTCACGATCAGGGCGACCGTGCCATAGACGACCACGGTGATCAGGGTCCCGACGATGGCCAGCGTGATCGCCTCCATCCAGAACGAGTCCGACTCGATGGTGGCGAGCGCGATGGTCATGATCTCGGCCGAGAGGATGAAATCGGTCTTGATCGCACCGGCCACACGCTCTTCTTCCAGGTGCACGGGGTCCTTGGGGTCCATATCCTCGGCGACCACGTCGTTCGCGTGCGGAAACAGGATGTGGTGCACCTTTTCCGCACCTTCGAAGCACAGATAGGCCCCGCCGAGCATCAGCAGGGGCGTCAGGGCCCACGGCGCGAAATTGGCCAGCAGCAGTGCTGCCGGTAGCAGGATCATCAGCTTGTTCTTCAGCGACCCCTTGGCGATCCGCCAGATGATCGGCAGCTCCCGATCGGCCTGAAAGCCGTGCACGTATTTCGGCGTTACGGCGGCGTCGTCGATGACCACGCCTGCCGCCTTCGCCCCGGCTTTGGCCGCCGCCGCCGCGATATCGTCTACCGACGCCGCCGCCACCTTGGCAATCGCTGCCACGTCGTCCAGAAGTGCCAGAAGTCCGCTCATCATGTCTCCGTGGGTTGAGTGCGGACAGTCTAGATGTTGCCCTGCGACGAACAAGGGCCAACTCGCGTCCGTCGGCAAAGCTTCATGCCGTTGACGCAGCCGTGTCGTACTGGCCGGTTTGTCTGGCGAAAAGGAGTGCGGACATGACTTACGACTATGAAAAGGCGCTGACGTGGGATGCCGGACAGATCAACCCGCACCTGGACACGCGGTTCGATGCGTCGGGACGGTTCCTGACCGAACATGGCAACACCGTCGTGGCGCAGGTCGTGCCGGGTTCCGCGACCGAAGCCGCCCTGATCGAACTGCGCGCCGCGCTGCAGGCGTTGCCGCAGGCCGCACACTTCACCTTTACCGCCATCGAAAGCTATCACATGACGGTGTTCGAAGGCGTGACCGAAACCCGCCGCAAGGCCGGGTTCTGGCCGGAAGGTCTGGGCCATGACCTGCCGATCGACACCATGACCGCCCAGATGGCGGATCGGCTGGCCGGGTGGCAGCCCCCGCCACCCTTCCGGATGCGGGTCACTGCGGTGACGCCGTTCGGTCTGCGCCTGACCGGGGCCACGGCGCAGGACGAGGCGAATGCCCGTGCGTGGCGCGACAGCCTCAGCCGCGCCTTGCGGCTGCGCACCCCACGCCATGACGACTACGGGTTTCACACGACGCTGGCCTACGTGATGACGCCGGTGCCCGTCGCGGCGCTGCCTGCCCTGCGCACCGCGCTGGACGATCTTACTGCGCAGGTGCAGGCCGCGATTCCGGTGCTGGATCTGGCGCGTCCGGCGTTTTGCCAGTTCGCCGACATGAATGCCTTCCCGCCCGTGCTGCCGTTGTGACGGGTTCTCCATCGTGCCGGGATCGGCTAGGGTCCCGCGCAGCATCTGCGGGAGCAACGCGTGTCGGACCGGTCCGCCCTTATTCTTGCCATTTGTGTGGCCGGCGCCGTGCTGCTGGATGTCGCCTTCAACAGCGGTGAAGTCGTGTTCTTTCTGCTGCTGAAAATGACCGATCTCGTCGAATATCTGGCGTTCTGGCGATAGGCGCGGCAAGGTGCGCGCCAGAACGGGGTGGCAGGGGCAACACGGGCCCATGAGTCGTCCGGTGAAACACGAAGGAGCTTTCCATGACCGTCAAAGTTGCCATCAACGGGTTCGGCCGCATCGGGCGCAACGTGCTGCGCGCCATCATCGAGTCGGGCCGCACCGACATCGAGGTGGTCGCGATCAATGACCTGGGCCCGGTGGAAACCAACGCGCACCTGCTGCGGTTTGATTCGGTGCATGGCCGGTTTCCGGGCACGGTGACCACAACCGCCACCACGATCGACGCAGGCCGCGGCCCGATCGAGGTCACCGCCATCCGCAACCCGGCAGACCTGCCTTGGAAGCATGTTGATATCGTCATGGAATGCACCGGCATCTTCACCGACAAGGAAAAGGCGATCGTGCATCTGGAAAACGGCGCGAGCCGGGTTCTGGTTTCGGCACCTTCGACCGGGGCCGACAAGACCATTGTCTACGGCGTGAACCACGACACGCTGACCGCTGCCGATCTGATCGTGTCGAACGCGTCTTGCACCACCAACTGCCTGTCGCCGGTCGCTCAGGTGCTGCATCAGGCCGTCGGAATCACCCGCGGTTTCATGACCACGATCCACAGCTATACCGGCGACCAGCCGACGCTGGATACGATGCACAAGGATCTGTACCGCGCCCGCGCCGCCGCCCTGTCGATGATCCCAACGTCGACCGGGGCCGCCAAGGCCGTAGGTCTGGTGCTGCCGGAACTGAAAGGCAAGCTCGACGGTGTGGCGATCCGGGTGCCCACGCCCAACGTTTCGGTCGTCGATCTGGTGTTCGAGGCGTCCCGGACCACCAGCGTCGAAGGGATCAACGAGGCGATCCGCACGGCAGCCAACGGCCGGCTGAAGGGCATCCTCGGCTTCACAGACCAGCCCAACGTCAGTGCCGACTTCAACCACGACCCGCATTCGTCGATCTTCCACATGGACCAGACCAAGGTGATGGAGGGTTCGATGGTGCGCATCCTGACCTGGTATGACAACGAGTGGGGCTTTTCCAACCGGATGGCCGATACCGCCGTCGCGATGGGCAAGCTGATCTGACGCAGCGGCCTACGGCCGGGTTCGTCCTGCGCGAGCAAGAGGTGCCTGCGGGCGCCCTTCGTTTTTGCCCAAGCTATGCACAAGGCGCATGGCAAGACGGCTGTTTTGGTCGTTGTTTGCACCTGCAGCATTCGCCATATCCCAGCCATGCGACACGGGGACAGCCATTCGGGCCGACCATCGCAGCTGAAAAGGATATGACCGTGAAGAACTTTATGATTTCCCTGCGCGAAGCCGCCCGCAAACGCGCGCTTTACGTGCGGACCCGCAACGAGATTGCCGCGATGCCGCGCGCGGTGGCCATGGATCTGGGGATCTATCCCGAAGATGCCGACAAGATCGCGCGCAAGGCCGTTTGGGGCTGACGTCCGCGCGAACGACACCGAAGGGGGGCCGTTTGGCCCCCTTTTTCATGCCGGCGTCATTCCTGCGCGAAACCGCGCCGCATTGGCGCGATAGCCTCGCGCCGATGCCAGAAGCCGTTCTCGAGCCGCGTCGTCCAACGTCCGGACCACCTTGCCGGGGCTGCCCATGACCAGACTGCCCGCCGGGATGGTCTTCTGTTCGGTCACCAGTGCACAGGCCCCGATCAGGCACGCCTCGCCCACGATCGCGCCGTTCAACAGCGTCGCCCCCATCCCGATCAGCGTGCCGTTGCCGATGCTGCAGCCATGCAGCATCGCCTTGTGCCCGATCGTGCAGTCAGCCCCGATCGTCAGCGGATAGCCGATGTCGGTGTGCAGCACACTGTTTTCTTGAACGTTTGACCCGGCCCCCACCGTGATGCGTTCGTTGTCGCCGCGCAGGACCGCCCCGAACCAGATGTTCGCCCCGGCTTCGACCACCAAATCGCCGATCAGGATGGCCGTGGGCGCGATCCAGGCGTCGGGGTGGATCTGCGGGGTGACGCCGTCGAGTGCGTAGATCATCGGTCCTCAAACTCCCGGTTCAGGGTGCGGACGAACTCCGACAAGTGGGGTTGCCGGGTACGGCGCAGGCGTTCGGCACGAAGAATTGCCTGCAAATCACTAAAACACTTCTCTACTTCGTAATTTATCAGGACGTAGTCGTACTCTGGCCAATGGCTGATCTCGGATTGACTTCTTGCCATTCGGCCCGCAATCACCTCGGCGCTATCTGTGGCACGAGCATGCAAACGTGCATCTAGCTCGGCAATAGAGGGAGGCAGAATGAAAACTGACACAGCATAAATTCCGAGAGGAGAATTGCGTATAAGCTGACCGCCCTGCCAGTCAATGTCAAAAAGCGTGTCGCGTCCTTCCTTTAACGCGGCTAATGTCGGTTCAATCGGAGAGCCGTAAAGGTTGCCGAATACCTCAGCGTACTCCAACAACTTGCCTGACTTGACCATCTCGTCAAACTCTTCGCGACTTTTATAGTAGTAGTGCAGTCCATCGACTTCGCCGGGTCGAGGCTTGCGCGTTGTCGCTGAGATCGAAAACTGAATTGAAGGGTCCCAGGCCATCAGCATGCGGGATAGCGTTGACTTACCTGCCCCTGAAGGTGACGAGACTATGAACAAAAGGCCCTCGCGCTGCATCGTCATTCCACGTTCTGAACCTGCTCGCGCATCTGATCAATCACGGTCTTGAGGTCAAGCCCGATCCGGGTCAGCGCCGCCGCCTGCGATTTGGCGCACAAGGTATTGGCCTCGCGCATGAATTCCTGCGTCAGGAAATCAAACTTGCGTCCCACCGGGCCGGGGTCCGACAACAATGCACGCGCGGCGGCAGTGTGTGCCGCCAGCCGGTCCAGTTCTTCGGTCACGTCCTGTTTCACCGCAAGCAGCGCCAGTTCCTGCGCCACGCGGCCCTCGTCCACCCCGTCGGAATTGGCCAGCACCCGCGCCAATCCGTCGCGCAGGCTGGTCGCCGCCGCATCCCGCCGCGCCGCAGCCTCGATCCCGGCCTCGGCGGTCAGGCGCGCGATGGTATCCAACTGCCCCGCGATCACAGCATCCAGCGCCGCACCTTCCGCCACACGGGACGCCACGAACGCCGCCATCAACCCCGGCAGATCGGCCAGCAACGCCGCGCGCAACGGTGCCGTATCCACCTCGACCGCCCCCGCCTCCATCACCCCGCGCATCGACAGCACATCGGCAGCCGTCGCCTGCTGCAGGGTGACGCCCGCCTGCATCGCCGCCTGTTCCACCTGCCCCAGAGCCGCCAATACGCCCGCCAGCACACCTTGATTGATCGCCAGCGCCTCTGCCACGCCTGCGTCGCGTGCCACCTTCAACGTCAGGCTCACATTGCCGCGTTGCAGGCCGCGCGACATTTCTGCCCGCAGCGCCGGTTCCAGCCCGTCGATCCACTCCGGCACGCGCAGTCGCAGGTCCAGCCCCTTGCCGTTGACCGACCGGATATCCCAGACCCAAGCATAGCCCGCCCCCTGCCCGCGGGCGGCGGCAAAGCCGGTCATCGAGATGATCATAGCGCTCTCCTGCGGGTTGCAGATGTTTACCATTTATCGAGATTTCGGACCAAAACCGCGACAAAAGGTGTAGATTAAAACCTCGGTAACACATGTTGCGGTACTGTTAACCCAAGTTGACCACAGCTTCGGGACCAGACGGCGGACTCGGCTTAGCAGAGCCGCCGGTGCCGAACAACACGCACGGGCAGCACAGCGGCGACAGGAGCAGGCAGATGGGACTTTCGATCGCAGGTCGCGGGGCGCGCGGTACTGGCTCTCCGACGGGAACCCCGCCCGGTGGTCCACCGGGCCCCGCTTTCGCCATGCTGGCCGAAGTGCGCGCCTATTGGGAAGGTTTGCGCGACGCGGGCGCGCTGCCCCGCCGCGACCAGATCGACCCGCGCGGCATCGCAGGCGCGCTGGAACAGGTATTTCTGGTCGAATGCATGGCCCCCGGCCTTGCGCGGTTCCGGCTGGCGGGCATGGGCGTATCCGAACTGCTGGGCATGGATGTGCGCGGCATGCCGCTGTCAGCGCTGTTCGATCCGGCGACGCGCGACCGGCTGAACCCGGCGATTGAAACGGTTTTCCGCGATCAGATGGGCCTTGATCTGTGGTTGGAGGCCGAACGCGGATTGGGTCGCCCGGCGCTGTCGGGGCGGATGCTGCTGCTGCCGTTGGTCAGCACGCGCGGAGTGACCGATCTTGCGCTGGGGTGTCTGGCGGTGGAGGGTGAAGTGGGCCGCACCCCTCGCCGTTTTGTCATTTCGGCGCTGCTGTCACAGCCGTTGCAGGCCACGCATGCGGCCCCGCCACAGCCCGCGCGCACCGAACCGGTCGCCGGATTTGCCGAGACGGCAGAACAATTTACACCTCTGCGGCCCCCGCGCGGGAAGCCGCAGCTGCGTCTGGTCAAATCAGACGATTAAAGCGCGACGCGGCGGTCCATTTGCCGCTGCGACGACAGTTCTTCCGCCACCAGAAACGCCAGTTCCAGCGCCTGGCTGGCGTTAAGTCGCGGGTCGCAGGCAGTGTGATAGCGGCTGGACAGGTCTTCATCCGTCACCGCGCGCAGACCGCCGGTGCATTCGGTCACGTCCTTGCCGGTCATTTCGAAATGCACACCGCCAGGGATCGACCCTTCGGACTTGTGGATGTCGAAAAACTCGCGCACTTCGCGCAGAACGCTGTCGAACGCCCGGGTTTTGTAGCCCGACGCCGATTTGATCGTGTTGCCATGCATCGGATCGCAGGACCAGACCACAGACGCGCCTTCCGAGTGCACGGCCCGGACCAGACGCGGCAGGTTGTCGCCCACCTTGCCCGCCCCGAACCGCGCGATCAGCGTCAGGCGGCCCGGTTCGTTTTCCGGGTTCAGCTTGGCCATCAGCACTTTCAGATCCTCGACCGTGGTCGAGGGCCCGCATTTCAGACCGATCGGGTTCAGAACCCCGCGCGCGAACTCGACATGCGCGCCGTCGGGCTGGCGCGTGCGGTCGCCGATCCAGATCATGTGCCCCGAACCGGCCACGTTCTGCCCGGTCAGACTGTCCACCCGGCACAGCGCCTCTTCATATTCCAGCAACAGGGCCTCATGGCTAGTATAGAAGTCGACTGTCGACAGGCTGGTGGCCGTGTCGGAATTGATCCCGGCGGCATTAATGAAATCCAGCGCGTCGGAAATGCGGTTCGACAGCTCGCGGTAACGTTCCGCCTTGTCGTGTTCGGCAAAGCCCAACGTCCAGGAATGCACGCGGTGGATGTCGGCAAAGCCTCCGGTCGAAAAGGCGCGCAGCAGGTTCAGGCTGGCCGCGGCCTGGGTGTAGGCCTGCAGCATGCGGTCCGGGTTCGGTCGCCGCGCTGCGAGCGTCGGCTCGAAGCTGTGGATGATGTCGCCGCGGTAGCTGGGCAGTTCGACGCCGTCGATCACTTCGGTCGGGGCAGAGCGCGGCTTGGCGAACTGGCCCGCCATGCGGCCGACCTTGATGACCGGCACCTTGGCAGCATAGGTCAGAACCACCGCCATCTGCAGCATCACCCGGAAGGTGTCGCGGATGTTGTCAGCGCTGAATTCCGCAAAGGACTCGGCGCAGTCGCCGCCCTGCAGCAAGAACGCCTTGCCCTCGCCGGCTTGCGCCAACGCCTTTTTCAGCCGGCGCGCCTCGCCCGCAAAAACCAGCGGCGGATACTTGGCCAATTGCGCCTCGACGGCGTTCAGTGCGGCAGTATCGGGATACTCGGGCATCTGCACGCGCGGTTTGGCGCGCCAGTCGGATTTTGTCCATGCGTTGAGTGTCTGGGCCTTGAGTGTCTGGCTTTTGGTCATCTGCGGACCCTCCTCACTGTGGTCCCGCTGGCGTATAAGGAAACGGGGCCGCATTGCAAAGGCCGAAAGGCGACAGATCATGTCGGATCGCTCTTGCGAAGCGGCACCAATCCTGCTTCCTTGTTACAATTCCGACATTACAGGTCGCAACATGTATACGCCCCCGCGCAAAGCAACCGCTGTCGCCAAGAAGGCGGTGCCCCGGCGCTTTGTGTTTCTGCTGCTCGACCGGTTCACCATGATCAACTTTGCAGGTGCGATCGAACCGTTGCGACTGGTCAATCACGTCACGGGCGAGCAATCCTATACTTGGGCGTTGGCGGGCGAAGGCGGCGTCGAAAAGACCTGTTCCAACGGGGCGACCTTCCGGCTCGACATGGGGCTGGACGAGGTCGAACGCGAAGACACCATTCTGGTGTGCGGCGGCATCGACATCCAGCACACCACGACCAAGGCCGTCATATCGTGGCTGCGCCGCGAGTCGCGCAGGGGCGTGGTGATCGGCGGCCTTTGCACGGGTGCCTATGCGCTGGCAAAGGCAGGGCTGCTCGACGGCAAGCGTGCAACGATCCACTGGGAAAACCAGGACGGCTTTCTGGAAGAGTTTCAGGAGGTCAAGCTGACCAAATCGGTCTTCGTCATGGACGGCAACCGCTGGTCCACCGCCGGGGGCATCAGCTCCATCGACCTGATGCTCAAGATCATCGCGGCGGATCACAACGAAGACATGGCCAACACCGTGGCCGATCTGATGATCTATTCCACCATCCGCACCGATCAGGACACGCAGCGGCTGTCGATCCCGACCCGGATCGGGGTGCGGCACCCCAAGTTGAGCCAGGTCATCCAGATGATGGAAAACAACATCGAAGACCCGATGAGCCCTGCCGATTTGGCCGAGGAAGTCGGCATGTCCACCCGTCAGCTCGAACGGCTGTTCCGCCGCTATCTCAACCGCAGTCCCAAGCGATATTACATGGAGCTGCGCCTGCAAAAGGCCCGCAACCTGCTGATGCAGACAGAGCTTTCGGTGATCAACGTGGCGCTGGCCTGCGGGTTCGCATCGCCCAGCCATTTCTCGAAATGCTACCGCAGCCACTATAACACCACGCCCTACCGCGAACGCGGGGCGCAAGGTGCCACCGGGGTCGGGGTCCGGCTGTCGATCTGAGGGTCAATAGCCTTCGTTGCAGAAGGCTGCCGTGATCTCGCAGTTGGTGGTGTAGCCGTCGCAGTTCTGCAAGGCGACGGTGACGGCGGTGTCGATCGACAGATCATAGCCGTAGCCGTACCCGAACCCGTCGCCCACGGCGATCGCGCCGCACTGGGTGAACCACACCACCGTGTCGCAATCGTCATAGCCGCATTGCGCGTAGGCTTCCGTCTCGGCCATGCCTTGCGTGGCAAAGTTCCACGCGGTTCCGGCCTTGCCGGTGCTGGGCGAAAACGCGATCGCGGCATAGACGTCTGTCTGCGCGACAGCTGGCAAAAGCGTCACGGTAAGGGCGGCCACGGCAAAAGAAAAACGGCGCATCGCGGACCCCTTCTGGTTGTCTAGGGCCACCATTCAGACGCACCGCACCATCGTCAAGAGATTTTCCCCGTCACCCAAAGGCGGTCAGGTCAGCCGCCCGGGGATTGGGCTGCCACGGGCGCCATGCGGTACACCGCCCCGTCACCGACCGACAAAAACCAGATCGATCCGTCCGGGGCCTCTCTGACGTCGCGCACCCGTGCGGTTTCCGGCGCTGTGATGCGCTCTTCGGCATACCCGGCGTCGGGATCGAGCCGCGCGATGTAATCAAACTTGAGGCTGCCAGTAAACACGTCGCCAGTCCAGTCCGGCACGGCGGCACCGGAGTAGAACAGCAGTCCAGATGGGGCAATCGACGGATCCCAGTAGAACGCGGGCTGTTCCATGCCATCGGCCTTGATGCCGATGCCGATCTTGCCGCCGCCGTAGTTCTCGCCATAGCTGATGACCGGCCAGCCATAGTTGGCGCCTTCGGTGACGCGGTTCAACTCGTCACCGCCCTGTGCGCCATGCTCGACCAGCCACAGCGCCCCGTCCGGCCCGATGGCGGCCCCCTGCGCGTTGCGATGGCCCAGCGAATGGACGCCTGCCCGCCAGCCCTCGCGCCGAACGGCGGGGCTGCCGTCGCGGTTCAGGCGAATGACCTTGCCTTCGATCAGCGCAGGGTCCTGCGCGTCCATGCCGCCCGGGCCGGTGCCCCGCTCGCCCGTGGTCAGAAAGATCGTGCCATCTGGCGCCTCGACCGCGCGCGCGCCATAGTGCTTGGTCGCCCCAGACCGCGCGTCGCCAGCATACACGGTCGCAAAACCTTCCAGCCGCGCGCCGTCGGCTGACAGCCTGCCACGTCCCACCGCCGTTGCCGACCCGCCGTCCAGCGGCGCAGAATAGGTCAGCCACACCTCGCGGCTGGTGGCAAAGTCGCGCGGGATCATCACGTCCAGCAACCCGCCCTGCCCGCGCGCCACCACATCCGGCACGCCATCGACCGACCGGGATGCGCCATCGCTCACCAGCTGCAGGCGACCGTCGCGTTCGGTTACCAGAAAGCTGCCGTCAGGCAGAAAACCCAGACCCCAAGGCTCGTCAAAGCCTGTGGCCATCGCGGTGATCTGCATCGGTCCGGAACTCGTCTGCACGGTAGACTGCGTGAACGCAACCTGCGGCATCGCCGAGGCTGCGGCAAGAAAAACGGCTGCGCGCATGGGTGATCTCCTGTTTTGTTCAACTATGAAACTGTACGTTGCCGGGCCGCCCGCCAAGGCTGCACACGCAAAGTTCAACGCACGATTGCAGTAGCTTTGCCGTTACTGACGCCGACCGTGAAGATGCTTTTCTTTTACAAAAGTGCAGTTTAGGTTTCCCCGCAGGATTTCTGTCCAACATGGGGAATAAAATGAAAAAACTGCTTCTAGCCTCTGTCGCAACTGTTGGCTTCGCCGGGCTCGCCGCTGCCGAAGACATCAAACTCGGCATCCTGATCGGCTTCACCGGCCCGATTGAATCGCTGACCCCGTCGATGGCCGCGGCCGCCGAGAACGCGATTGCCGAGGTCAACGCTTCCGGCCTGCTGCTGGGCGGCTCGACCGTCACCGCCGTGCGTGGCGACACCACCTGCGCCATCGACACCGCTGCCGCCACCGCAGCGGCCGAGCGCATGATCACCGCCGACAAGGTTGCCGCGATCATCGGAGGCGACTGTTCGGGCGTGACCGGGGCCATCTTGCAGAACGTCGCGCGCCCGAACGGCATCGTCATGATCTCGCCGTCGGCCACGTCGCCCGCACTGTCGACCGCCGAGGATGACGGGCTGTTCTTCCGCACCGCGCCTTCCGATGCTCGCGAAGGCGAAGTGGCAGCCGACATCCTGACGGAACGCGGCGTCAAATCCG